>VSNH01000003.1 GCA_009774215.1 Lachnospiraceae bacterium
CATTATATCAGATATTTAAATGATAATATTTTGGAGAACGTTATGGAAAAAAATATAAATTGTGTAAAGGAGAAAAAAGCTTGTTGTTCCTGCGGAATATGTGCTGGCATATGCCCACAGGAAGCCATTTCCATGGAAATTGACGAAAAAACAGGTGCCTCTTTACCACATATTCATAAAAACCAGTGTGTAGATTGTGGTATCTGCCTGAGAATCTGCCCTGGTTATTATAATGCTGAGACCGTCTTGGGGGACACCCCGTCTGGCCATAAAGAACGCCAGTGTAAACATCTGCAATCTTATATCGGCAATATATCAGACCCTGCTCTTTTACAAAATTGTACCAGCGGCGGTATAGTTTCTGAATTAATTCGTACATTATTATCTAATTCTATATACGATTCGGCATTTATAGTAAATACAAATTGCTATTCCGACGTTGTGGAAACGGAGCGGATTACAAAGTATACTCCAAGCAGCAGCAAATCCCGTTATATCGCTGTATCACATGCTCAGACAGCAAAATATATCTTATCCCACCAGGAAGAGCGCATTGTTATTGTCGCTGTTGGCTGTGCGATAACCGGTTTCAAGAGAATGATAGAGCAATACCATTTAAACCGCAATAATTATTTGTTAATCGGGCTATTTTGTGACAAAATTGTAACCTATACAATATGGAATTATTTTGCCGGCAAATACGCAGCACATGATAAACTATATGGAATGGACTCCCGAAACAAAAAAAATTCGGGGTGGCCCGGAGATATGCTGTTATATTTAAATAATCGAGAAATAAATATAGATCGAAAATACAGACAACAAGTCCACCATTTTTTTTCGAACGAAAGATGCTTATACTGCACTGATAAATTAAATGAGTCAGCAGACATTTCTGTTGGCGATAACTACACAAATATAAATGCCACAGAAAATGGAACCAGTAGCATTATCGTTCGAACACCTGCTGGAGAACTAGCCCTTGAACAAATACGAAATAAATGTATTTTAACACTGATACCCATCAATGAAATATACGAAAGTCAAAGTATGCAAAAAAAACAAAGAAATTTCTATAACGCAAAGTTAAAGTATCAGGGCATTCTTCACGCAAAAATGCCCTGTAAAGATTTTTTGCGCTATATCAAAGCGATGCTTAGGATAAAAATAGGATATTCCTATCCTAAAATGCCATGGTTGATATATCTGGCTCTAAAATTAGAAAATACTGTCCAATATTTAAATAGTACCTGCCGATTAATGCATAAGTCAAATAATCGGCATAATTGAACAGCCGCTACTTCTCCTTTTCCCTATTGCCGCACACTTCTCTTACAACAAATTGCGGTGAATTATTGATGCATATATAAATACGCCCGATATACTCTCCCATCATGCCCATATTAATCAAAATCAAACCACCAATCACAAGCATAATGGCCGTCTGGGAGCTCCAGCCATACGGAATAATCTCCTCCAATTCCGGAATAAACAGTCTTCTTACGATAATCACAATCGTATAGACAAAACCTATGAAAGCAAACAGAAATCCAATATATGTGCTAATTTCAAGCGGTTTTACGGAAAATGCCGTGAAGCCGTTAAACCAGAGCGATATAAGCTTTTTCAGGCTATATCCTGACCGTCCCGCCAGTCTGTCGTTATGCTGTATAGATACATAACCGATATTTCTGGTCGTTCTGAGAACCAATCCCCCCAGATAAGGGTAGCAGTTCTGATATCGGATCATCTCATCTATCACGAATCTGCGAGCAACAAAAAAACTGCCTGTGTAATACCCCCGCACGCCAAAAATATAATCCGACATGCGCCGCGCAAAGTCAGAACCCCATCGTCTGAACGCCTTCTGATGCATCTCACCATATTTTGCGTAGACAACATCATACCCCTTTTCCAGTTCACGCATCAGCTCAGGAACTTCGCCTGCCGGAGTCTGCCCGTCATCATCTAACGAAACAACATAGTCTCCCGTACAATAATGATAACCCGCTAAAACCGCACTGTGCTGCCCGAAATTTCTTGCCAGATTCACACCCAGAATATGCTCATCCTGCGCCGCATACTCTTTAATAACATCCCAGACATCATCTGGAGAGCCATCATTTACGAGAATAATCTCATAATCATACTTTTCTTCCTTTTTAATCATTTTTCTAATTTCTTCAATCACGCTTCCCACCGTTTTTTGTGATCTGTAACAGGGAATTACAAACGATAATTTCTTTTCCATACGTCCATCGCCTCATACTGTCTACGCATTATTATATCAAATTAACTATATCCTATTTTTGTCTTAGTTCGAATTAGTTCTATTTTAGTCCAACATTAAGTCCAACTTAGTCCAAAACAGCTTATCTTAAAACGCTTTTAACGCTGCTTAATTCAAAATCTAGTTCAAGTTCAGCTTAAATCTGCTCAGCAGCAAGTCTCCATTTTGCCTTATACCCACTTCCCTCAACGCATACCATACCTTCTTTTTTCATACTTTGAAGAATATTGGAAACTTTTCTAGTCTTCTGCTTTTCATTCATAATCGCTGGCAAGGTTCCCTCCAAAACAGCTTTTAGATCAGATACTTTCGCACACTTCATTGTCTTTAGCGCACTTACAATTAATTGCTGATATATGTCGTTAGCTAATCCCTTATTCCGTAAATATTCTGCCGGCGCGCCTACAATATTAGCGATCCTATAGGATACAAACAAATTGGGATATCTTCCCTCTACTAATCCTGCCTTTTTCAAAAAATTATAATTCTCTTTAGTGATAAGCTCTTTCTTCTGTACTTTATCTAATAAAAACACTGTATGCAAATCCAAATCTACATTGCTACGAAGCAGCTGCGTATAATTTCTATCAAGAATTTTTCCATATAACGTAACTTTAACACGATTAATATCCTTCAAATCATAAGTCGGCAACGGAAAACATTTGTCCCTCTGGATTTGATACATCATGGGAATCCCCATTGCATTCGTATCTATCATGTAAAGGTTAACCATCACATGACACAAAAAGCCGTTCCTAATAATAAGGCTGTTTATATCCCTCCTCAAGCGCTCGCTCTACAGTTTCAGGAATAAAACTGCCTTCATTAATAAATATCAATCTATCCTCAAACTCTTCCACATTAATTTTTCCTCGAAGCTGATAATTGGAATGCGCAATGCAATTATTTAACATTTCTTTTACCACATCAGGGTCATACTGATCTACTTCATCCGGGAACAAAGTTTGTTGCTCAGCAATATAACGGTATTTTTCATTCCTGATTTTGGCATAAGTCTTATCCACCGCCAGCAAAAGTGGCATATCAAAATGTTCATATGCTTTGACAGTACCATCCCCGTTATACAAAGTCCATGTTATTCTTGGAATAAATCCATCAAAAAGGTACAGCGACTCCTCTTTTCCCAAGAGAATAAGCGCTGTATTTGTCACCTTTCCCTTTATTAATAAACCAGCTTTATTCAATATCTCTACATCAGACATTCTTTCCAGCATTTCTATAGATCTCTTGGACGCCTTTTGCTTTTTGACAAACAATATACGTGCATATTTCACAGCTTTTTCATCCAAATCATCTATATCTGCATTTTCTACAATTTCTTTTGACCAGTCAACACCCACTTGACTGCGAATCAAATCTACTTTATCCATTGGCAGCGGGCTGGTATTTTCATCTTCTCTTGCATAGGCAGCGCCATTCCATGTTGTTGGAATACCCCGAAGCGCAGGTGGAATCTGAAATGCAACTACTCGCTTCCCTTCCAGATTCAGCTCGTATATTTCCATAAATGTCAAACGTTCATTTGTTCCAACAACAATTTCTTTTTTCATTCTTTGCAGACTTCCGTCTTTTCTATACGCCGTTCCCACAATTTCCTTTTCGTTCGTTATTCCGAATATCAACCACGCTTCTTTCCTGTCCCGTATATTAGCCTCATTACCTAATGCCGAAAAATATTTCCCGATATCTTTCAAAGAACAGTTGGTTTTTGCCTCCTTGAACTCCACAATTTCATCTTCAAAATCTTCTATCATCTGTATGATTTTTTCCTTAAGCTGATTTTCAGAATATATCATGTTTTCTTTCTCCGATACTCGTACTATACGATTCCTGAATGACACAATTTGTAACATGGAACGACAAATGATAATTTCTTTTCCATACGACCATCGCCTCGTACTGCCTACAAAAAATCCGTTGGTTTTTTATTCTCTAAAATAATACTTCGCTCCGGAACAACTACGTTTTCATCCGACAAATCATGCTGTACGTAAGCATTCGCCCCAATCAAATTTCCATTTCCGACTGTAATCTTATCTTTTGTCGTTGCATTATTGCCGAAAAAATTTTCATCCGAAACGATAACATGACCGGCTACCGATGCGGAAATGGCAAAATAATTAAAGTCTCCAACTTTTGTATGATGCGCAATCATAGCCTTTGGATAAACAATATTTCCGTTGCCGATCTCAGCGTACATTCCGATATACGCCTGCTCGAAAATCAGATTACCTTCTCCCAGTTTATCCGTCTCCACGCAGGCCGTCTTATGTATATAATTTTCTATATGGTAACCGCAGTTTTTTATCTCCGCAAATTTTTCCCTGCGCGCGGCATTCATTTTCGTATATCCGATACATAGATAAATGCCGATTTCTTTTTTATCTGAGTAACCTTTCAATACATCAAAAGAAATAATCGGTATCTTTACCGTTTCACCGTGAATTTCAAGCGTTTTATACTGCTCTGCTATATATTGCCTGTCTACGGTAAATCCCTCTATCTTTCTCCCTTCTTCCTCCAGAAGATAGAATAGATTCTCCGCCAAATCTGTCGTTCCATAAATATAATAGCGCATACGCCTTACTCCATAATCACAAACTTCTCAGTCAGCTCCCTAATCCCAATCGCCTTTTTATACTTGTTCTCATAAACATGATCCGCTTTTCCGTCCAGCAGATCCAGCCACCATATGACAATATTGTGTCCCAGCATATACTGAAAATATACAGACCCGGAAATTCTGGCGTTGATTTCAAAAATATAATTTTTCCCCGCATGTTTTCTCAACTGGATATTGATATAACCGCGCAGCTTTATATCGTTCACAATCTTTTCCACAATTTGACGGATACCCTCGTCTTCCACCAGTTCCACAAAGGATGTATAGCCATTCTTTAATTGTCTCTTAAATATGATAGAGGAAATCCTGTTGCCGTCTGAAAAAACACCTACCGTATATTCCTGTGACTCTCCCTCGATATACTCCTGAATCACAATATCCTGAACATTCACCTTCAATTCCCGTATCTCATCCACCGTTTTTATCTTTTGTAACAGCTTCGAACCGCAGGAATTTCTCAATTTGACAATATAAGTATTTCCGTCCTCCAAAAAATCATGGTACAAATATGTTTTAGGCGCAATAACATCCCCTCCGATTCGATTGAGCAGTCGGCTTGTCTCATATTTGTCCTGAAATGTCTCTATCATGTCAGGCGTATTAATCATCACCTTAATACCTGCATTCGCAAAAAGACCTGCACTTTTTGAAATCGCTTTAATCTCCGACTCGTTTGCCGGAATCAGATGGGTAATCTGATATTCCCTACATTTATCTAACATTTCCCCAATATATGCAGGATTTACCGCCGGAAGACTCTTCCAATAAGTGATAACCCTATCCATACCTACCGGATAATCATAGATATCGCAGCCGTACACCATATCCTCCGTTTCCTGTAAAATCTTGAGAATACCGTTTGCGACATCACCGCTGATAGCGGTCACCAAAATCCTTCTCATACAAAGTCTTCCTTCCTGCGTTCCAAAACGCCTTTAAGTTTCTTTAATCCTGCGTCATACTGATCAATCTGCCTGTAAAGCTCTGTTGTATCCAATAAAATCGTCTCAAACCAAACTTCTTTTTCAATCGTATCAATCACGGCATAGCCAAATCCATTGCCATCCCTCGGTTGTCCGAGCGACCCCGGATTGACGATCAGGGTATCCCCGACAAAGCGTTCCATTCTGCAATGGGTATGCCCCAAAATAACAATATCATACTTCTGATATATCTGCGGATCTTTAATCGCATCTTTCGGATACAATCTTCCCTCCAGTGAATCCTGCGGCGTTCCGTGGAAAATACCTATCCTGCGACCAGAATCAGCAATGATACACCCTGATTGGCACGCTGCGATTCTGTCACACTCCTGCTGCGTAAATCTGCTTCTCACATCCGCATAAGAATGCCCGTAATTATTCACATAATCCGCTTCCTCTTCCGCTCCGCAAAACAAGTGCTGAAAATAGGCATCATGGTTACCTTTCAGCCAGATCAAATTGTCTGTCTCCGCCAGCCTTTGTATAATCTCATGCTGGTTATAATAATATCCAAAAATATCACCACAAAAAACCAGGTGATCGTATTCTTCTTGTCGAATGCGCTTCATAAAAGCGTCCAAAGCATAGGAATTGCCATGTAAATCAGAAAAAACTAGTAAACGCACAAGCTGCTCCCCTCTTACTCTTCCCCGTAAATCCAATCTATCGTATCATCCAGCATATACCGGGGCTCATATCCCAATACCGCCTTTGCCTTTTTCCCTGATATTTCCCAGTGTTCCACCTCCGCCGCGTCTTCCACACCGGCAAAACGGATCTGTACGCCAGCTTTTGTGCGGGCAATACATTTTTCGGCGAGCTGCAGGTTGGAGATGCTCTCCCCGCCAATCAGGAACACACCCTCCGTATCCCTGACAAGCGACAGGCCGACCGCTTCCGCTATATCCCGCACATCCACATAATTCTGCACCCGTCCTCCTGCTCCGTAAAGCAGAATATCCTGCCCCTTACGGCATTGCTCCAGCATACGGTACAAAAAAACATTCTGCCGCATTCCTCTTCCAATCGGAGACGGAATGCGAAGCATCACTTTTTTCATTCCCGGCGTACCGACGTTCTTCACAATTTCCTCGCCCGTCAGCTTCGTAATATGATACAGCGTTTCCGGATGCGCGGGGTGATCCTCCGTGATCGGTACACTGACCGGTTTTCCAATAACCGGCACACTGGACAGATAAATAAATTGATCCGCCCCCAGTCGATTCGCCAATTCCACCACATGATATGTGCCCAGGCAATTCGCTGTGATAGTTCCCCCGTCTCCGGGTACGCGGATATCCGCCGCCAGATGGATCACCGCCCGGCACTGTCCAACTGCCTGAACTGTCTTTTCTACAAAATCTCCATCGCAAATATCCCCCACGATAATCGTAAGCCGCTTTGACCGCATATCCAACTTTTTCGAGTTTGTCATCGCTATGACATCATACCCCTGCGCCAGCAAATGCTCTGTCACATAGCGGCCGATAAATCCTGCCGCACCGGTAACCAGAATTTTACTCATCCGTTTTCTCCAAGCATCTGTTCTCTCTCCTCGTAATTCTTACCCACCTCATTGCCATTCTCATCAAAACGTTTTTCACCAATAATCTCCCAATCTGTACATTTCTGACAAATTGCGGGAAGCTCATCAAAGCGGTGCTCCATATGTTTTTTCACAAATGCCTCGTTTCTCTTCTGCCAGATTTCTTTGATCGTGTTTATATTCACATCGCCGCACTCATAATCCGCATTCACATCCATTACGCACAGCGCCGCTTTTCCATCCCATGTAATCGGCAGGATGCCCACCGCATTGCCGCACGCAATCCTCGGATCCGTCTTCTCGGGTGCAATATCCTCACACTGTCCCGCCCATGAGATCAATCTGCGGGTCGTTGTCCACGCTCCCCGTTTTCTCCAATACTGAATAATCTGATCAATCTCATGTTCATTCTCTTCCATCTCCATTACTTTTATCTCTATGATCGGTTCTTTCAATCCGCGCTCCTGCTTACGTTTTAAAATACGCTCAATATTGGCATAGGTAACATCCCTGTTAGCATTCACCCGGATTTTTTCATATACTTCCTTTGAAAAACCGTCACAATCAATACTGATAAAACTGATGCCGGAATCCAACAGCATCTCTGTCATTTCTTCATCCAAAAGCGTTCCGTTTGTGTTTAGACTGATATTTTTCAACCCTTTTTTTACCGCATAATCTATCATATAAAAAATCTTGAATTTCTGTAATAAAGGTTCTCCATAAAAATCAAGCCATATTCTTGTATATGGATTTTCCCGGGCAATCTCGTCTATTATTTTTTTATACAGCAAAATGTTCATCTGCCCTTTCGGTCTGGTCAGCTTATTGTTCGCGCAGGTAGTGCAGTTTAAGTTGCAGTAATTCCCCGGCTCAATAATGACATTTAACGGAAATTCCGATATCTTAAACTTCTTTTCTACTTCACTGATTTTTTCGTACATATCCCTTTTCTCTCCTTTTTCCGAAAACCCGGCCTTTTTTTCACGCTCACTTATCTTCCATGTCTGATTCTACATTCAGTCTTTCTTTGACTACATATTGTGGCAGATGATTTAAATTCATAAAAATCCTGCCAACATACTCCCCCAATAATCCCAGCATAATCATAATCATCCCACAGCAGAACAACATAACAGCTATCAAAGACGTATAGCCTGCCGCCACGGCCGGTTCCAGTAGCTTATGAATCACTGTATAAATACCGCCTAGGAAACCAATTACAGCCATGCCGCATCCGACAATGCTCGCTATCCGCAAGGGAATCACCGAAAAGCCGGTAAACCCCTCCATCCACAAACCGAGAAGCTTCTTAAGTGTATAGCCGCTCTTTCCATATATGCGTTCATGGTGTTCTATCGGCACATCCGCTATATTTCTTGTAATACGCATAAAATATCCAAATATATACGGCGACGGATTTGGATAGTCTTTCAGCTTGTCCACCACAAACCTTCTGGTAACAAAAAAGCTGCTGGTATGCACATTCTTTGGCGTACCCATTACCCAGTCAGTCATCTTTCGGTTGATATTGCTGCCCCACACCCGGAATCCGCTTTCCTTCTTTCGCTGAAAATAGGCGTACACAATATCATAACCTATTTTCAGCTTCTCAATCAGAGCTGGAATATCTGCGGCATTATGCTGCCCATCATCATCCATAAACACAACGTAATCCCCTGTCACATATTCGATTGCCGCCATTCTTGCAGACTGCTGACCAAAATTCTTTGCAAGTGACAAACCGATTACGTTCTCATGACATGAGCAAACTTCCGTAATCACGCTCCAAACATTGTCTCTTGAATAGTCATTAACCAAAATGACCTGACATTCATAATTTTCTCTTAATGTATTTAAAATATTTTCCACAACCGCTTGAATCGATTTCTCGGAATTATAGCAGGGAATCACAACTGATACCTTTTCCATTCCCCCGATCCTCGCTTCCATATGCCCATCACCCCTTTACTCATAAATCCTAAACCTATCCTCATTCATAAAACTTATAAACAATAAAACCTTCCCCTTCATCCGTGATTTCATAAGTACATCCCGGAAATTTTTCTTCCATCAAGTCAATGAGTTTCTCATTCGGCTCTTTCCCGGCCATAAAGTAAACATTCTCTCTAAAAAAGTCCTCTTCGTATATATGTTCAAAACCATTTTGTCTAAGCTGCTCATAATAGAGCGGCGAATTATAGTAGGAGCCGCCCCAAGATATTAAATTATAGGGTTTGCTCTTCGGATATACTCTCCACGGACCTCCTCCCTTCGACAATGACGGCTCATAAATATATAGATTTTCCGGATGCGCCATCGCATAATCCTCTCCGTTTGCCTGAGTCGTCCTCGCTCCACTTCTCCCATGTGAAAAAGAACCTGCTGCACCCAATCCCCCGTAAGGACTGCGTACACACTTGACACAAAGCATGAGCGCAAGAACGGATACGACTGCGCTTACTGCAACGCTTTCTTTCCTTTCACGATCGGTCTCCAAACCATTCCCTGCCATTCCAAGAATGGAAGGAATCACCGCAAGCAATGTCCATGCCTCAACAACTCGCTCCATCATCCTGCCGCCGTGCGCAAAATACAATGTCTCCGCCAGCCATACAAACAGCCACAGAAAAGAAACGATATTTCTTCCGTATCCTCCTTTGCGATGCCAGAGTGCATCAGCCAAAAGGAACAATAGCAATACTACCCATACTTTGATCTGAAGCTCTATTTTCGGAAAATTGTCATGCAAATACCAAAATCCCACATCGATCGGCTCATGTACATTGCGCTCATTAATTTTTCGAAATGATTCCGTACTTATTCTCTCATCCATAAAGAACCAACCCTTGGCCAGCACATAAAATTTTTCCGACCATCCAATCTCGTCAAACAGTTCTTTATTGGACTCATAATCTAATTTGGAATAATCCGTAAAATTAGCCCTTTCCGCATGATATTCCCGAAATTCTCCCCAGTCGTCCAACGCCTCGTGTATCTTATGAATGCCTACGGAAATAATTACAGTACTACAAATCACCAGAAAGGAAAGTGCCATCTTTTTCACTTTCTGCCTGTCAGAAGCTTTTAAAAAATATCTGAGTACCTCGAAGCAAACTGCCGCCGCCGCGCTTCCCAAAACCAGATAGCCCACCTTCGATCTGATATTAACCGAAAAAAACATAAAGAAAAAAATCAAAATATTCTTTATGACAATATCTTTCCTACTGCATTCCTCCTTTTTCTCAATCAGCATCAGAGAGATTGCCGCAATGCCGCAGTACGCAGATACCAGCGTAAACTGGATAATGACAGAATAATAGATAAACATACCAAAGTACAACAGACAAAACATGCTTCCACCCCATTTGGGAAAAGCTGTTACGCAGCAATAACATACTGCCGTCAAAGATAAATCAATAAGAATTAGAAAACTAAGGGTGTACCAGGGAATCCCTGCATGAATCATATAGAGAGCCGATGCCATCCTTCCCCACAGAAACAGGCTGAAAATTGTATTTGCTTCCGGCTTTCCGGTTCTGCCCCCCGATACACAGCCCATCAGAAATGCGTCATCATTCGTTTCAAATATAATCGGAACCAGCAGCCACGTCAATAGCAGTAATGCAAAAACGAAAACGGCCGAAAACAGCAGTTTATGACTGTCACGTAGTGCCCTTATCTTAAGAATATTTCTCTTTACATTCTCCATCGTATCCGCTCTCACTCCCAGTTAAATAAAACAATTCCCGCAAGAATCACACAAGCGCCCAACGCTCTGACCTTTCCGATATGTTCCTTCAATACAAAATATCCTAACAGCAATACGAAAATATAGGAAAATGTTCCCAATACAGCCACATACTTATACGGAACATAACGCATAGCAATCATATTAATAAACATTGTGCCGAACATCAAACCATAGGCCGCCATCACCCTGATATGGAAAATTCTCCGGATGCCCTTTTCCCCTTCGTTGGCCTTCGCCTCTTTTTTCATGAGAAGCTGTGATATCGCTGCAATCAGACCGCTGCATATATATAATAAAACTGCAATCCACCTATTCATGATAATTTACCATCATTAACCCTATAAATATAACAACACTGCCCACAATATTGAAGAAAGTAATATGCTCCTGAAATACCAGTGCAGACCACACCAACCCCCAGAATACTACCGTACCTTTATTTAAATACGCCTGCGCCAGATCTACTTTGCTTAAAATAGCCTGCCATGCCACCGCATATATACCCAAAACTGCCACAGCAGCCATCAGGATAGCTGCCGTCTTAAAGGCAAACAATCCTTCTCGCTGCCAGGACATCGATGCTAGCTTCATCAAAACAGAGTTTAATGAAAATATGACATTCATAATCTGCATAAGTAAGAACAACGTCACATTTTTCTTTGATATTAATGATTTCAATTTCATTGGTTTCCCGTCTTTTGCTTAATTAAATTCTATTTTAACATAAATACAACGTCCATTCAACTGCCCCACGCAAGCTAATCCTCTTCCTCTCTCTCCACCACTGCCACTGTCTCTTTGCCCCACAGCCTCGCGGCGGCTCCGTTTTTCCAGTTTTCCGTGTCATCCGTTATCCTCGGAGTCTGAATCACAGGCGAATCAAAATACTTTTTATCCACCTCGACTACAACATTCTGCTCTTCCGAATCTCTAATCGCAATCAAGCATTCCTGCCACGCATCATGGATTTCTTTCGCATCTCTGACAGCCGACACGGTCTGCACCCAAGGTAGTCTGCTTATACCCTGACCGTACACCAGCGTAGAATAAATCAGCAAAAAGACAAAACCTATCAAAGCAACCTCTATATGGCCCGGCTTAGCAAATGCCGCATAACCAGACAACCCTTTTACATACATACCAAAACAGATTGAAGTAACTATCATCCCAACCATAAAGACAAAATCGAGCACAAAATATAGCCTGTTAGGGAAAAAGCTGACCCCCGTATACCCAAGCGCGATTGGAAAAGCATTAATCGCCAGCGCCGCAAGAGAAAGGCAGCCCGCTAAAAGCGGATATATCCCCCGCATCGTTCTTACAGTATGACGAATGCCAATATAGACACCCATAACCAGAAGAGCAATAAAAAGCGGCTGCTGAATCATATGCTTCAAAATTCTCACAGATATTTTTACTGTCTCAACAACTGCTCCTATCAGATCGACTTCTGAGGTATAACTCTCATACCTCGCATAATTTCCAGGTGCCGCAACCGCAATCACCCCGCTCACAAACATAAACCAAAACGGAATCGTTTTTTTCCATAGGGGTTTCTTCTCCCTGATGCTAAAATAAGCCCACAATATCATATAAGTCATGCCCGGCAGAATGGCCTCCGCATAAAAATTGCAGGCCGATGCGCCAATGACACAGAGAAGAATCTTGATAATCCAACTGCTCTTCTCCCTATAAAAGTACAAAATTGTCAATGTGATCGTCACCAGACCCAAAGTCATCGCCATCATATAGCCGGAACCGACAAACCAATAATAAATCTCTGAATATATATTCGTATTTAGGAAGACAAACAGAAACGCTAAGATATATGCGGCAATATTTTCTCTTTTTGTTTCACCTAAAATCTCTGTTGCCGCTGTAGCAATCATCATAAACAACGCTATCATAAATGCAATGAACAAAAGAATCATTTCTACGCCAATACCATAACTCTCCAGCGGAAACAATACCAGCGGATGAATCAGCGCTCTAATAAACGCATACAACCACACACCCGACCATGTAGTATACCGCATATTTGCATAGCGAACACTATCCATAAACATCGAATTTTTATGAACATGGTACGCTGTCGAAAAATCATCTGTTGAAGGCAGCGTGAAAAAAATAGTATATACCATCGGTAACAGTAAGATTCCGATCATCAGGACACATATTATAAATTTCCAATTTCCCGCAAGCTTTTTCTTTAATTCACTCATTCACTTTCCCCCTCGCTCGATGATCTCATCGCTGATTTTCACCGACTCTTCGTTTAATATTTCATCCTTCTCCGCATCATACTCCAGCTTCCGCACATGGTACTGCACATCCTCCAGTATCCTGCGGTTAGCCGCTATCGTATCCGCCAGCAGACCGATCACAAACGTAATAAAACCGATAATCAGCAATGTACATGCCAGAATCAAGGACTGCACATGCCCGTTCCCGGCGCCGCGGAAATAAAACCCAAGAAACCGAATCCCGATTCCCAAACCGATCAGCGACGGCAAAAGCGCCACAAGCGAAAAGCAGTACAGCGGCTTGTACCACATAAAAGCGCGCAGAATCGTCAGCATGGATTTTTTCACATATCCCCACATACTATGAAACAGTCTGGAACTTCTAAGCTCCGGATTCGTTCTGATCGGAACGCTCATAATAGCCATTTTACTTCTGCCGGCCTGTACGATTGTCTCAAGAGTATAGGTATAGTCATTGACCACATTGAGGCGCATTGCCGCCTCCCTGCTAAAAGCGCGGAATCCGCTGGGCGCATCCGGTATATCTGTGTGGGATGCCTTTCGCACCACCCAGCTTCCGAAATGCTGTAATTTCTTTTTGATCGGAGAAAAATGCGCCGTATCGTCAATGGGTCTCTCTCCGATCACCATATCCGCTTTCCCCTCCAGAATAGGTCGCACAATGGTCTCGATATCTTCTCCGCAGTACTGGTTGTCCGCATCGGTATTCACAATAATATCCGCCCCGTGACGCAGACAGGCGTCGATGCCCGCCATAAACCCTTTGGCCAATCCCTTGTTCTGCCTGAAATTGACTACATAATGCACGCCCCAGTTTCTCGCGACCTCCACGGTATTATCCTTGCTTCCGTCGTTGATAATTAAATATTCTATCTCATCAATACCGTCCATTTTTTTTGGCAGATCGTTCAGGGCAATCTCTAACGTTTCCGCCTCGTTATAACACGGTATCTGAATCATCAGTTTCATGTAGTCATCCCCTGCTCTTCCGCAATTCTTACAATCAGCGCCGCCAGACTCTCCGCATTCCCCATCTCTACATAGTAATGCGTATTGTCCGGTTTGAAAAGCTCATGGTTCGCCTCATTGTCACCCAGAATCATTTTCTTCTGCATGGCCTCATAGATATACGCCTTCCCGGGGATTGTTCTTTTCGCCTTATCAATATCCGCGTTAAAATGTCCCGCAAGGCACAGATCCGCTCCGGCTATCTCATCTGCCAGCTCCTGCTGTGAAAGCCACTCAATATATTGTATATTATTTCCTATATATCGGTCAACTCCCTTTTTCTCAGGCCCTATGACAATAAACTGTATTTTATCATGATCTCTGAGAAGCTCCGCCGCCTTAATCACAGTTTCCACTCCCTGCAGCGGTAAAATGCTTCCGAAATACAAGACCGTATACTTATCCGGATATCTTTTACTTTTGGGGCTTCTCGGATAATAGATCATCCGATCCGCCTCGAGATACAACACTTCCATTTTATCATAATCAGCGCAAAATTCTGATGCGAAGAAATCTCCATGCGCTTTCGTATCCACGATAATATGATCCGCCAGCTTCAAGGTTCTTTCGTCTATCCGATGTAATATACCGGCCGCCAAAGAACCTTTTTTGATTATCTTTCTGTCGCATACAAACGTGTCATACAGGGAAATAAAAAAATCAATCACAACCTTACAGTTTCTGAATTTTCTCCGGAAAAAGGGGAGAACAAGCTGCGGCGCAAACCCTATAAATACCACATCATAGCTGCGGCAGTTTTCCCGTATTAACGAGCCGTACACCTGAAACAGCCGCTTGCAATATCCCGAAGCATCCGAACCGATTACCCTCAGCTTCGAGGCGTGCTTTGCAAGAAGCGCAATCTCCTGACTGTTTCGAATATAGTCTATATTTTTTGTTGTGATAAAAAGAATCTTTTTGTCACCTATCATACACATTCCCCGTCTCATACATAGCGTCCGCATCACTCGCATGCCCCGGCTGCATATACTCAATCATATGATCTTCCTCTCCTCCTTCGTAAAACAGGAATCGTCTCTCCCTCTGATCCCCCTCTTTCCAGTCAAAAATCTGGTCGCTCCCAGCCCCATTCAACAGTCTTACATAAGCTTCCTGCAGATCTTCGTAAGAAATCGGCGCCTCCGACACAGAAAAATCATGGCTCTCTTCCATACCCTTTACGAAGAAAATCGGATTCTGCTGCTCGTGATAATCCCCTATGATATTGCTGTAACCATGATCGGCCATAACGATAATCACCGAATTATCATACACGCCCGCCTCCTTCAATTTATCCAGATATGCTTTCGTGATTGTCAGAGAAGCCTTTACATTATCCTCATAAGAGCCGTCCTCCGCGGCAATTTCCTCCACGTTTTCATTCAAATTAAAGGGCGGATGTCCTCCCGCAATGTGAATAAAGCGAAAACATTTCCGATCAGTCAAATCAATCTCCGCACTCTGCATCCTGTCATAAAAGCTTTTATTTGTGCTGCTGTAAACAGTTTCTCCCTCCGGCGGAATCTTGATCCGGTTAAGATGATTCAAGTTAACAAACATATAGGGTTTCAGGCAATATGGCGCATAGCGGAATCCCGTTAACTGTAACTGCCACTTTATCATCATCAGTTTACTGCCGACACCTCTCTTGCCGGGAATCACATTTTCGAACCGTTTCTTTCCCTCATCATTGGCCAGAAGCTCCTGTTCATAAAGCCCGATCTGCCAGCCTTTCTGCTCTAAATCTGAGAGCAGCGGCGAATCCGCGTAGGCTCTCGCCTCATATTCACGGAACTCCACCTCATTTTCAAACCATTCTCCCGACAAGATATAGGGAACGGAATTTCGGGTTGCCGGGTACACGCCCATCGTATTCCGATAATAGGTGAAATCAGTGAAAATGTCCTGATAATCCGGGTTATCTTCCATGAGCGCATTCATCGCCCGGGCATCCACTGCATCCAGTATAAGAATGACCAAATTTTGATCCTCGGACATTTGAAACATGTTTTTGTCCGTTACCGTCAATCCAAGCTTTTTCTCAAATCCGTGATTACTCAGCGCAAGTGTGAGAAGCGTCACGCAAAACATCAGTGTCATACAGATACTTACGACTCTGACCATGCTCTCAAAAAATCGATCCTTTGTCTTATGATAAACGATCGCAACTACAAGCACAACCACAATCCATAAAACGTAGGACTGCACATATTCCTTCCTGTAAAGACTCCAGTCGATATTCGATCCGTCCAGTAACGGCAGACTGCCCGTCAAAATATTCCCCTGAATATACAGACTTAGGAAAACAACAAAATAAACCGCCAATCCGAGCCGATATATCGTTTCGCCGCATTTTCTCAGAATAGCAAACCCCAGAATGTTGCAGACACAGGCCACACCGAAAACAAAAAGCATGATCGGTGCAAGGAGATATGCATCAAACCAAAATTCGTTCTGATTCATAAACAACAGTTCAAACGGTGCAAAGATAAAGAGCATAAAGCAAGTTACAACGGAAAGCCATATACCCTCTCCCCTGAAAAACTCGAATTTTCGATTGCGGTCTTCTCCCTTTTCATTTTTCTTTCCTGCCTGTACACCGGTTATATCTTTCATTGGATTGCCCTCATAAATCCTTCCTTATTTTCCCGTGCGCTCTCCTTCGGTCTTCCCAGATCTGCCCTTGCATCGAGCGCCACAGGTATTTCCCAGAAAACAGGCCCCCTCTTTTCCCCGATCCATTGCCCTATCCGCTTCACCTCTTCCATGGTTTCCAGCCGCTTCGCCTCACGGTATCCTGCCGCCCGCGCCATCTGCGCAAAATCGGTTCCCTGACAGCCTGTGGGCATAGCGCCCACGGACTCATGGGCCTGATTGTTGATAACGATATGATAAAAATTCTCCGGCTGCTGTGATGCGATAAAAGGAAGCGCTCCCATGTGCATCAATGCCGCTCCGTCACCGTCAACACATACAATTTTCTTATCCCGTTTATTCTCTGCAATTCCCAAGGCGATCATGGAAGCATGTCCCATGCCTCCCACGGTCATAAAAATATTGTCGTGGTTTCCGTATATCTTCTCGCTCTGCTCATACAGTTCTCTGGATATTTTGCCAGTGGTCGATACGACCACTGCATCGCCGGGCAGATTTTGCAAAATATGCCCCAGCGCCTCCTCCCGTATCATAGAGCTGCCGTTTTCCCACACAAAGGATTCCGCCTTATCGAATGTGCCCTTTTTTACGATCACTGCAAACTGATCTCCCTGTTTCAGCGTCCCTTCCGCCTCCGCCAGTATTTCATCCAGCTCTGTGTCTGTGGTGTCCTTATCGATCACGCGATAGGGAACAGACAGCGTATCAAACAATTCACAGGTGATCTTCCCCTGAAAAACATGCTGGGGCTCATCCTTGATGCCCGGCTCTCCCCGCCATCCCACAATAAACAACATAGGGATCCCATACACATCCCGGTTCGCCAGCGACGCGAGAGGGTTCACCGCATTTCCGATACCGGAATTCTGCATATAAACACATGCAGGCCGGGAAGTCGCCAGATAGCTTCCGATCGCCATCCCCACTGCGGCGCCTTCATTTACTGTCACGTAATGCCGCAGATTCCCTTTGTAAGTCTGTATCCCGTCGCAGAACTGCTTTAACGTGGAATCCGGTACCCCCGTGATCGTAGTAATTCCCATTTGTTCTAACTGCTCCAGCAATCTAAAAGCTTTCATTGACTCTCTTCAACTCCTCCGCCGTATCTATCTCCACAAGCTGTCCCTCCTCCACCGGCTCAATGGTCAGCTTCAGTTTGTCCAGATTGCGGTTTACTATATCATCCCAAAACAACTGACTGTTCTCATCCAAAGCATAGGCTTTTTCTATCTCTTCCCGCAGTATCCGGGCATCCTCCCGCTTAAAGTAAGAGATGCCCACCATGTTATAGGTGTCTTTACCGCCTTTACCTACCCGCGATATATAATCCCCATCCAGTTCAAAGACCCAGTCGTCGGAATAACCCGCCTGCATTCTGCCGAAATAGCAGGAATGTGTCAGTTCCTTCTTAAAAATCGCCGGCTCAGCCACATACAAATCCGACTCACAGATAAAGCAGTCCGCCGCTCCGAGCGCCTCTCTCGCCGCATAGACGGACGAAATGTTATTTTTCGTAAGATAATCGGGATTATGCAAAATACGCAACTGCGGATATTTCTCACAAAGCGGCGCAAACTGTTCCCCCAGATATCCTGACACGATATAAATTTCCGCCACAGGCCGCCCCAGCAGGCCCTCAATTACAGTCTCTATCATAGCTTTCCCGTGAATCTTTATGAGCGGCTTCGGCGTCGTCTCCGTCAGCGGACGCATACGGCTTCCCAGCCCCGCCGCCATTAAAATCGCAATTTCCTTCATCCTTCCGTCTCCCGCTTTTATGCGCCGCCATCTGACCCTACAGCGCTTCCATATGCGCCTGCAACCTGATACGACTGCATTATATTTCATCAATCAGACGTATGATCTCCCTAAAAGGCATCAGCTTGGAATCCACCTCAAGCGCCCGATGGTTCTTTAAAATTTCCACCGCCGTACTCTGCATTGCCGGAAACGCGCTTCTGGTCAGCTGGTTCGCGTAGATCACAATATTGACCCCCGCCGCGGCAAGTTCCTCCTCCGTGATGCTGTTGAAGGATGTGGGCACAACCACAATCGGCGTCTTGGCATCCTTCTCCCGAAACCGCCTGCAAAACGCCAGTATCTCATCCGGCTCCTTTTTGCGGGAATGAATCATAATGCCGTCCGCCCCTGCCTGTGTGTAAGCAAAAGCCCTGTTCAATGCATCCTCCATCCCGCGCTCCAAAATCAGGCTCTCGATTCTGGCGATAATCATAAACTCCTCTGTCCGCAGCGCTTTCTTGCCGGCGGAAATCTTCCCACAGAAGTTCTCTATACTGTCCTGCGTCTGCTCCACTTCCGTACCAAACAGAGAATTTTTCTTAAGCCCCGTCTTGTCCTCAATTATGACTGCGGACACGCCCATCCGCTCTAAAGTTCTCACATTATACACAAAATGTTCGATGAGACCGCCCGTGTCGCCGTCCAGAATAATCGGTTTCGTCGTCACGTCCATCACGTCGTCTATGGTTTGTATGCGGGATGACATGTCCACCAGCTCAATATCAGGCTTACCCTTAGCGGTAGAATCACACAGTGAGGAAATCCACATGGCATCGAACTGATCCAGTCTGCCGCCTGTCTCCACCACGGTCTTCTCCGCAATCAGCCCTGTCAGACCGGAATGTACCTCCAGCGTCTTGACAATCGGGCGCATGGCGATGAGCTGTCTTAACCTTTTGCGCCGAAACTCCGGCATCGCCAGCTTCTCTTTCATCTGGTCGTCGATTCTCTTTACATTTTCGTTGTAAGTATAGGGAATCTCCACCAGCTCACCGCCGAGCTTATCCAAATTTGCAACGACATTGTCACGGATCGCCTTCTCCGGCCCCTGCGACCAGTTATCGCCGTGCACCACATAGTCCGGCCTCATCTCCGTCAAAATTTGATCGTACATCACGTCGCGCTGGATTAAAACCTCTTTGACAAGCCCCGTCTGTCTGACAATCTCCATCCGCTGTTCCAGTGATATGGTAGGAAATCTGTTGAATCCTACCATCGCCTCGTCGGAGAGCACGCCCACATACACGTCGCCGTATTCGGACGCCCTTTTCAAGATATTCATATGTCCTTCGTGTATCACATCCGTGCAAAAGCACGTATATACCTTTTTACCCATTCCCTATTCCCACCTTTACCTGTTTCCGTTATATTTTACCGGAACGGTAACCCTACATTTCTGCAGGGCCTCCTGAAACACCACAAAAAAGTCTTCGATATCCTGCCCGTCGATCGCGCCCAGCGCGCAGAGCCGGAACATCCCCAGCTTTTCCACCTTGCCGGGATAGATCGTAAACCCTCTCTCATAACAGTAATCGTGTATCTTTTCAAAATCCCAATTTGGATCGTCGGGATAAAGCGCCGCCGCCACCAGACCGGACTCGTTCTCCTCCGAGACATAAATTCGAAAACCCAGCCTGGTCAGGCCCTCTCTGATGGCTTGAAAGACCCGGCAGTGTCTCGCCCACTTATTGTCTTCTCCCTCTTCAAAGTACTCCGAAAGCGCCTGCTTCACCGAGTAAATCACCTGCACCGGCGGGGTAAAATGCATCTCCCCATGGGCCTTGGCATACTCGTACTGCATGTACAGATTACAGTAGTAGGAACGCTTCGGGTAATTTGCCGACGCCTCAATCACAGACTTTTTACCGATGATAAAGGATAAGCCCGTCATCGCCATGATGCCCTTCTGGGCGGAAGCCATGCAGAAATCCACCTCATCCTCCGCTATATGAATGGGCCGCATCGCATAGGTCGATGTCGTATCTACCACAAACACGCCGTGATGACGGTGCACCAGCGCGCCGATCACCCTGATCGGATTGAGCAGTCCTGTCCCCGTCTCATGGTGCGTTGTATAAACCAGCGCGATATCGGGATTTTCCCGTAACGTCTGCTCGATCTGTCCTAAATCTGCCGGCCTGTCCAGAGGGAGTTTTAAATTGATAAAGGGAAGTCCGTAATACGCACAGATCTCCGCCCCCCGGCTGCTGTACGCCCCGTTGTTGATAATCAGTATCTTTTTATTCTCCGGCAGTAACGAGTTCAGGCAGATATCCATATTGATCGTGCCCGAGCCGCAGAACAGAACCGCCGCATACTCTTTCGAGTCCGCATGAACAATGCGCAGAAGCCCTTCCTCCACTTCCCGCATGACCGATACAAATTCCTTTTCACGGGGACAGATATCGGGAACCACCTGCGCCATTTTCACCGTGTCAGTGGTCGTTGCGGGACCCGGATTTAAAAGTACGTTTCTCCTCACCATCTCAAATACCTCCTAGGAACCGGAACGCATCACCAGCCGGTCAATAATATATTTCGCGCCGACTTTTCCGCTGGCGCCGTTATGATAGATATACTCTTCCTTCAATTTCCGCATGGCATCACGGGAAAACTGTTTGTCCGCAAGAAGCCTGTCAACCGCAGGTACAATTTCTTCTTCCAGCTTCTCCGTCGCAATCGATATGCCCACTTTGTCCCGCAGCTCTATATCAATGGGAACGGTGTCCAACTCTCTGTAGTCCGGATTGACAATCTTCATCGGCGTGTTGATAAACAATACCGGCTTCAGTGTGGAAAAAGCATATTCAAAAGCTATGCTGGACCAGTCCGTAACAAGCAGATCCGCCATATACACTGTCTTATTGGAGGAAAAGTCTTTTTGGAAAATCACGCCGCGCGCCTCATATTTCGCCGCCAGCGCGTCAATCCGCGCCTCAAAGTGGCGCACATACTGCGGATGGGGGCGGACGATAATCCGATGCCCCGTCTCCGTCAGTCGGTCAAGCATCTGCTCAATACAGGAGTCCAGTATATTGTCCGCCTGCCAGGAAGGAGCAATCAAAACCGTTTTCTCATTTCCCCGGTCTGCTTCTCCCTTCTCCTCCGCGCACATCTGTTCATAGGAAACGGTCATATTGTCAATCACGGAAGAGCCCCATGCAATCAGGTTCTTCTTTGGCAGTTCAAACTTTTCCTCCCGCTCTGCGATTTCATCCCTGTTTTTCGGTCCCGACGTAAAAATGGTATCAAAGTGATCCAGCGCATTCTTATGGAAGGTCAGGTTAGAACTGTTCACATCATGCGGCACATAAATATACTCAATGTCTTTCTTCACATACGACCGCTTGAGCTGAAAGTTTTCCAAATCCGGAGTCGTCATAACCATGATATCCGTCTCCATCTTCATCATCAGCACGATCATTCTGTTTTCGTTGATGTAGTAGGGCTGAAACTGCTCGCTCTCCAGCCCGAACACCTCGTCCTCCGGGTCGCTTGTGATATAGTGGATGACAATATTGGTACGTCTTATGATCTCCTCTATGATATTTTTATAATATTTGTAAAACCCGTTCTTTTCGGAATAAAATACAATCTTTTTATCCTGTGTTTTCAGGAATCGCTTATAATCCGCCTTCCCTTTCGCGCGATAAGGATTCGACCTGTCTTCCTTCTGTTTCACAGACATAAATTCTTTTGCCTTGCGAAGTTCTTCCTTGCTCTCCTCAAGCGCTTCGTAGTCGATATAATTCTTCGGGTTGATACAGATATTGAGAAGAACCAACTGCGCCACAGAGAGAATATTACTGCAGCTCCAGTAAAAGCCCACGCCTATGGAAACAAAAAATCCCAGATACAGGGACAAACCTACCGAAAACGCCATGGTGCCGTATTGATTGACACGTCCCTGCTCCGACTGCAGCACATTCGCCTTATTCTGCACGTAACACATGAAAAAAGCGGATAACGCCGCCAACAGGGGAATCAGCAGTGTAATTCCACCCGTCTGTACGGGAATATCCGTCAAATCCGTCCCTCTCTTAACCGCCTCAACAACGCCCATCAAAAGCGCAAGCTGGACAAAAAGCGGTATCAGATCCGCAAAGGGACTATACTTCTCTCTTTTAAATAATTTATACTGCTCTTCGGAAATGGCCTCCTGATTTCCGAAATAGGCCGCTTTGATATGGTTCATTTCGGGCGACATGCGCACCGTCTTGATGGAATTTTTCTGTACCCAAACGGACAAGGGCAGTAAAATCACCTTCGTCATAAATGTAAAAATGAAAATTGCTATCCAGTAATTGCCGCAAAAACCGTAGCATAAATTGATGAGCCAAAGCAGGCCGCCCACCACCGCATCTATTATTGTACCCATAACCGCCTCTTAATCGTCTACGTCCTTGAACTCAATCGCCGCGCCTTCCGCTTCTCCGTTCTTTTTATTTTTCTTAAAGAAGGCAAAAATTTTGTGTCTGAAAATCGTGAAGGCGGCGCCCAAAGCGATTAATACGCCCGCCACCGCCTGAATAATATAGGTAACCGCGGACGGATCAATATAAGCCTGTGCCGGAATGGTAAAGAAATACCAAAAACAGCTTGCAAAATAGGTAAACTTAAATAACTGTGTTATTATCCTTTTCATATCTTATTCTCCTCGCAAAATTTAGCATCTACCATTATATTCCATTTATACAAGTTGTGCAACCGCCGCCGTCCTGTATCATTCCTCATTCACCCGGAAATATCATAAAATGTCTTCTTGATATCAATCCCTTCGTCCAACGCCTTCCCAATCCTATCCAAAATCTTCCCGGACGTATTCTCTCCTTCATAGGGATTTTTCTGTTCTCTGATCCCGGCCCTGAACGCCTCCGACAACGCCCGTTCCAGGGCGCCCTCTATATCCGCCGTCTCATACCCGCAATGAATCACAGCGTCTGCGCTGACCCTGCCCCGCTGCCTGTCCCCGATGTCAATCGTCGGAATCCCGAAGGATGGCGCCTCAATAATGCCGCTTGAGGAGTTGCCCATCACCAAATCACAAAACTGCAGCGCGCTTAAATATCTGAGCTGCCCAAGAGAGGCAAACGCCGCACACCTGTCGGCGTTATTTTTCACGTAATCTCCTATCATCCGATTGATGACCCTGCCATCGGGATCGGCATTCGCCCCGGTGAAGATCACATGCAGCTCCTTGTGATTATCGATCACCTCTAATACATTTTTAAACTGCTGCTCCGAGGTCATATCCTCCAGCGTAACCGGATGGTAGGTCAGCATCACCGTCGGGAACCGGAACGAAAACCCCAGCGACTCCTCCAATTCCTCCTTGCTCATCAGAGAAAGCGACAGTGCGCTCTCCACGCCCAGCGCCCCCACATGATAGACGGTCTGCGGCTGCTCACCCAACTGAATCACCCGGTTCCTGTATTCTTCCGTGGCCGTAAAATGCAGGTGGCTCATCTTCGTTATGGAATGTCTGATCGCCTCGTCAACCGCTCCTTCCGTCGTCTCTCCGCCATGAATATGGGCAATCGGAAGCCTTGCCATCATCGCCGCGCAGGCCGCCGTCAGTATCTCATACCGATCTCCCAGAAGAACCACGATATCCGGCCTGTGCGTCTCAAAGTAATCCGCGAAACCGATCAGGGCCACGCCCATGGATTTCGTCACCCCCACGGCCGTATCGGACGCAAGCAGCATCTCGATCTTCGCCGCAATCGGATACCCGTCCTCCTCTATCTCCCGATAGGTCATACCGTATTCCCCCGACAGGTGCATCCCCGTCACTACGAGCTGCAGCTCCATCGTGTCAGACTTATTTACTTTTTCAATCACAGGTTTCAACAGCCCGTACTCGGCGCGCGTTCCTGTCACAATACATATCTTTCTCATAATTCTATCATCTCATCCGCCGCGAAATCCCGCTTCGCTTTCTGTCCGATCACCTGATTCCACAGCATCGGAGAAAGTCCTGTCCCCGGCCGCTTCGCCGTCACATTCTCCTCGGTAAAAGATTCTCCCGCTTTGATATCACATCCTGCCACGATACTTTTCCGCGCAATGTTCATGTTCTTTTTCTCGGACTGTGAAGGCTCTTTCCTGCCGCTCCCAATCGCAAGCTCAATATGCCTGACCGCACGCACCATCTCCGCCAGTTCATCCGGCTCCAGGCTCGCCTTGTGGTCCGGTCCTTCCATATTCCGATCCAGCGTAAAATGCTTCTCTATCACCACCGCTCCCAAGGCCGCGGCAGCTATGGGGATCTCGATCCCCGTCGTGTGGTCGGAATAGCCCACGGGCACCCCGATTTCATCCCTGATGGTTCCCATGGCCGCCAGATTAACGTCCGCGTAGGGCGTCGGGTACTCCGTATTACAGTGCAGCGCCGTAATGTCCGTGCCGCCACTTCCTTTAAGCACATCCACCGCGTTTCTGACCTCATCCAGCGTGCTCATGCCCGTCGATAAAATAATCTTCTTTCCCGATCTCGCCGCCTCCCGAAGCAGCGGATAATTGGTAATTTCCCCGGATGGCAGCTTAATCAGCTCAATGCCCCGCTCCACAAGATCATGCAGGCTGTCCACATCAAAAGGGGTCGAGAGGAAGCGAATCCCTTTTTGGCGGCAGTAAGCCATCAGCTCCTCATGCATCTGCGGCGTCAGCTCCAGTTTCTTAAGCATTTCAAACTGCGACTCCGCCGCATCTGTAGTCTCCATCTGGTACGCCGCCTTTTGGGCATTTTTACACACCAGTTTTTCCGCTCGGAAAGTCTGGAACTTCACGGCGTCGGCCCCCGCCGCTGCCGCCACGTCCACAAGCTTTTTCGCCGTCTCTATATCGCCGTTATGATTGACTCCCGCCTCGGCAATGATAAATATTTTACTCATGATCTTTCAGCCTGTCTCCCATTCTGATCCTGCCGTCGTAGGTGTATTCCGTAATCTCCAACACGGTATCGCCCGTTTTCACCAAAAACCCGTTTTCTGTTTTGCCGATCACCTGCCCGGCCGTATTCTTATAGCTGTGCGCCCCCGGCACCATTCTCGCCTTATTTATGCTGATCTTCTTTCCATTGATCCACGATGCGGCCTGCGGCCCCGGCACACTCAGCGCGCGGATAAAATTAAAAAGCTCTCTGCTGCTCTGCTTCCAGTCGATAATCTCATCCCCGCTCTCCCGCATACCGCAGTATATACCTACCGGGTCTATATCGCTCTGCCGGATTCTCTTTACCTCGTCGGCCTGAATCATTTTAATCGCCCTGTAGAGTACATCCGCGCACTCGGTGTAGGCTCTGACCAGAAGGGTGCCGTAATCGTCCTCATCCGTGATCGGATAGACTTCCTGCAGGATAATATCCCCGGTGTCAATCCCTTCGTCCACATAGTGCACCGTTATGCCAAACTCTTTTTCATCATTAATCAGCGCCCAGTTCAATATATTTCTCCCCCGGTAAAAGGGCAGTTTCCCGGCGTGGCAGTTGATCGTCTTATACTTCGGCAGATTGATAAATTCCGGCTTCAAAATCTGGTTAAACGACATGGAAACAAACAGATCCACGTCATACGTTCTCATTCTGTCAAGAAATTCCGCGGAATTTACATTTTTGCTCAGCTCCAGCGGAATATGATTTTCCTCCGCCCGCCTCATCAGCTCCGGATCTCTGGTCTCATATCTCACTGTCACGAACGCAATCTCTAAAGAAGCATCCGCGATAATCCGATCAAACGCCCTCTGCCCCCACGGGCCGTCTGCGAAATAGCCGATCCGCAGCCGCCGTCCACTGTCTTTTCCACTAGCCATATGACCCTCTCCCATCATGCTTTACACAAGATCGCTCACTTTTCTCTCCACCGCTTTTCCGCCTACGATTTCATACGCCACATCGCAGTTCTGAATGGTGGACAGCCGATGCGCGATGATAATCAACGTCTTCTCGCCCTGCAGCGCGTCGATTGACTCCATGACCGCGGTCTCCGTCTCCGAATCCAGCGCGGAAGTAGCCTCGTCCAGCACAAGAATCTGCGGATCCAGATATAACGCTCTCGCGATCGCCATACGCTGTCTCTGTCCGCCCGAAATGCGCACGCCCCGCTCGCCGACCATCGTATCCAGCCCCTGGGGCAGTCCTTCCACAAAATCTCTGAGCTGTGCCTTCTCCAAAGCCATATATATCTTTTCGTCGTCAATCTTCTTCTCGTCGATGCCAAAGGCTATGTTACACCGTATCGTATCCTCCGTCAGATAAATACTCTGCGGCACGAAACCGATAATTTTCCCCAATTCGTCCCCCATCGTCCTGATATCCACGCCATCTATACAGACACGGCCCTTCTGCGGCTCCAAAAGGCCCAGTATCACATCCCCAAGCGTAGTTTTCCCGGCCCCGGAATGTCCGATCAGCGCCACGGACTGTCCTTTCTTGATTTCCAGATTCAGGCCGTCCAGAATGGTCTCGCTGCCGCCCTCATACCGCCATGTAACGTCTTCCACCGTAATATGATCCTCAAAATGATAGTTTTCTCCGGTCACCGTAAGCGCTTTGCGTTTTTCCTCCCGCTCCTCGTAGGCATTTAACTCCAAAACATTTTGATACGTCTCATCCGCCGCCGTCAAATAAAAAATACAGGTATTGAATCCGCTCGAAATTCTCCCGAGAGACGGCATAATGCGGAAAGCCGCCATCGCGAACATCGCCAGCTGCGGGAAGTACTCCACCGGGGATTCCATCCCGCCCATGCGGAAACAGACCGCCACGATAATGCCCGCCACACAGGTTCCCTCAATGATGTATGCCGGGGATTCCGCCGCCATCGTCTGGCTGACCGTCGCCTTCTGTCTGCCGACATAAGCGTCCTCATAGGCGCCCAGGAAATGTCCGACCCGTTTCATCACCAGCACTTCCTTGATCCCGTAGAAAAGCTCCAGCGATTTCTGACTTACGATGGAGCTGTATTTAAACTGTTTTTCTCCGTGATACTTGACGCGCCTTCTGAAAATCAGCACGGTCAGGACAACACAGAACATCGCCAGCACAATAACCGTACCCGCCAGAACCGCGTCCTGTATAATCAGATAACCGCAGATACATATAATGGTAAGCATTTCCGCCAGAATACGAAAGAACTGATTCAATATCATATACACGCCCGCTATGCTGCCCCCGATTCCGCGCAGTACATCCCCGGCTGTCGTATTCAGGAAATAGGAATATCCCCTCTTTACATAGGAATTGATAATTCTGATCGACAGCTCCCTCTGCACCTTACAGGAATACTTGATTCGGATATAAGCCAATGCGGACATATACACATTTTTGACCACATACACACCGATCACAAACGCCGCCGTGAGAAACATAATCTCCCCGTCGGTGATCCCGGGAAACGGTGAAAGAAGCATAGCGCCGATCTCGCTCTCCTTGAGTCTTTCCGGCGAGATAATCACTTCGATCAACGGCATGACGGCGGACACACCCACCGCCTCAAACACGGCCCCGACCAGCGTCATGGCAAACAGAATCATAGCCCATCTCTTCTGGGGTTTTGTCAAAATCACCTGAAATTTATGGTACAAAGCATTTACATTTTTCAGACTGTTCATATCGTCTCCTCAACCTGCCGCTTCCGGGCCGCATCAGCGGCCGACGCCGTTTACAGCATGGACAGTAACTGTTTCCTGTCAATCTTTCCGTTCTCATTGAGCGGCAGCTTCGCAATTTTTATCAGCTTCTGCGGCATCATATATACCGGGAGTCTGTTTTTCAAAAATGCCCTCAGCTTCTCCTCCTCGCACTTTTTCCCCTCGTAATACAGAACAATGTCGTCCTTTTGCGAATCGTAGACCGCCGCGCATCTGTCCACCTCGGGAAACGCGCCCGCCGCATTCTCGATCTCACCCAGCTCGATCCGATAGCCCATATGCTTAATCTGGAAATCCTTTCGTGAGACGTAGACCAGCTCCCCGTGTTCATTCCACTGCACCAGATCGCCCGACTTATATACAATTTCGGGATATGCGCCGTTCAACGGATTCTGTACATAGGCCTCGTTCGTCTTATCCCAGTTATTATAATAGCCGTGCGCCAGATAAGAGCCTCTGTAATAAAGCTCTCCGGCTTTGCCGGGCTCCGTAATCGGCTGATTGTCCTCGTCCAGAACGAAAACATCCACATTTCTGCAGGCGTTTCCGATGGGGACTGGCTCGTCATCCCGAAACTCTCTGTCCACGATAT
This sequence comes from Lachnospiraceae bacterium, assembly GCA_009774215.1. Taxonomy (GTDB): domain Bacteria; phylum Bacillota; class Clostridia; order Lachnospirales; family Lachnospiraceae; genus UBA3282. The sequence goes on from VSNH01000003.1 coordinate 29,185, forward strand.
AATAAATACCGATATCCGTAATCTCAGTAGGCCCGAACAGGTTGGCGTAGAGGGCGTCAGGCAGGTATTTTCTCCACAGGTTCAGATGCTTCGTCGGCATCACCTCCCCTGCGAACAGAATTTTCTTTAAGCAGGGCAGCTCCACCGCCGACAGCATATTGAATTTGGTAATCAGACACAGCGCCGACGGCACCCAGTAAATGGTGTTTATCTTATTTTCATTCAGGAAATCGAGAAGACTCATGGGGAAAGTAAACATCGCCTTGGGAATCACAAAGAGCGCCGCGCCGCTGCGGATCGTGGCATAAATATCCAGTACGGACATGCTAAAATAAAACGGCGTTTGGTTACCAAAGACCGTTTCAGCGTTTAGATCAAAGGTGGACACGCACCACCCGGCATAATCAATAACGGATCTGTGGCAGACAATAACTCCTTTTGGGACGCCTGTGGAACCCGACGTAAACAGGGCGTAAACCGGATCCGTATCAATGGCGCGCTCCCGTATATTCGTAAGCAGCGCACCGTTCGTCTCTTCCGCAGCCAGCTCTTCATATCGAACCTTCAAGTCGTTGAACCGGCCAAGATCCGTATCGCAGGTCTTCTCATCCACAATCACCCTGACGGGATTCAGCGTCTGAAAAATCAGCAGCACTCTCTCTACCGGCATCTCGGTATCGATGGGCACATAAAAATTTCCGCTGTAGACAACGCCGAAAAAGCTGAGCAGCTCCGTCACCCCTTTTGGCACCAAAACTGCTACCGCCCTTCTCGCCGCGCCCTCCGCCGCCAGACCGCTGCCGATTTTCCGGGCTGTCTCAACCGCCTCCGCATAGGTGACCCGCATCCCGCTGTCCGCAAAGGCCGTCTTATCCCCGTATTTCTCTTTTGACTCCTCTAACATTTCCAATATATTAATCATACTAACCTCTATGATTCCGCTTCAGCGGAATCTCAAATCTGTACGGAGAATGCCGCTTTTCAGGCATTCTCCTGAGTGAAACTTAGAAGTTCTCCGCGAAACAGCCATTGCTGTGAGCGGCTAGAACTTCTTTTCACTCTAACCTCTATGATTCCGCTCCAGCGGAATCTCAAATCTGTACGGAGAATGCCGTTTTTCAGGCATTCTCCTGTGTGAAACATTTTTATGCCGATGGCCTGTCCTGATCCCCGTCGCCTTTCCAGACAATCGGGTGCATTTCCTTTTCCCAAAATATCCCGATATTGACATTCTTCCTACAGAAAGGAGAAAAATAATTCGGTATGACATTCAGGGAATCTTTCGCCTTTTTGCTGAACCCGGCCTGCAGTAAGATCTCATCCGCAACGCCGTACACATACAGATCCGTGTATTCGTATCCGGCGTCCCTCATAAGCTGTCGAAGCGGCGTTCCTATCAATCGAAGCAGCTCTTCATCGCCCACAAAATCAATCAGCCGCAATACCCGGCTGTCATCCTGCTTCTGCTCTCTCGCTATGAGGAAAGAAGCGGTTTTTGCTCCCTCTTTCCACAGCTGGTAAACCTGATACTGGTATTTCGGATTTTCAAAGTATCTGCGCACCATATATTCCGGGGTTTTATATATCTTGTCCTCCCTTTTGTCCGGACAATAATCCGCCAGAAAGGCCTCCCGATCCTCCACCTTCCGCAAAGAGACAGGCACGCCGCTTTCCCGATAATCTCTGTTTATCTCCGCCTCGTCCCTGATTTCCGCAATCCGTTTTTCGCACGTCTCATTCAACATATAGAAATGCTGCAGATCCCCCGTGCAAAAGCCGAGATATTTATAAATATTGCGCGTATTCTCATTTAATCCGCTGGTATAGATATGGCGGCATCTCCCATGGTCGATCAGATAATAAAACAGTCCGACCCCGGCAAACATCTGTCCGTTGTCCAGCACCTTCCACATCACGGTAAAAATATCGCGAAGCTCGCCCCCGTAAGGAATATACCCCAGCGTTCCCTCAATGCCGTTTTTGTCATTGAACAGGAGAACCATGCAGACTTCGTCGCCGCGGCAGAACTCATACTCAAAAAAAGCTCTGTCGTTTGCAAGGATGTGGCTGTCCTTCCAATGCATCTTGAAAAACAGCATAATGTCGGAAATATCCTCCCGTTTTGCAAATCGGATCGTGTAACCCGGCGGAAGCTCTATCGGTATTCTACGCATCTTTTCTCCCCTTATCCTTATGCCTTCTGTTGAATTTCCCGTATCATAGCCTCTATCTTCCCGATACTCATAAAATTCTCCATCCGCATGTAAATCGGCTCAATCTCAATCTCAAAAGCGGTCTCCAGATTCATCACCACATTAAAAATATCATGGGAATCAATACCCAGATCCCCACACAGATTATCGCCGTTATAGCTCATGCATTCCGGCTTGATCTCAGCCAGAACCTCTCTGATCTTCTGTTCCATACGATTATCCCTCCGCCTTTTTCTATATTATTGGATATTCAGATAATTGCTGCTCTTGGGCGGGAAATCATTGCAGTCAAGCCTCGGCAGTTCGAACCTCCCGTGCACATCGGTATCCGCCACCGCCACTTTCGTCACCATTCCCGCCTTGCATCCTCTCGACGCAATATACTGCAAAACCTGCGGATTATAGGAACCGTAAGGATAATTTAATACCCAGTTATCCCCATCCACAAACTCGTCCATCACCTCTAATGCCTTATCGATATCCGCCTTCATTTCCTGTTCGGCCAGATTGCCGAGCCAGTAATGATCGTAACCGTGCAGACCGATAAACATGCCTTCCCGCTTCATACATCTGATCTGGTCGCGGTTCATGTACAGCTCCCGCGCAAACACATCCTCCGGCAGTCCCACATACTTTTGAAACAGCTCGCTGGATATCTGATTCCTGATTTTTTCAGGGATAGCCGTCTGCAAAATTCTCTTGACAAAAATCGTCTCTTTGTTGTCAAAGCGGCTGGCTGCCGCGTATTTCTCAAACAGCTCTTCATTGGAAGGGATCTCCGTCTCCATGCCGTCGCGGCGATACCGATCCAAAAGGGCATATATATCTTTTACCAAAGAATGCACATCCGCGCTTGCCAGCGTAAAGTGGATTTTGTTGACGTCCAGCAGCACATTTTCCGTAAAAGTCTTTCCCGGGATAAAAAAAGAGCCCTGTATCTTATTCTCCTTTAAAATCGGAAACACCGCCGTAAAGTTGTCTATATATCCGTCGTCAAAAGTCAGCAGCACGGCGTTTTCCGGAAGCGTCCCGTTTTCGGAATTACACGCCTCCATCACATCCTCCATGGTGACGAACGTAAAATGCTCCTTCAAAAATGCAATCTGCTGCTTAAACAGTTCATAATCCAGGCCTTTAATGCCCGGATACCGGCTGTTTTTCAGATCTCTGACATAATGATACATGATAATATGCACTTTGCTCATTTGATCCGTTATCCCTTCCGCGCCATTTTCGCCTCTTCCGGCATGTCCTGCTCCCGCATATAGCACTCGGCTATCTTGAAATCCAATTCCGTATCAATATCAATCGACCGTTCCGCCGGCATAATGTACGCATAGCACTTATGCCGCAGCATTTCCGGCCGCTCCAGTTCCTGCCTGTTTACCAGATAAACCGCGCCGTTCAGCCGATAATATTTCGGAAGATCCTGTCTTCTTACATCACAATAATTCTCCCGTCTGAAATTGTCCATGCACAAGTCTTCTCCCAGCGTATTGCTCCACAGGGGAGAGTGCTCCATCTCGCAGACGGACACAACGGCGTTTGCGCCTTTCTCCTCCATCAACGCGAAACTATTGTCGATATCGGACACATTCCGCAGCGGGGACGTCGGCTGCAAAAGCATAATGCGGTCAAAAAATTCGCCCTGCTTTTCAAATTGATAAACCACCTCTCTGACCACGTCCCAGGAGCCGGCCGTGTCTCCCGAATTTTCTTCGGTTCGCAAAAAGGAGGCGTCCGCCCCGTATTTTTGGGCGATCCCGGCATATTCCGCCGAGTCCGTGGAGACAAAAACTTTGTCAAAACGCCCGCTCTGCAGCGCGCACTCCACGGAGTACGCAAGCAGGGGTTTCCCGCACAGTTCCTTTATATTCTTATCCCGCAGCCCCTTAGAGCCGCTCCTCGCCGTCACAATCGCTATACTGCCCATTCCTGCCGCTCCCCGGTCATGCTGCTACACATTGTAGATATCGTATTTGTAGGCATCCATATGACTGCCGATCCACTCGATCGTTTCCGCGATTCCCTGCGCAAACGTATACTGCGGTTTCCAACTCGTAAGCCTCATAATCTTTTCGTTTGACCCCAACAGTCTGTTGACCTCGCTTTTTTCCGGACGGAGCCGTTCCTCCTCACAGACAATGCGGGCTTTGGGGTTGATCTGGTTTATAATTTCCTTCGCCAAATCCCCGATGGATATTTCTCTCTGGGTCGCTATATTGATTTCCTCACCGACCGTCTGCTCCGATTCCGCAATGGCAAGAAACCCGGCTGTCGTGTCTCTCACATAATTGAAATCTCTGGTTGGCGTCAGCGATCCCAGTTTAATTTCCTCCCGCCCCGCTAAGAGCTGGGAGATAATGGTGGGAATCACCGCCCTCGCAGACTGGCGCGGTCCGTAGGTGTTGAAGGGCCGCACGATGGACACCGGCAGTTTGAAGCTCCTGTAAAAGCTCTCCGCCAGCCTGTCCGCGCCTATTTTGGTCGCCGAGTAAGGCGACTGTCCCTGAAAGGGATGTTTTTCGTCAATCGGCACATACTGCGCCGTGCCGTACACCTCCGACGTCGATGTGACCAGAACCCTTTCCGTCTCCAGTTCCCTGGCTGCCTGAAGGACATTCAGGGTTCCCTTGATATTCGTATCCACATAGGAATCCGGAGAGTGGTAGCTGAAGGGAATCGCAATCAGCGCCGCCAGATGAAACACCATGTCCACACCCCGCATCGCTTCCCGCACACCGTTCGGATCCCGTACATCCCCGCAGAAAATTTCGATCTGATCCAGCTTTTCCTTCGGCAGACTGTCAAGCCATCCCCACGTATTAAACGAATTATACAGGGTAAATGCTTTCACTTCATATCCTTTTTCCAACAGATTCTCTGTCAAATGGCTCCCGATAAACCCGTCGGCGCCTGTAACCAATACTTTCTTCACGCTCCGCAGACTCCTTATTCTTTATGGCATATTTAATAATTTAAGTTTAACACGGCATAAGTTTTTTGCAATTCCTCCATCTGCCCCGTATCCAGCCACTGTTCTTCCTCTATCAGATAAATGCCTACCTTTTCTTTCTTCTCGATACAGTCGTTAACCAACTCCGTCATGTCCACAAACGTATCCTGCGGTATCAGCTCCAAAAACCGCTCATTGATGACATACAGGCCGGTATTTATGTTGTAGGACAATACCGGCTTTTCCTGCATATTGCAGACATACCCCTGCGCGTCCCCCTCAACGGTTCCGTAAGGCATCCGATATTTCTTGTGCGCGCAGACTAACGTGATGATACATCCCTTGCGGATATGCTCCTCCAGAATCGCCTGATAATCGGCGTCAATCATAATATCGCAGTTAGAAACAAAAAAATCGCCGGAAACCTTTCCCTGCACCAGCTTCAGCCCGCCGGCGGTTCCCAGAAACTTTTCCTCCTCCACAAATTGGATATTATACTTCATCTCATTATCCGCAAAATACGCTTTGATAAAGTTTTTTTTGTAGTTGACGACCATGTAAAAGGGGTCGCAGCCGTACTCCTGAAATTTCGTGATAATCCGCTCCGTTATGGTCTTCTCTCCAAGCGGAATAAGCGGCTTCGGCAGGATATCCGTAAACGGTTTCAGTCTCTGTCCCTTTCCGCCCGCCATAATCACTACCGGCACCTGCAGGCTCGCCTTTTTCTTTCCTGTGCCCTCCTCTTCAAAGTAGGTCAGGAAGACAATGTCCTTTATTTCCATGTCGCGGGTGACGATCGGCAGAGCCGTGACTCCCTGCTTTATCATAATATCTTTGGCGCTGCCGCTTTCTTCCCGGTAAGCAAAAACAGGGGAATAGTGCGCCGCCTTCGACACTTCCCCCTCTATATCCCCTCCGGCCAGTATATATCTTCGAATATCTCCGTCTGTCACCGTAGCCAGCAGCCTTCCATCCTTACAGATGAAAACAAGCCCCTTCGCGTTATCGGCAATCTTTTTCATGACCTCTCTGATGGAATTTTCTTCTACTGCTATAAAAGTCTCCAGATTTTTCATCTCTCTGCTCTCTATATACGGTCCAAAACAAACTTTGCGAAATCAATGCCTCTCTCCGGCTCGTATGCGCGCTTCACCGTCCCCGCTTTCTTTGCATCCTCCACCTTCACCTGAAACTCCGCAATCATATCGTCCGTCCACTTTTCCTGCATGGAGTAGCTCCTGAATGTCACTTTGCTGATGTGCAGCCAGTCAACCCACCTGAAAATCGAAGAAATATCCGCATAGACAATCAGATCCGCCGCGCCGATAATCTGCCGCAGGGGCTCCTCCACAATATGACAACCCTTAAAATCTTCCAAAAATCTGTTTTCATCCGGATCCGACTTAGGGTGCAGCGACACCAGAACCTCATCGAAGGACTCCAGCACGCTTCGCACAATGACCCCCTTATTATACAGGTCATTCTCCTTCGACCACTGCTGCACTCTCTCGGAAAAAGCGATAACAACTGTCTCCTTCTGATGCAGTCCATATTTCTGGGCAAGCGCATTTCTGACGGATTCTCTGTTTTCGTACCCTTCTATAATAATCCCATCTTCCACCGATTCTGTCAAGAATAATCTGCCCTTCGCACTCTCCTCCCCGAGCTCTTTTACCGTCTCGTCATACTGCTCCTGATACGCCGTGCATACAATATCCGCAAGACTCCCCTGCACCCATGGATTGGGCACCCCAAAGCCCATGAGTCTCTCGAGAATCTCCCGAAACGGCTGGCTGAAAAATACAACCTGATCGCCGTATTCTCTTTCCAGCCTGGGATTGATGCGCTTCACAATTCTGGCTGTAATCGGAAGCTTATCCGTTTTTTTCTGCCGAAAGCCGTTTGACGGATTTAGAAGGATGCCCTCAATATCCGACATACAGATCGGAGCAACAATCGTCGGGATCCTCTGCCTTTTTGCGCAGTAAATAAAAAATTTCTCCAGCTCCGATTTATTGTCGGCATAGAGAAGCACAGCATCCGGTTTTTCATTCTTCATCATGATTTTTGCCCTGCGAAGCCCCTGCCTGTTCTGCGTGACAATCTTAACGGTATTAAAAGCCGCCTTATACGCCGAAACATAAAACCTGTCCTTGACATATTTGTAATCGCGGTTAACCAAAGCCTTCCCCCTCTGTCTCTCCCTCTTGTCAAAATCCAGAACTTTAAAGGATGCGTTACCGAGGTTCCTGCTTTTTTCCTTGACGGCGCGAATCTGCACCCGCGGATGGCACACCATAACGAAACGGATGTCGTTTCTGTCTTTCAACCGCTCTACAAAAGATAGGAAACCGTTCGCCCCCGTATCGCTGTTGGCAATCATCAGAATCGTTTTCTTATCTTCCATGCAATTCCCTCTCCATCAGCCACTCCGTCAGCTCCATATCGTACTTCGTATCAATATTCATGGAGCGCTCCGCAGGCATCACATAGATGACTGGTTCGTCGCTGATCACCAGCTCCGCTTCCAACAGATACTGCACATCCGTAATAAAGACAGCCCCGTTTCTCACATACAGTTCCGGCAGATCCTGTCTTCTCTTTCCTTTGTTGTGATCCGGGTGCATGGCAATGCCCATATCGTTTTCTATGTGATAGGCATTGTATTCGCTGACACTCTCTTCCCTGTAACAGCTTACCAGAGACGTGCCCTGTTTCCTGTCATACAGCGCGACGGCGCCGATAATGTCTTCCCCCCTTCTGAGCGGTGAGGTGGGCTGCAGCAGGACGATGTCGTCATAATATTCTCCACGCTCCCGATAGAAATTCACCGCATGGATCATCAGATCCGCACTTTTCGATTTGTCGGAAGAAAGCTCTGCCGGGCGGATAAACGGCACTTCCGCGCCGCATTCTCTCGCGACAGCGGCAATCTCCTCCGAATCGGTTGACACAATCACCCTGTCAACCGCCCCCGCTTTTTCCGCTTCCTTCGCCGCCTGAATCGAATAGTAAATCAAGGGTCGCCCCGCCACAGGATAAATATTCTTTTTCGGAATCCCTTTCGACCCGCCTCTTGCGGGAATAATCGCCAGCCGCTTTTTCATATGCTTCACCCGAACCGCTTCGCCTTTCTTAGTATGTCATTCTCTTATGGATGGACAATTCCGCCTTAGCCAGATAATCCGCAATGATCTCGCCCGCGTTTCCTCTGCCGAAAATCGTCTCCGACTCATATCTGCCGTGGGCAATCTGCGCCTCCAGACACCTTGCGATTTCCTCCGTGTCATAGTCCGCCAGCATCACATTACCGCCGTGCTCGCGCCCCTCCTGCCTGTCGCCTACAATCACCGAGGGCGTTCCGAGGAAAGAAGCCTCTCTGATAAAGGAGCTGCTGTTTCCCACAGCGCAGATGGCATTTTTCAAAATGCAGTTATAGATTTCCGGCGGAAAGTTCTTGCAGTATGCAAAGTTGGAATCACTGTTGTTTTCCCGGAAGATGCGGATCCCCCTTGACACCAGATCACTTCCGGCATCAATGTTCGGCCACATCACGATCTTCTGCTCTTTCCTGTCTTTCAGCGCGGCAAGCGTTTTTTCCACCTGCGCGCGCCCCTCCTCCGGCGTCGTGGTCACCGGATGCTGCATCATCAGAATATAGGGCTTTGTGAAATCAATCTGATAACCTACGCCGCTGTTATACTCCTGCATCTTTTCATTGCTGATGGTCAGATCCTGATGGCACAAGGTATCTATGGAAGGGCAGCCGCTGTTCACAATGCGCTCCGGCTCCTCCCCCATCTTAATCAGTCGCTCCCTGCTCTGTTCCGTTGAGGGGAAATGGTAGTGCGACATTTTCGTGATCGCATGTCTCACCAGCTCGTCGATGTTACCCGTGATTTCGCCCCCCTGAATATGAGCCAGCGGGATATTCAGATAGGTGGCCGCAATCGCCGTCGCCATCGTCTCATACCGGTCAGCCACCGTCACCACCACATCCGGCCTGATATCCTCGAAGACTGTGGACAGCTCTATAATGCCCAACCCTGTAGACTTTGCCTGGGTCTCCAGATTTTCGCCCTCTATCACATAATAAATTTTTCTGGTGGGGGTAAACCCGTCCTTTTCAATCACGCGGAGCGCATTCCCGAAACGATCCAGCAAAACGGAGGCGCCTACCACAAGCTGCAGCTCCAGATCCGGATGCGCCTGTATCGCCTTCAAAACGTATTTTACTCTGCCGTAATTGGCCCTGCTCGCCACTACCACACAAACTTTTCTCTTCATGTTAAACCGTGAATCCCCTTTCTGTTTCGTCGCCCTCCAAATCACCCCACTGCAAAGCCTCGCCGCATTTCATGTCTCTTGCCGCCGTCTTTCCAAGCACATCCTCGTACTGTTCCCCGGAAACACCTTTCAGCGGCTTTTTGAAGGAGAGGGCTTCCATGTCCAGCGTCTCCCCCTTGGCAACATCCCGCTTCAAATAGATGCCCTTCGCAAAAATGCGCTTTAATTCCTTCTGCTCGTCGTTCAATGTTGTCTTGTCAACCGGGGCGTTTTGCATGGCCGTAATCATCCGAATGCCCTCTGTCATCTCCTTAAGCTGCTCTATGGTCACAGACGCCTTCACATCAGGCCCGAACATGTACGGGCTCATCGTCACATGCACCTCTATCATCAGCGCGCCGTTTGCCACCGCCGCCAGAGACGGAAATATGGTTCCCGAATGGTCCGAAAGTCCGATCGGACAGTCATATCTTTCTCTCATTTCCGAAATGAGATTCAGACCGATCTTCTCCGGCGGGCACGGATATGCGGTTGTGCACTGCATCACGGCGTAAGGGTTTGTCCTGATCAGCTCCACCTGCCGGTCGATGTCCTCGTAGGAGCTTAATCCCGTTGACAAAAGAATCGGTTTCCCCGTCTTCACCATCTTCTCAACCAGGTATTTATTATACACCTCCCCGGATCCCAGCTTCCACGCCGGCATACCGATGGATTCCAGCATCTCAAAGGCCTCCACCGAAAAAACCGAACTCAGGAAATCCAGCCCGGCCTCCTGCGCATGGCCTTGCAGCCCCTCCCACTGTGCAGGCGTAAATTCCATCCTTTTCCAGTAGTCGTATCGGGTTTTATCCTCATAGCTGAACTTCACACGAAAAGGTTCCTCCGGCGTGCTCTCCGCCTCCGCAATATGCGTCTGAAATTTGATCGCATCGACTCCCGTCCCTGCCACCGCGTCAATGAACGCATGGGCCTGTCCCAGACTGCCGTCATGGTTCTGGGATATTTCCGCAATGATATATACGCTGTTCTGTGCAATTCCTTCTGCAAACCATTTCCCGATTTTCATTTTCAGCCTTCCACCAATCCCTTTATCCTGTGAATGATTTCCGCCACTTCCCCGTCGCTCTCCGCTTCGATCTCATTCATTTTCTTCCACTTCCGAAACTCCTTATCCTGATAGCTTTCCAACCATTTTTTCCTTTTTCGTAGAAAAGGCAGCGGAATATTCGCCAGCGCCCAGCCGTAGATCCGATACAGAAATGTCATGCGCATAAAGGCAATGACCATCCGCTCCTTTGCCGAATACAGATTCCTGTATTCCCGCCTCTGCTTTTTGTCAAAGGCATACGCCGCACCCTGATAAACCTCCTCAAAGGCATCCGCGATTTTGAGATAACTTGCCCGTTTCTCATCCACCAGATAAAAGGGATTCACCATCTCCTTGGTCAACCCGATATCGGGCATGTCCCCCGAAATGGTTCCCCGAAATGTCTCGTAATCCTTGACTTTATTCATCTCCATCAGAAGCGGATGATCCTGATCCTCCGGAATCGGATAGGGACAAAGATAAATCGGGTTTTTCCCTGCAAAGAAAGCCTCCAGAATCGCCGTGCTGTTCCAGGCGTAGACCAGATCGCTGACCGCAATCCACTGTTTCACCGAGAGCTCTGAAATCACTCTGAAATTCTCATATTCCCGCGCCAGCTTCTCAGCCCGCGGGGAATCGTCCCCGGGATGCGGACGGTACACAATCACATAATCCGTATTTTCCTCCAGGAAGCGCTGAAACCACTGCAGAATGGTAAGCTGTTCTTTTTCCGCCACCTCCAGATAGTGTCTGCGCCCTTCCCCGAAGCGGGCAATGGTCGCCCGTTTCGCTTCCGCCGACGCCTCCACATACTTAAATCCGGCAATGAACAGGCATAGTTTTTTATCTGTCGGCAGATCATATTGTCTGCAAATTTCTTCTCTGGACGTATAAAACCCGCGAAATTCCGGCCGCAGCAGATCCATGGTTATATTGCCGGTCACCTTCACGTTCCGGGGCGCGACGCCTGCCTTTTCGATCAGTCTTTTCTGGTTTTTTTCTCCCCATGATATGTGTACGATCGCCTTTGCCAGACCGGACAAATTCCGGAAGCTGCCGCTGTCTTTCTCCTGCTCGTTGGTTGTCACCTGCTCCCATTGGAGGTTAATCACTTTATCAAATTTTATCCGGTAACTGGCGTAGTCTCTGATGGAGCTGCTCGTATAACAGTACCCGATCACCAGCACCTTCGTCCGATACATAGGCGTGCGCGACTTTACCAGCTCATAGTCGTTCGCGTACAGTATTTTGGTTCTGTAGCCTCTTCTGTCCAGCTCATACTTTAGCAGACACAAATTATCCAGCTCCCGCACCTTATGTTCGTACATGAGCAGAAAATCATAATCCTGCATTTGATGTTCTCCCGCTTTACTCTTTCCAACCTGCCGTTATCTGTCTGCACACCCTGTATTTGTTGTTATTCCAGCACTCGGCGAGCTGCGCCGCCCCGCATTCAATATTGTAAAGCAGCGAATCGCAGAGCGACAGACAGTGAATCACCGCCAGATAATTCCTCCCGGCCGCCTTGCCGTCCTGAATCTCCAGCAAATCTTTGACCTGTATATATTCCCGGTTCTTATAATCGTAGCTCACTCTCTTCTGATCCACCGACAGCAGCCTGTCCCCGAGAGCCTTCCGGAACATTTCAAAATACTCCGCGTCCTCGGTTGCCAGAAAGATATATTCATATTCTAGTTCGTTTTTAAAGTGAATGCAAGCCTGTAAAAAAGTCTCCGCATCTACGATATCTTTCCGCCATTCCTTGTTGATTTTTTCCGCCGCCTCTTTTCTGAAATCCGTCCCCCTCATGACCACGCCCAGAACCTTCCCGGGCAGTTCTCTCGGCATTCTCCCCTCTATATATCGCTTTGTCTCTTTATTCAGCCTGATTAGCTTGCAGAAAGCCTCGCTGTCCAAACTCCGTCTGCCCCACTTTTCCTGATAGGGATTAATTTTGCTCTCCCCCAGAAGAATCGTGTTATCGGACGCACTGATCACATGCCTGCTCTCGTAAACCTCCGCTGTCGATATCTCCGACACCGGCTCGAAAAAGTATTCCCACATGTTCTCCTTCTCAGAGTTTAAATACTGATTCGGATAGGCGTGCAGATCCACCACAGGCGTGTATCCTTTCTCCAAGATCCAGCGGACATGTGTATACGTCCAGCGTATGATGGAGACCAGCCCCTCGTTAAAACAGGGATAGTCCAGAAGCACAATCGTCTTATCTTCATTTTTGTCCCCGAAGGATTTCGTATTTTTGCACCAAAGAACACTGTACAGAAGCTTCGCGCTGTTGCAAATGCTGTCAACAGGCCAGAAACACTCTCTGTCCGTTGCGGCAATACATATGTGCCGTTTTTTATCCAAAGCTTTTATGATGCGGTAAAGAAACAGGCATACGAACCTATTCCCAAGGCCTATATTCTGGTTTTTCCCCTGCATCCAATTTTTCAAAAGCTCCATATATCTGCCTGCCGCCCCACAGAAAGGCAGAAAGCGGACAGACTTCCCTTTTATAAAATATTTTGCCCGCTTATCCAAAAAGACACACCGCTTATCAGGGCAAAATTTCTGCAGGAGCCGCGCAATGGCAACGGAATACTCTTCCGCCTCCGTAAATACAAATGTGCGGTATTGATTCAAAAATGAGAAATCAACCCGCTCCTTCCCGGAAAAACATTTTTCATAATCGGGAAAATCATTCCGCTTAATTCCCAGCACCAGATTTTCCTGATACTGCATCCAAAACAGCAGCTTTCCCTTCTGATCCACTACCGGAAAACACGCCCCGTCCGCCTCTCCGTTCGCATACGCGTAGTCTCTTGCTTCCAAGAACAAATTGGGGGATATGCGAAAAGTTTTTCCCTGATATGCTCCGTCCCATTTGGGGCAGACCGTCTTGTCATTACATATTTTTATCAATGCTTCGTGCCTCCGTTTGCCGATCCGCCGCTGTTAATTGTAATGCTCTAACCGAAGCTGGCTGATCTGTGCGGATATGATGCCAAAGAAAAATGTCTGAATGCCAAAGATGCAAATGATTGCGGAGAGCACGGGAATCCCCATCCCTTCCGTCAGGGCATTCACCACGCCGTACAGTACACCGATTACAACCGCAAGCACACCCACTGTTCCGAACACCTCTTTCGGCCGGAAAAGGATGATAATATTCATAATCAACATGACCGTTCTCATGCCGTCACGCAGCGGTTTCACCGTACTTTTCCCCACTCTTTTCCGGACGAGAATCTCACACGTTCCACCCACGCACTCTGTCTCCTGCATGATAAAGGTTGTCACGGTGGACGCCCCGAATCTGGGCGGCAGAAGCGACAAATACTTCAGCAAGACCGTTTTCTTAAACGCCCGCATACCGGAATTGAAATCCTCCACGGGCTCCTTCGCCAAAAGGTTCACAATTCTTTTCAGCACAGCCTTTCCCAGCTTCCTGTTGCGGTCGCAGTGGGATTCTTTCGCCCTGACCCCGACGCAGTAATCCAGATGCTCCGTCTCCAGTTTATTCACCACGGTCACCAGATCCTCCGGCCTGTGCTGTCCGTCGGCGTCGTACCACACAACGATATCCCCCGCCGCGTTTTTGCATCCTGTCTTGATCGCGGAACCGTAACCCCGGTTTTTCTTATGCCGGATACACCGGATATTGGAATATTCCATACTGTCTACGATGGCAAAGGTATCGTCCGCCGAGCCGTCGTCGATCACCAGAATCTCCCAATCTGCCGGTATATAATCCGCCAGCTCGGTTAATGTCTCCTTTATTCCCGCCGCCTCATTGTAGGCCGGAATAATAACGGTTGTCTTCACTGTTTTTCCTCCCAACTATATCGTGATTTTCAGCTCTTTTTTCGTGTAATACCGTAGCGTATATCCATAAATCAAATAGGAAACCGCAGTCGCCACAGCGGCCCCAAGCAGGCCAAACCCCAGGATCAGCACGATGTTCAGGGCAAAATTTGAAACCACCGTCACCACATTGACAAAAGATTCACGGGCCGGAAATCCCGTCTGTGCAAATATGTTTCCAAAAATGATTTTTCTTCCGCTCACTATGATTGCAACGCTGATAACCGCCAGATACCACATGCCTACCAGATAGTCCTTCTGATCCAAAATACAGCACATAATATAATATCCCACAAGCAGCGCGGCAAACGCCAGCGGAGATAAAACCCGAAGCGCCTTCTTCATGCCCTCATTAATCGCCTCAACGCCCTCCTGCAATCTGCCGCCCACATAGTATTCCGTAATTTTGGGATTGATGCTTCTTCTGACCACGAAGTACAGCTGATAAAAACCTTCCGCAAACAAAACCGCAAAAGAGTAAATCCCGATCAGATAATCATCTCCCACAATAAATCCGAGGCAGATAATATCCACCTTTGTATTTAGCTCATTCACCAGATTGGACATCAGAATATAAGTGCCAAACCGGGCATGTTGTTTCAGATACTTTATGCCCGGCTTCTTTATAAAAAGTCCCCTGTGTATCAGATATACGGCAGTGGTCAGGAGCACCACAATTTCCGCCCCCGTAAAACAGACGGTGAGCCACTGATAATCACAGCGAAAAAGTCCCATTCCATAAACGGCAAGCACAATCAAAATGTATCTCAGAGATTGAAAGAAAGCATATGGCTTCAACTCTGACAAGCCGTTCAGATAATTGAGCAGAATTTTATTCAGCGAAAAGAAAACGAGCCCGGGCATAAGCACCTGCATACTTGTCAGCAGATTGCGGTTGTCCGTTACGATCAACGGCAGCAGCAGCTCAATGATTCCGACACAGACTGCCGAAAACAAAAATATACCGATCAGCGCCGAAGAGATAATCTGCTCCTGTTCCCCGCGGTTATCTTTATACTCCGGAATCAGCCTCATAACGGACATGTGCACGCCCCACACCGTGATCTGTGAGAGCACACCGTACCATGCCTGCGCTCTGCTGAAAACCCCCAGCGCAGCCGCGTCATAAAATAACACAATCAGGAAGTTGATTAAAAACCCACTGACAGATAAGATGACGACGCTGCCGTAATTCCACAACAGCCCCTCTATGAATTTGCCTTTTAATTTATCTTTCATCCTTAACCTGAACGCGTTCCTCTCCTAATCCCACGCTGTACGCCAGCAGCCAGACGGCCGTCGGCATAATCTGAACCAGCGTTCTACGTCCCGAGTCAAAATACCCGTAATGCAGCGGCACATCCGCCCTGAACAGACAGACAAAATAGATTAATAAAATAAATCCCACTGTCAAAGCGACCGAATACTGCGCCAGCCGTTTTTTCGTACTTACCACAATCGGAGAAAGCAGCAGCAGAAAAGCCCACAGACCGCCTGCGTTAATACGGTCGTTCATCCTTTCATTGTTGGAAAAGTGCGAGAGGAAATACGGCAGGTTTATCGACGCTATCTCTCTCGCCACAGAAACCGCCAGAACTACGATGCACAGACATATCATACCCGGGGCAATCAAAAAATAATGAGTTCTTACAAACTCCACAAGCTTCCATCGTCTTCCCATAAGCCATGTCAGCGCCAAAAGAAATACAGCGCCCGCAATTAACAAAGCGCCCCTGTCAGGTGTCCAGAACATCGGGTTTGAACCGGAACCGATCACAATCATCTGAAAAACATTCCAAACCGCAATAACGCCTGCCACCGCCGTATTTACTTTATACATTTTCAAAGACTCGTTCTCTATGCCAATGGACAAAGCGAGAAAAAACAGAACATAAATTGCGCCTTCCACTCTCGTCATTAAAACCATTGCCGCCGCCAGAGACGCAATCACTTCAAATCCCGGCACCGCAATTTCCCGCTTCATAACAATAAACATAATCAGTATCAGCGTATAGACCGCAATGGGGCCGTGCGCCAGCATGACATTCATGCTCATGACGTAATCGAAATTGGTAAACAGAAAGAGCAGCCCCGCGCCCAGCACAAAGGCCGACAAGGCATTATCTCTCTTCCCGTTCATATAGTGCAGACCGGTACACAGGATACCCACGCCGCAAACCGCCATCAGCGGATAGAAAACATAGAGCGCGTCGCATTTAACCAGATAACCGATGGACATGATCATCGGCTCCAAAATCCCGTAAGGAGCCGCCTCTCCTAGAATTTCATTCAAGCTCCCAAAACGTGCCAGCCGACAGCCATAAGCGCACTTCATAAGCGAATCGGCCGACGTGTTGCATATCTTCAAATATGCAAAAAGAACGGCTGCAAAAACTGCCGGCAGGATAAAATTGAAAAACGCCTGCCAATCAATCGCTTTCAGTTCTTTCCGCCGCAAATACAGCCAAACACCCATTCCCAAAGCCAAAACCGGCAGCATGGTAAAGAGGCTGTAGGGAATGCCTACTATCATAAATACCGTACCGCACGCACACCAGATGGCAGCACCCACCGGCAGACTCAGGAAAAAAGACAGCCACGGATATCTCTCCCCAAAAAGAGGCAGTGATATCGCACCCCCGACAACAAACAGTAAAAGCATGACGAGAATCTGCTTTAACTCTCTGTAAGGGCCGCTTTCCGCAGACTCGCCCATACTTTCAAATGTATTCCAATCCTCACCGTCATAGGGAGTTCCCCCTGCCTGCACGCTTTCCAGCAGTTCCTCCGAGCAGAAGATATGCCACTCTCCCCAGACGGCCATTCTTATGGTATCCGTCGTTTTCCAGCTTTCGTCCACCACGAAACAGTAGGGATCATATTCTCTGCATGGGTATGACATAAGAAGCCGTACCGCCTCCTCCGACAAAACCGTTTCCTCTCCTGCAATGATCTGATCCGCCGGAACCGCCAGCTCGGAAATAAGCTTAAAATCCGCCGTTTCCCTCTCCTGCTCCGAGACGACAAGTTTTTTCCCTTCGAAATAATACTCGTTAAATATTTTCTGTATATTTATTTCATCAATGGTATTGTTTTTCGCCACAAGCGTAATTATCGTCGTATCCGCCCCCGGCGCCAGCTTGTCCACAAAGCTTGTGCTGCCCTTAAACAATACAAGCGCTGCGGTCGCGGCCGCTATTCCCAGACATATCAGACGATTTTTCTTATCGTTTCCCCATTTTTTTAGAATAACAATTTCAAAAAAGAACACGCCCAGCACAAAAAACAGGGGAATGTGATCAAACTCATTAAAAATGGCATCATAAACAGCTCTCATAAGAAGCGGCATATGTTTTACCGTCACCGCGAGTCCCACACATCCAAGAAAAAATATGATCATTTTGAGCAAGTTCTTTTTATTCATCAAACGTCCCTCTGCCTTAATCCAGTACCAACCGCTTCGTTATTCACACATTATAGGGTATCCCCCATATCATGTCAAACAATTCGTCATATGCCCTTTCTCCAGAATATCCGCAATCCGCTCGCAGGCATGTCCGTCCCCATACGGGTTGGACGCGTATGCCATTCGGTCATAGGCCTCCCGGTCGTTTAACAGTCTGCTGAATTCCCCATAGATGGTATCCTCGTTCGTTCCGACCAGCCGCAGCGTGCCTGCCGCAATCCCCTCCGGCCGCTCTGTCGTGTCCCGCATCACCAGCACCGGCTTACCAAGGGACGGCGCCTCCTCCTGAATCCCGCCGGAATCGGTGAGAATCAGATAACTGTGTTTCATAAAATTATGGAAATCCAACACATCCAGCGGTTCTATCATATGCATCCGCTCTTCCCTGCCGCCATCCGCCTGATCGCCGAACACCTCATCCGCCGTCGCGCGCACCTGCGGGTTCATATGAATCGGATAGATTGCCTTTACATCCGGGTGCTCTTCCATCACCCGGCGGATCGCCCGAAACATGTGATACATCGGCTCACCCAGATTTTCACGCCTGTGAGCGGTAATCAGAATCAGGCGTGAGTCCGCCGCCCAGCTAAGCTCAGGATGGGAATAGTCCTCTCTGACCGTCGATCTCATCGCGTCTATCGCCGTATTTCCGGTAATCCATATTCTGCTCTTATCCTTCCCCTCTCCCAGCAGGTTTTGCGCCGCCTGCGCCGTCGGTGCAAAATGATACTGTGCAATCAGGGACACAGCCTCACGGTTAAACTCCTCCGGATAAGGGGAATACAAATTATAGGTTCGAAGTCCGGCCTCCACATGACCGACCGGAATCTGCTTATAAAAACAGGCAAGCGCTGTGACAAACGTCGTCGAAGTGTCGCCGTGAACCAATACGACATCCGGCTTCGCCGTCTCCAGAACCGCCTTTATCGCGTTTAATATATTGGTCGTCACGTCAAAGAGCGTCTGGTTTTCCTTCATGACAGCGAGATCAAAATCGGGTGTCACCTCAAATGCCTGCAGCACCTGATCCAGCATCTGTCTGTGCTGGCCTGTCACACATACCACCGTCTCAAGCGCCGTTCTCTTCTTCAGTTCCCTTACAAGCGGGCACATTTTTATCGCTTCCGGCCTGGTACCGAAAACAAGCATGATTTTCTTCATCTTCCGCCACCTTATTGTTCCTTAAATGTGATAAACACCGGGCAGGTCAATAATGTTCTGGCAGTCCAGCACGATTTTCCCCGCCAGCTGCTGCATATTTTCCCTGATCTGCGTGTGCTTTACCATAATCACAACCATGTCAACGTCATTCAGGAAATCCTCCAGACTGTGATACTGATTCTCCACAATATCTTCCCCGATAAACGGATCGTACGCTTTCAGTCCGGCGGCCAGATGTCTTGCCTGACTCTCCAACAGCTGCAGGGTGGGCGACTCCCTCACATCATCCACATTTTCTTTGTAGGTCAGACCGTACAACCCCACCCGTGATATATCCTTAAGCCCGTTTTCACGCATAATCTCATAGATTCTTCCGAGTACAAAATCAGGCATTCCGTCATTCGTCCGCATAGATTCGTCAATCACTTTCGCCAGCGACGGATAGTCTCCCACCAGGAACCAAGGATCCACCGATATACAATGTCCCCCCACGCCCGGTCCGGGCTGTAAAATGTTGACGCGGGGATGCATATTGCAGATTTTGATGATCTCATAGACATCCATACCGTCGTGCCTGCATATCTTTGCCAGTTCATTCGCAAAGGCAATGTTGACTGCCCGGAATGTATTTTCTACCACCTTCGTCATCTCCGCCGTGCGGATATCCGTCACCACGATCTCTCCCTGGCAGAAGGAAGCGTACAGGTCTTTGATCCGCTCTCCCACTTCCCTGTCATCCGCTCCGATTGTCCGGTTATTGTGCAGAAGCTCATACACCATATTGCCGGGGATAATCCGCTCCGGCGCATGAACCAGATGCACATCCCTTCCCGCCTCATATCCAAACTCTTCCACTACCGGCCTCACACTCTTATCAATCGTGCCCGGCGATATGGTAGACTCGATCACAATGACCGCACCCTTCGGGGCCACCGCCAAAACGCTCTTCACCGCGGCGGACACATAAGCCGGATCAACCTTCTTGCTGAACTTATCGTATGGTGTCGGAACGGAAATAATGTATGTGTCCGTTTTTTGGTATTCTGTCGTGAAAGAAATACCCGCATCCAATGCGGCGTGGAACAACTCCTCAATTCCATCCTCTTTAAAAGTCATCTTACCCGCACTCAGAGAATCCACAACCTTTCGGCTATAGTCCGTCCCCACTACCTCCACGCCATGCGAAGCCAGCATCAGTGCCGTCGGCAGCCCGATATACCCCAGTCCAATTACATTTACCATGTCTTCCGTTCCTTTCCCGTAAAATCCAATTTTCTTTCAGCTCTCTATAAAATCAATAATCGGCTGCATGACCGATGCCATACTGACCCGGGATGCCGCGGACTCGCGTATCTTCCGGGCGGTCGTTATCTTATCCCCGTTCTCCTTCTTCAACCTCTCATAAAAATGGATCACTTCCCGGATATCCACTCTCTGCGCGTCATTGGAGAAATTCCTGACATACGGATAGTCTTTCTCCAGCACATCCACCGGACAGCCTGTGATAAACGGCATTCCCTTCGCCAGATACTCCCTCGTCTTCAAAGCCCCCAGCGTATAAAGCCCCAGCTTGTACATGCCAAAAGACCCCAGCGCGATATCGCTCTCATCATACAGCCCGTCCAATTCCTTTCCTGACTTATTCGGATAAAAGATAACATGTTCCCGCAGATGATATTTCTCTACAAGCTCCTGATAACCGGCCTTCTCCGGTCCGTCCCCGACAAGCTTAAGCGTCACCGTATACCTGACCGCACCGCTCCCGTAATACTCTCTCATGCCTTCAATGATACGCTCGTAACCGTGGTGCCTCTGCATATATGCCACACCGATCAGGGTAATTTCCTCTTCCTGGTACGCGCCTCCCACCAGCTCCACATCCTCCACCTGTATGCCGTTGAAGGTACACAGCGCAGGCACGCCGAATATCTCTTTATCGCTCGTATAAGTCACAAAACGGTCGATATATTTTTTCAGCCTTCCGCGATACAGCTTTTCCTTAATATAAAAAGGCCACGCGTTCCATTTGGCAAAATCATCCTTATCGTAGGGATATGTGAAAATTTCTATGATAATTTTACAGGCCGGATATTTCTCCTTCACGTTTTTCCAGAAGGTAAGATACGCTTTGTCCGCCACCGCGCGCCGCACGTATATAAAATCGGGGTTTTCCAGCTTTTTCAAAGCCTCATCATAATTTCTGGCAATGGAAGCGGTCGGAAACAGGCCGAAAATCCTCTGTGGAAGCGATCTTTCCACCGCCCTGATTTCAAGCTCGCTCATGTCATAATGTTTGGAAAACTCTTTTAACTGCATGTCAATCTTCTTGCTGACACCGATAGACTCTCTACCCTGAAAATGAATATAATATCCTTTTTTCATAACAAATCTTTCCCGTCTTACTTTAACTGATTTCCATTAACATCCTTACAAATTTCTCTGCATTTTCAACCGCATTATATTTTTGTTCCCACAGCGTCCTTGATCTTGCACACATTTTAGCCGTCTCCTCATCGGACATATGCCAAAGCCGGGCGACCGCGCTGCTGACATCCTCCGGCTGCGGATTTTCTGAGAGCAGAATGCCGTTGCCGTCTGTCATATGGGGGAGCTCCCCTACCGCTGTGGCAATAATCGGAATACCGAAGGCCATTGCCTCCTGCACGGAAACCGGACTGCCCTCCGTGGACGATGTCGTCAGAAAACAGTCCACACAATTTTCCTTATAAAACCGCATAATCTCTTCCACCGGCACAAATCCGGGCATCTCAAAAGAAATATTTTCTTTGCCGCCCAGAAGTTCTCCTGCATATCTCACGGTTTCCTCGTAATGGCTGCCCGTTCCGAAATGCGTCCACTGTATCCTGATATCCGTTATCCTTGCCAGTCCCTCGATGATAAGCGGCACTCTCTTTAACGGAATCACGTGGGAACAGCTTACTATATGAAACGCCGTCCGCCTCCTACGAGTCGGCTCCCTCCGGATATAACCGTGATCGACCGTTCCGATCGGCGCTGTGATATATTTTTCCCCGATCAGCTCTCTTCTGCCCCAATGCGAAAGATAATATTCCAGACCTACGTCAGCCACAAAAAAAATCCGGTCTGCCTTTTCATCCATATATTCCCGAAAAGGCTGCCTGTTATGGGGATTTCTCTCATTATACAAGTCATATCCGTGTATGCGGGAAATCACCTTTCTGTCCGGCTCCGATTTCCTGTCCATGAGAAACGCGAGACAGCTTGGATTAAACCAATAGGAATAGATCAACGCGCCGCCGTCGGCAATGTGATTTTCTTTCACATATTTCCGCAGTTGATCCGCCATACTGAAATATGCGATAGAATCATAAAGACGGCCGATAATGTTTTCCCCCGTTTTTAAAATCCTCCTGATCTCTCCATGCCCGCACCGGGAAAAGAAAAACTTAACAACCGCCTCCAGTTTTTCGCGGATCCCGAAAGTTCTCATACAGTGATAAACCGAAATCCGCTCATCCGTCATCATTTTCTGCTCCGTCGAGGGAGACACTGACAAAATGCACACCTCAAAGCGTTCCATCAGTTTTTCCAGTTCGGTGCGGATAAAGGAATACTCCCCCGGTTCAAAGGGATACCCGTCCAACAATAAAATCAGCTTTTTTTTCAAATTCCCTTCTCCTTAAAAGTACAACCTCACTGCACCAAGCACCGTGAGCGCCATACTTTTTTCCTCCACCGTTCCCTCTTCAAACATCAGAGAAATATCTTTTTTGAGCTGCCCGTCGATCTCACTTCTGTCCCTGTTTTGCAGATAGTAGTCTCTGCAGTACGCCTGTATCCCGGGGCTTTTCCCATACCAATAATCCAAAGGATTCATATTGTCTGTGCTCTGCAGTTTAAAAGCCTTGCAGGCAGCGCGGCACAAAAGTCTCTGCGTCGTCTTTACTTTTCTGAAAAAGATATGGTCTTCCCGGGGCTTAACCCCTCCCCATTTCTCCCAGCCAAAGGCAGTCGCCTGCGGGTATTTTTGTTCCATCCATTTCAGATAGATGTGATGCCTGTTTCGGTATGCAAAAGGAATCGAAAAAACGGTCTCCAGAAAATCTACATCCGTAAAGGGAGACGCCGCCTCTATATAGTGCTGTCTGATGATATAGGAAGACATCGCCCCCATCATTCCCCTCGTATAAACAGCAAACATCTCCTGACAAGGATACTCCTCCATCACCTGGCTGTCAACGGAATAGGAAAGCCTGTTCGAATACTGATTCAGCCCCGGGCGCGGTTTCCCGAAATTCAATTCTCTGTCATGATAAAACGTGGACAGAATAGCATCCCCTATCATACCCGTATGCTCAATCCCGAACTGTTCCGTGTTAAGCGTCCCGAGCAGCCTGCTGCCGCCCGTAATTCCAGTGTAGAGCGCCGCCCCGTTATTTTTGGAAATGATGTCGTCAATATCGTACAGCCAATTCGCGTCATCCAATGCTTTAAAAAGATACTCATGTCCCAGATAAACGGCTATCTGCTGCGATATCTTATAATCAAGATAATCCGCCCGGCAATAAGTGACATTGAGCTGATCCGTATAACCCATATCATGCGCCACCCAGGAAACCATCCTGCTGTCCAGCCCGCCGCTCAGATCAACCAAGTGCCGCCGTCCGTATTCCCTGTCCTTATCAAACTCTCTCCTGACAGCCTCTCTGAACGCACTGTCAATTCTCCCGACAGCTTCCTGTTCGGACATCTGCACTTCCTTATTCGGAATCAGGTAATATCTCTCGACCTTTGCCCCGCCATTCCCGATGCGCACAAGCTGTCCCGGCAGCAGACGATGAATCTCCTTTACAAAGGTACTGTCATCCAACATATATCCGTATGTCAGCATATATTTGGCTGCTGTCTCATGAAAGTGATACGATACCCCGGCAGCCTTCAAAACAGATATCATGTACGGAATATGGCTTGAGACTATCCACCGCTCTCCGTCCGCATAGTAATACAACGCTTTTGCGGCAATCTGATCCGTGTACGCAACAAGGGCGGAATCCTGCTTATTGTAAATATAACCGCAAAATCCGCCCCGCAGCGTCCGCAGGCATTCACCCGCATCCTTCCGCATAGCCTCAGCGAAGGTATGCTGCCAGTCCCCTGCGCCCTTTGTCACAAGCTTCTCTTTATTAAAGACATACCCGTCCAGAAAACTGATCTGTGTTTCTCCTTCCAGAAACACCTGATCTTTCGGAAATTTATTGAGAAGATTATTATACTGCTTACAATGTCCCAAATCCACGATTTCACCAAGACATTCTATATTCATGTTTCCCGCAGCCAAAAAACCATGCACCATTTTTCTACCTCATTTATCACGCGGAAGCTGCCTGCTATTCTCCTCAAAAGTTTCACACTGACCACCATTTCACAGCTCTGCTGTGACTCAAATCAATGCGGAGAATACCCGTATTTTTGGCATTCTCCTGTGTGAGAAAAGTCTGCAAAGCAGACTTAGTACCTCTTAACGAAGCAGCCTCTGCTGCTGAGTTTTAGAAGTACTTTTCACACGAGCCTTCCCCATCATAGCACACTCCCCCAGCCAATGCAAACGCCGCCCCGCTCACCGGTCGTATGCTGCCCTTCCGAACCGCCCCTTCCGGTAATCGCCAATCCCCCGCAGGGTCTCCCGCGCAAGCTCCTTTTTCCCGCGCACAAGCCACAGCGCACAGCATACCGTCCTGTTCAGCGCATAATAGGCAAGGAACAGCGGATACCGCCGCCCCAGATGCAGTCTGCTGCACAAAAGCCAGTTTCGGGCGATATAGTAGGCGCAGAGCGGGCTGTCCGCCCCTTTGGTGCTGGCCCCGACCTTGTGGTACATCACCGCCTTCGGGCAGTACCAGATGGGGATTCCCAGCTTTTGCAGGCGGAAGCTGTACTCGGTGTCCTCATAGTAGAGGAAAAAACGCTCGTCCAGCGTCCCCGCCCGCCGAATCACCTCCATCGGAATCCACAGGCAGCATCCCGTGGCAAATGCAATCTCCCTTTCCTGATCGTACTGCCCCACGTCCGTTTCATCCAGACCGATATGCCGCACTTTCCTGATAACGCGTGAGACACTTCCCCCCGCAGACCAGAGACGTTTCCTGTCATCACTGTAATAAATCTTCGGCACAACCATGCTGCCCGAATGCCTTTTCGCACACTCCCATAAGCGGAGCAGCATATCCGAAGCAATCTCCGTATCGTTGTTTAAGAGAAGAACCGCATCCGCTTCCCACTCCACGGCGCTGCGGATCCCCACATTGTTCGCATAGGAGAAGCCGTAGTTGTCATCCAGCCGTATGAAGGAAAGCCGCTCATTCCCCGCGTACCGCTCTTCCAGCAGGCGCATGGAATCATCCTGCGAGGCGTTATCTACCACGATGATTTTTATTTCCTCCACACCGCCGCTTGCCAGTATGGACTCGATACAGGCCGTATTATATTTTTTCCCATTATAATTGACTAAAATAACCGCCAGTTTCATAGATACCGTTCCCTGTTTTTCTCTCTTTGCTGCCGTTTCCGCCTCGTAGTCCGTGCACGCCCTGCCCGCCGCTCCGCTCTCTATCCAAGCTGCTCCGTCAGCAGTTCATAATATTTCCTGCTCAGCCTCATCTGTTCATACTGCCCAAAATCCATCTCCTCTATCCTGTCCGCCGGGTTTTGCATCACCCTGATCCATTCTTCCGCATCGTAGGGATCTTTCACATAGTTCGCCTTTCCCTGCGTCACCTCCGGGATACACGTCCTGTCCGTGGCGATCACCACCGTGCCGAAAAGCATCGCCTCAATCGGCGGCATACCGAAGCCTTCAAACACGCTGGGAAAGAGAAAGGCAAGGCAATGCTTGTACAGCGCGTTCCGCTCGGCATTTTCCACGAACCCCGTCAGCGTCACTTCCCGCTCCAGCCCACGCTCCAGAATCTGGCTTTCCAGCCTGTCCCTGCTCTCCCCGTTCACCCCGGAAATCAACAGTCTGCACGGAAGTCCTGTCTCTGTGTTCTTAATCCGCTCCATCACGGCGATCAGCGTATCCAGGTTCTTGTGCGGAATCAACTGCGCTACGGTATAATAAAACGCTTTCTTATCCACATGATATTTTTCCGCAAGCCGTTCAAAGGGAACGATCTCGTCCTTGTCCACCGTGATCGGGTTGTAGATGGTGGTGATCTTCCCACTCTTTACATGATATTTTTCCCTGACATCATCCCTCACCCAGTCGGATATCGCCACCAGATGCCTGGAAAAATGCGCGTCCAGCCACCAGCAGAGACGAGAGTAGGCGATCTCATGAAACGGATGGTATTCGGGATAATGCGCCGCCTGCAAGTCGTGAATCACATTGACATAGGTGACGCCGCCGTTAAGCAGCGGGCGGCAGTACACCGGAATAAAACATTTGCGAATCCCCTTTTTTCTGAGGAAACGGTTCTGGCAGAAAAAGTTCCACAAAATCCGCCCCGCAATATTGGCGGAAACAACCTCCGTCTCCAAAAGTTCCATCCTGTCATCCTGCGTATAGTGCCGGAAGGTGTCCTTATTGTCCTTCGATACCATCAAAAAGAGATGGAAAGGCTCCTCAAGCCTCCGGAAACCGTCCAGCAGATTTCTGATATAAAATTCGGTACCCCCTACCTTTTTCGGGCGGAGCCACAGTAAATCAACCGCAATATTGAGCATCGCAAACCCTTTCCGCAAACCGGCTGCCCGCATATTCTGACACCGCTGTGTGCAAACCGCCAGTCAATCCGCCGTCCCTGTAACCTCACTACTCCTTGCATATATCGTCACATCTTCCGAAACAGGCGTTGTCTCATCAATCCGTATCCCTTCCTCCGTGTACCAGCCGTCGAATACCCTGTCCCCGCTGACCGTCCCAGGCTCTGCTCCGGGCATTCGCTCAAGGCGCTCACCCTTCAGCACGCTCATATAGTTGTGAATTGCGCCGTCTTCCGAGACGAAACTGACCGTACATATCTCCTGCCGTTCTTTCCACACCTTATCCAAAAACGGCTTGCGCGCCGACAGGAAATCCCGAATCCGCTGTACCTCCCCCTCGTAGTCAACAGGTTCTCCGTATATTTCCTTCCATCTGATCAGATCCATGTCCTTGGCGGCATGAATCTCCGATACATACTCGTCAATCTTTTCCTCCTGCATTGTCTGCATATAGTCAGAGAAAAATTCCTCGTAGCACGCGGAAACTGTCTCCTGAAATGAAGAATGCTGATACAAATGCCAAAAAAGCGTCGTCGGATCGGTACCCCTCTGCATCAGATAACACAGGTCGCCCGTTGATTCATTGATCCCGTCCAGATTGGCGTATGCTTTATCATAATCCCACACAGGCCCTGCAAACAACTTTTTGCTGACCGCATCCTGCGGTTTATAGAAAAAGGAGCTGGTCGCTCCCGCGCCGTTATTTTTGCATAATTCTTCGATAATATATTTCTGCGCAAAAGACCGCAGATCAATATAATCCGTATACTGCATACCGTTTTGGGGATCGACGCCGTCCGCCGCGGCGACGGCCCGCTCCATGCCGTTGACCAGGCCGCTGATATAATCCACCTGCGCCTCCGAAGCATACGCGGGCTGTTTGACCGTATACAGATCTTTCAGCGTCTCCGTATAAAATCCGCTGATTTCCAAGCGAAACTTTTCGGCCACATCTCTTTCCAGAAGATATCCCCCTGTCGTGTCCCGCGGCTCATTGGGAAGCACCATGCCTTTTCGCCTCTCTGTCTCGAAATGCCCACAGCTTTCCATATCTCTGTTCAGCTTTTTGTTTTCCGCCTCCAGATCGGCAATCGGCACACGCTCCGGGTCAATCTCCACCTTTTCGCAGAGCTGATACATGCCGTGATATCTGTGATTGATATAGAGATCAATGTAGCGCGACTCCGGCGATCCCGTCATTCCCGCCGCCACAGCCATATCGTAAGTCATTTTATTGCGGATGTAGGTGCGATCCTCCACATTGCTTAAGAGAATCCATTTATCGGCGCTTCCCATACCGAGGAGATCGGCCCTGTTTTTCAGCCGGATGCCATAGGATTTTTTCGGATACGCCCATGTGGAGTTGCCCCGCCCGGAAATACGATCCAGCTTATCCGCACACACCACATTTCCCTCCGCGTCAAACAGGACAATCCTTCCCTTTTCCGCATAATTTTTATCTGCGTCCAGATCCTTCATGGAGCCGCTGTCCGTCTCCAGAAAAACAGCCGGAAGTCCGGCGGACTGCATGATGACAACTTCCTGTTTTTCCAGTTTCTCCCCCTTTTTTCCGCAAAAATACATCTCATATTTCTCATTGCAGCCAAGCGCCCCGATATCCTCACCGTTTGCCAGCGAAACTTCCCCTTTCGCCCCTGCGAAGACCACGGTTCCCGCCCCCGCAAAGGAAATATGTACTTCGCTCAGCTTTACATAGGACGGGAGAAACAAATAATTGACCCGTTCCGCCTGATCCGCAAAACAGTATATTTCCTGCTCCGATGAAGATTTGTGCAGCACAAAACATAGTTTTTTCATATATTCGCCGTTTTTCTGTATTTGCCTGTATTCCTCCCTCTGTACGAATATCACGGCAACAGTCAGAAAAACAGCCAGAAAAATGAGGATTCCCCGCCGTCTCGCTCTGTATGTCATAACCCCTTTTATCGCTCCTTAAGTCGATTCATACCCGTCATTCCATATCTTTCTTCTCCAGATCCCGCACCCGTTTTTCTAAAATCGCCAGCTCCTGCGTCAACGTTCTTAGCTTTCTGTTCTGCCTTGACGCAATCGAGGTCAGGGACAATAAAATCATGAGCATAAAACCGATGGCAAAGATAAACAGACCGTTCATATTATCCTGAATGCCAAAGATGTGAATGATTCTTGTCAAAAGATCCGGCATTACCACAAGAACCCCCATAACAGCGCCGGCCACCAGCCACAGCAGCGTATACTTTAAATTGAGCGCCTTCTGCTTCAAAAAATACAGAATCACTATAAAATAACAGACCAGCGCAATGATTAATGTCAATCTCAGTGTAGCAGGTATCATATCCTTTGCTCCTTCCTGCGCGGATTCTAAATATCCGTCCGCTTTCCTCTGCGTATTCCATAGCCCATTCGGCAGATCAAAATTGCAAGCGTGACCTTAATCATATAATAGACAGATTTTTTGAAAGTAATAGAGCTCGTTCCACCCTCTCTCGCGCGCATCTGCACCGGCACCTCCTTCACCCTGCCCAAATGCATGATTGCAGCCACGATAGCCTCAGGCTCCGGATAATCCATCGGATAATCCTCACTGTATATCTTGATAAACAGCTTATTTACCGCGCGGTAGCCGCTGGTCACATCCATAATGTGTTTCCCGGTCGTCAGCCAAATCAGTGCACTTAAGATATTGATCCCGATTCTGCGGGTTGCGGAGGACTGAAACCCCTCCTTTTCCAGAAATCGGGAGCCGATGGCAATATCCGCCTCCCCCCTTATGAGCGGTTCCAACAGCTTATCCAGATAGGCAATATCGTGCTGTCCGTCGCCGTCCATCTGCACGGCAATATCATAATTGTTCTTCCGCGCATAAATATATCCTGCCTGTACCGCGCCGCCGATTCCCATATTGATAGAGAGATCCAGATAGTGAAAGTTCTCACTTCGACACAGGTCAGGCGTATTGTCGGTAGAGCCGTCGTTAATTACCAGATAATCGTACTGCGGCGCCGTCTCCGTCATGTGCCTGACCACATGTACGATATTTTCCGCTTCATTGTATGCCGGTATGATAACCAGCACCCTCCGTTTTTGTTCCATATCTTTTCCCCATTTCTGCACCGTTTTCTGCGCATAAACAAGTTTGTTGTTTATCACTCAGGCCGCTCTCCACGCTTCCCGCGCCCAAAATGTTTTACCGCCCTGCCGCGGATACGGCCGATCCACAGCTCCCGCAGCAGCAGATAATATGCGATATAGAAAGCGCCGAAATTATATACAAGATACCTCTGCTGTCCGAAAAAGACCAGCGATATCACAACAGCCATCACCACATTGCTTCCCAAAACAAGAGCCATAAACTCCGCACATTTTTGATTCGCCTTCCTGTCCATATATCCCCATACCATCAAAGCAAACGCCGACAAATAGAGGAAGAGCGTCACCAGATGACACAGCAGATAAATCGGCCTGATCTGAAAGAACACGGTGCAGATAAACGCCTGCGGAAGCATCATAAGCGTATGGTACAGAAACCGGCCAAAATGCGCCTTTAGCAAAGTGATTCCTATTGTCTTCAAATGGGCGCTGCGAATCTCGCTGAACTGATCCGACATGATAATTTCCGGGTGGTGCTCCGCATAGTACAGCGACGGTATTCTGAGGCAGGTTTTCCCTACCTGCCCTACCCCTCCCACAATATCTTTCCACATCCACAAGCCGTTTTGCGCATAAGTGTAAAGCTGTTTTTCCGCGTCCGCAGCCTCATATAGCGCCACATACAATCCTCTCACAGCTTCATCATCAAACAAATAGGCGTCTTCCCTGTCAGCCTCGTACATACCACGCGAAAAAATCAGGCTGACATACTGGCTTGTAATAAAGCTCCTGTCTGCCAGTTCTTCCACTGAAAGCTCCCGTTCCTCTTCCGGTTCCTCTTCCGAAATTTGATCCGCAGCGCCCTCCTCATCACTAACCAGGCTTAAAAGATGCTCTTCATAATCCTCCGGCGACTGTACTTTCAACACAAACAAAGAAATTTTTTCATTGGATTTGATCACATTCATATATCCGGCCGACAACTTGGAAATCGCTAAAATACTGACCAGACATATACAAAGCCCTCCGACTGTTCCCATGGCTGCACGGAGCCATCCATACATTTTCTGACCATTCCGCTTTTGTCTGCAGACCACATACATAAAAATAACGCCGCATAGCGCAAACAAAATCTGAAATTGGGAACGCAGCAGCGCCAGCGCAAACGTCATCGCCAGACTACCCGCAAACCATGTATACTTTTTCGTCCAGATCGTCTTTAGCAACAAGATCAAAAACAGATAAAACAAGGCGTATGACAACCCTTCCGTCAAAATCTGCTGTGTTGCCATGGACTGCGGCATCTCTACGGTGAAAGGTATCAGCGATAAGAAAAAGAACAGGTAAGTTTCCCAAGAGCGCAGATGAAACGCCTTCCGAAGCGTCTTAACGAAAAGAGTCACACACGCCGCAGCCAAAACCGCCTGTTCGATGACCACCGCATTCATATATTTCTCCAAGCCAAACAAATACTGATTCAGCAGCAGAAACAGCGGATAGATCGGCATAACGCCCTCAACCCGATTGATTCTCATATAAGCCCCGCTGTCATCAAACAAAACCGGCTCTCTCGAACCGACAAGCAGAAAGGCAAAAAGGGCAAGCAGAACCAGAGACCCGTAAAGCAGCCTGTCTTTCTGCGCCGTGTTCAGTTGAAGCTTCTTTCTCTTTTCCGCCATGCCCTCCTCCGCTTTACTCCTCAAATACCTCAGCCTTGCTCTTCTCCTGCACTCTGCTCCCGGCCACCTCATAAATCACATCCACATTTCGGATCGTGGTAAGCCGATGGGCTATGATTATCATAGTCTTCATACCCTGCAGGTGTTCGATGGCCTCCATGACCGCCGCTTCCGTCTCATTGTCAAGCGCGGAAGTCGCCTCGTCGAGCACCAAAATTTCCGGGTCGTGGTACAATGCCCTGGCAATACCGATGCGCTGTCTTTGCCCGCCGGACAATCTGACGCCTCTGTCGCCTACAATCGTATCCAATCCATGGGGAAGACTCTCGATAAACTCCTTCAGCTGCGCCTTTTCCACCGCGGCCCTCACGGCCGCCTCATCAATCTGTCCTTCCCGCACGCCAAAAGCGATATTATTGCGAATGGTATCATCGGAAAGATAGATCGTCTGGGGGATGTACCCAACCTGCGCATGAAAGGTTTTCGCCTGCTCATGGATATTGATTTCATCCGCCATCACGGCGCCCTTTACCGGCATCAAAAGTCCCAGTATAATATCCACCATAGTCGTTTTCCCTGATCCGGTGGAACCGATAAACGCCACGGTCGTGCCTTTTTTAATCGTAAAGTTTACATCTTTCAGCACCCACTCGTCCGTGTCAGGATAGTGATAGGACACATCCTGCACACAGATTCCGTTCTGCAGCTTCCAATCCGCCCGATACGTCTGCCCGTCCTTTTTAATCAGACCCTCAACTGCCGTCAGATCGTGGTAGACCAGTTCCACCGAAGGAAACGCGTAAAGCATGTTGGAAGCATGCTCATTGATCCGCCCCACGCTCGGCATGAGCCGCATCGCCGCCACCGCAAACGCCGCAAGCTGAGAAACAAAATATACC
Source organism: Lachnospiraceae bacterium (assembly GCA_009774215.1). Taxonomy (GTDB): domain Bacteria; phylum Bacillota; class Clostridia; order Lachnospirales; family Lachnospiraceae; genus UBA3282. The sequence continues at coordinate 61,633 of VSNH01000003.1, forward strand.
ATGTCCGCCTCACCGAAGAGAAGCTTCACGATGACCGCAATCAAAAGCCCCGTCATGGAAACAGCCTCCACCGTATATTTCGGGAGAATCGAAATCGTTCGGGCAATGCGCAGCCCTCTTGCATATTTTTCCCAGTATTTGCGAAATTCGTCCGTAAAATAAGCCTCACGCTCTAAAATCTTTATCTCCTTGATCCCGCCGAGGGACTGATTCATCCACTGGAAAATTTTTCCCTCATAACCCTGATTTTCAAACCCGAACCGCCTGCTGTACTTTCTGCTGATCAGAAGAAAGCCGCCCACAAAAACAGCCAGCAGCCCCAGCACGATGATCGTTATGGTCTTACTGATAACCAGCAGATAAATCACGAGAACGGCAGCCACCATAAGCTCCGCCCCCAGCTCCAGCGCGTAGAGGATTACCTGCATAAAGCGCGACGTATCCTCATAGACGCTTCTCTGTAAAACAGCAATATTATGATTCAGGTGAAAGGTATACGGCTCCTTCATGTATGCGGACAGAAGCCTGGTGGAAAGCTTCATCTGCGTGTTGTACGAAAAACGAAAAATATAATCTTTTTCCAGAATCAGGTAGATGTTCTTGACAACATATACAAAAATAATGCCGACCGCGAGTATCATCATAAACTTTTCGGCGCTGTGCAGCCCGAGCAGATCATAAACCATTTTCAGATACCATTTCGTCTGGATGGTTCCGGGATTCTGCAGAACATCGATAAAGGGCATGAAAACCATGACCGCAAGAAGCTCCAAAAAGCTTCCGATCACAATCGCACCCGTGAGAAACACCAGCTTGCGCTTGTCCCTCTTGTCAAAAATATATCCCAGCATGGTGAGCATTCCCACCTTCGACTTACCGTTCTCTCTGCTCATAGCTCAGACTACTCCTTTATCACAACGCATCCCGCCATGATTCCGCTCTGCGGAATCTCAAATCAGTGCGGAGAATGCCGTATTTCAGACATTCTCCTGTGTGAGACTTGGTACTTCTTAACGAGGCAGCCTCCGCTGCTGCGTTTTAGAAGTACTTCTCACACTATCACTCTGCGCCCCTGTGCTGCGGCCCGGCTCGTCCGCAAACAATGCGCCGCACAAATTGCTGTGCGAATCCCGACCGCTTATCTTCCTCGCCGGAGCGCCCGCCCAAGTGGTGCCCGGCTCTGCAATATCCTTTGTCACCACGGCGTTCGCCCCCACAGCCACATCATCCGCTATGCGAACGGCGCCGATCACCTTCGCCCCGCTTCCGAAATAGCAGTTATCCCCGATCACGGCCGCCTCGTGGCTCCCGTTCGTCGCGCCGATGGTCACGCCCTCCTGCAGACGGCAGTTTTTTCCGGCGCGCACGTTTCCGTGCACCACGATCGTCCCATAATGCGGAATCGAAAGCCCCGGCCCGAACACATTCGGCGGAATCGTAAACCCGAGGCGCACGCTCAGACGATGAAACCATATTTTATGCCATTTCCCGATCAGTTTTCCCGCCGCTCCGTGACGGCAGTTTATGTCGAACTCCACCTTGCGGAGCAAAATCTCAAATTTCCAGATCTCATCCCCGAAGAACCGGGGGCGCGCGTCCTGCTGCCGCCCGAGGGCGCGCTGATCCTGTCTTATATACTGCTGATACGTTTCCCGATTATCTATCATATCCTCAGTTTTACCTCATCTACTTTTTATGCAGAAATTGCCGACACATAGCGAGGTTCTTCACGCGCTTAGTGTCCGCTATGCATTTTATGGAGCGAGAGCACGGCGACGCAAAAATTGCCGTCTGCCCGGGCGTCCGCATCCCACTACATATGCTACACCCTCACCTTAATCTGCTCCAAATACGCCGTATACCCCGCCGCCCGGTTCGCCGCCACGCTGGTGCAGTCATGCTTCTCCAGCTTTATCTTTCCGGACGAACGCCTCACAAACCACTCATATTCCATATCCAGATTCCCGATGTCCAGCACACGGTATCCCTGCTCAAACAGTTTCACCGCCAGAAACTTCGCCGCCACGCCCACCGACAATAAAAACAGCCTGTCTTTGCCGTAGGCCGTACAGGCGTCCAGAATGGCGGGAACCGCCCGATAAGCATCGCTGGGCGGACAGATAATGCGCTCTGTGCTGCGCGCCGTGTCAAGCAGATCGTTGCCGACCCCGTTGTGCGTCCGCTCTCCCTCCACAACAACAATATCCCTATTTTCCCATATTTTTCTGATTTTGGCAAACTGTGCTCCACAGCCGCTCCGATCTGCGACATAATAGTAACAGCGGGAGACAAAAGTGCTGTAATAACTCCGCCCGGGATCGCAGTATCTCTCGTATGTTTTTCTGCAAAAGAGCAGATGATCCCGCCAAAACTGTCTGCTGGCGCTATGGTGGTCGGACAGCGTCTCAAAGATATCGGGGATCGTCACCATCAGCTTTTCATCGGGATAGGACAGAATCCTTCGAAGCCCTTCCGCGATCTCCGGACTGGCTTTCTGCAGCATCAGGTCTCCGCCCTTAATCATCACAATTTCCCCATCCCCGAAGCGGACCATACTCTTTTCGGTATGCAGAAGCTCGTTGATGGTTTCGTCGATATCGTGTACCTTTATTCGATTGTGCAGGATGCCTTTTTCATATAAAAAGTAGGCAATCGCCGCCAAAATATCTTTTATTTTTTGTTTCATGCTTCCCACTTATCCAAGACTCCCTGATCTGTTCCGCCTCTTCCTGCCGCCGGTCAGCGCAGGCGCTCCTGCAGTATCCGCTCCCGCATTCCCGTAACCGTATCAAAATAGCTCTGAAAATTATATTTTTCCACGACCGCGCGGTATCCGGCCGCTCCCATGGACAGTATCCGCTCCCTGTCGGACAGCATATCATCCAGTTTTGAAAGCAGATCCGCCTCGTCGCAGTCCCGGAACAGATAGCCTGTCACACCGTCCTCCACATAGCAGGACGTACCGTTCGTATCGCTGCAGATCACAGGCAGGGAATAGCTCATCGCCTCAAGCTGCGACACCGATGCCATCTCAAGCGTGCTCGGGATCACATACAAATCAGCCGCCAGATATTCCCCCTCCATATCGCGCTTTGGCACGTTTGTTTTCACCGTAACCAGGTTCTCCATGCGGCGTTCCCTCACAAAAGCTTTTACCTGCTCGCAGTATGCCTTCTGAAAATGATTGGTGGCCTCTCCCACCAGCGTCACACGGATCTCATATTTATCCCGAAGCTGCTCTGCCGCCCGCAGAAGCTCCAGATGATGTTTTCTGATTTCATACTTGCCGATGCAGAGGATATGTATCCTGCCGCCGTCAAAATAGGTACGCTCTTTCGGCGTTCTCTGCGGATTGACTACAAAGGGCACAAAGTAATCGTTCTCCCTCACAACAGTACCCGGCCTTTTTTCGCCCATCACGGGCGTCATGCGAAGCGGCGGCGTCATGCGGTTCACCACACGGTGCAGAAAATCCTTCTTTGCAGGCTCCGACCAGAGTGGGTTCTGATTGTATAAAATGCAGGGGTATCCCTTCCTCTTACAGATCAGGTATGCCGCCATGGAATACACCGAGCGTTCCCGTAAAATAACCAGATCCGGCGCAAAACCGCAGATCAGCTTCCGCAGTTTCCTAAGAGGCGGAAACCCGTGCTGTATTTTAAAGACAATAGCCGTCGGATCTTTTCTGTGAATCACCTTCACATAGAGGAAATCAATCAGCCTGTACAGCCGCGAATACCCCAGCACAATGGGCGTCACACAAGAATAATCCTCAATGACAGCCGCATAGTGGCTGATAAAGCGCACCTCATGTCCACGCTCTGTCAGTCCCTTCATAATATCCATCTGGTTGGTGTGGTAACGCGGCGCCACATACAAAAATTTCATGATAATCCCCATTCCGGAGCATTTGTGCGACGGGGCGGCACAAATTTCAAATTTGTGTCTGCCCTCAAACAAATTTGTGATACTCCTGCACAAATTTGCGTGCCGTTTACTTCTGCTCGATATACTTGTTTTCTTTCAGGCTGTATTTACCGCCTTTCAAAAACTTATGCTTAATTACCCACCATCCGGGCACCCAGATATACTTGTGCATAGCCGGGGAGGCGGAACCGATCATCCAGCAGTTCCTGTCGCACTTCCTCGTGCACTCCCTTACCTTTTGGGCCTGTTCGGAGTTCCAAAGCTCCTCCCAGGTCTGCTCTCTGAGATTGCCCATGACCGCCTTCTTCTCCATCCCGTTACAGGGAATCACATCGCAGAAGGGATCAATAAAAAAGGCATTTTTCGACATGTCGCAGGGCAGAAGCCGCTTATTGCCGTAAATATAATTGACCAGACCGTGGTTAAAATAGGCGCGAAACCACTTTTTAGGCGATCTGCTCTTCAACAGTTCGTTGATCAGCTTCTCAAAATTCTGCGCCACCTTGTATTTGTCGTCGATTTTATTGTCCGTCTTGCGGAAATAAAAGGAATTGTGGAGCGTCGCCGTGGCGAACTCCATCCCCATGTCGTTGGCAATATTGTAGAGCGGCACCAGATCCTCGCAGTTCATATCCTGCACCGTCATGCCGAAGCCCACGTCGGGATGCCCCATCTCCACCAGCGTCTTGAGCGTCTTATAGCCCCTGTTAAAGCCGTCTGGAATCCCGCGTATCTTATCGTTCGTCTCCTGCAGTCCCTCGATGCTGATGCGGATGCCCACCTTCGGGAACTCCCGGCACAGCGCGATGATGCGGTCCGTAAAGTAACCGTTCGTAGATATGACAATCCTGTCACTTTTTTTATAAAGCTCCCGCACGATATCCGGGATATCCTGCCTGATAAAAGGCTCCCCTCCCGTGATGTTCGTAAACGCCATCTCCGGCAGCTTCTTAATATCCTCCAGCGTGATCTCCTCGTCGGGTTTCGTCGGATCCTTAAAGCAGTCGCACATGTTGCATCTCGCGTTACACCTGTATGTCACTATGACCGTACCGTACAGTGTTCGTCTGGACATTATCATCTCTCCTTATATACATTCCTCACTATTTTATCACAATATTCCCCAATTGTATCAAATTTTATCTCTTTACAGTTTTCCCGATACGCCCGGCACAATTCGGGCTGTTCCCACATTTCCCTGATATGCGAGATCAACTCCTGTATATCACCGCCCCGGAATATGTCTCCCGTCCTTCCCGCCTGCACCAGCTCGGGCGCGCCGCCGAGATCGGAAACCAGCACCGGCGTCCCGTACATCAACGACTCCATCACGGAAAACGGACCGTTCTCGTACCACTCGGAAGGATAGACGGAAAACCGCGCGCCCGCAATCAGTCTGTGCAGGGACTCCCCCGTGACAAAGCCTTTGTTTTCCACATTCTTTATGTTTGACACCTGCGCTTCCAGCGGGCCTGATCCGGCAAACACGAAGGGAATTTCCGGCAGAGCCTCGCAGGCTTTCAAAAGAGTGGCGATCCCCTTCTCCTCGGAAAAACGTCCAAAGTAAAGCACATAATCCCTCTGCTGTGTGTCTTCCGACTTTCCGCCTTTTTGTTTCACACCCGCCGTCTGTTCCACAACCCCGTCTGCATCGGCAGACCGTTCCGCGCCAGCCGCCCGTTTCCTGTCCTCATCCATGCCGCCCGACAGCTCCTCCCCCGACGGCCGCTCCACGAAATTGCGCATCATCACGGTTTTCTCCTCCAGGAGAGGATTAGAGTCGAGCTGCCTTTTCATAAATTCACTGGGACAGATAATCACATCCACCAATCCGTAGGTTCTGCGCCACATATAGAGCTTTGCCTCGATCGTTCCGAGCAGACTCCTTGCGCGGGAATTGTGAATACAGCGGTTTTTCATGCACGCGCCGAAATACCCGCCCCTGCAGGCAAAGCAGATTTTTCCCGTGGACGGAATGCGCATCATATGATTGGGACACACCCACTGATAGTCGTGGGCCGTATAAACCAGCTTGATCTTCCGCCCGGTTTTTCTCTCATACGCGCGCACCGCATAGATCACGGAGGGCGTAAGCTGAAAGTTAATGTTATTCAGATGCACCACATCAGGATTCATGTCGCGTAATACCCGGCCCATCCTGCGCTTTGCCTCAAAGGAGTAGATGATTTTAAAGGGGTAGAGAAGCTTTTGCAGCTTTCCCGTATGGAAATTCATATCGGACGTGTAAGAGTCAATCCGGTTTCCCACAATGCGCCCCTCGTGTTCCATGCCGAAATACTGTACTTCGTGCCCTCTCCTCTGTAATTCTTCCCCAAGCTTGAAAATATAAGTCTCCGACCCGCCGTTGGGGTACAAAAACTTGTTGACCATTAAAATTCTCATAATATCTCCCTGACAGCCAATTTCTACAGAGAATACCGCTTCTCAGGTATTCTCTTGTGCGAATCTTAGTACTTCCAAGCAGCTTGCTGCCTTTGCGTCCCGTCCAATGGCGGGTCGTCTTTAGAAGTACTTTTCGTACGGCTACTCCCACCTCGAATTGTACAGTTCCATATCCTCATAGACGGGAATATAGCCGCTGTAAGGCTCTCTGTTTCGTCTGTACGCCCATCCCTGATACACGCCCCCATCATAGTCCGGCGTGTAGGAAAGCAGCTCTCCGTCCGGTACTTCCACCGTCTCCACCACACCTTCGTAAACAGAAAAAGTAACCAGATGCACTTCCCCGCTGGCGGGCGCGGCAAAGGCTTCGTGGGGCACATTCCACCTCGCGCACAGACAGTTTAAGCGGTTTGCGAGAAAGAATTTCGTATAATTGACACTCGCGTCATAATTTGCGTACCGCAGCAGCGCATCCCCGGAAACCCGCACACTTTCCCAACGGGCATCATCCATTGCAACGGAAGCTCCAATCTGCTGCGCATACCGGTCAATGCCGGTGCGCAGCAATTTCTCAAAAAAGGGCAGAACGCCCGCATACTCTTTCGCAATACACTGATACAGTTCCGGCGTCTCATATAGCTTCTGGTACCAGTTGATGGCAATCTGCAGCCGCTCATTATTGTTCACAATGGTTTCCCCGTAATTCACATAATAGCTGTCTCTGCCGTCCTCACCGAACGCTCTGTCATAATCCCATGCCGGGCCGGAATAGAGCTTTTCGTCACCCTTATCCTTATAAAAATACATGCTGGTAGTTCCCGTATCCACCTCCAGCGCAATCTCATCTACGAGAAATCGTTTTGCAAAACTTGTCAGATCCAGCTTTTCCCATACTGCAGGATCACCGCTCTGCACCAAACTGTCAATCTCGTCCACATGGTTCTGTATATAAGCCACCTGCTCCCTCGACGCGTGGCGGGGCGCATTGATGGTAAAAAGATCTCCCCGCGCTGTCTGAAAGCCATTCTCCTCCGCCTCCCAATGCTTCGGATGGTCTTTCTCAATCAGATAACCGCCGTCCGTCTCAGACCCGTTCTCCAAAAGAAATCCCTTGCTTCCCTCCTCCTCATAGCTGCTTACCGTGCCCGTCTCTATGGAAATGTTTTTTTGTCTATTTCTCTTCTCAATATCGTATATATCAACACGGCCTTCCCCGACCGTCACAGACTCTGTCAACAGATATATGCCTCTGTACTCCCCATTCAAATACAAATCCACCCAAGTTCCCTGTGTGCTGTAGGAGAGTCCCAGCTCCCGCGCCAGATCCATGGCTATCTTATCCCCCAGTCTGCTGCCCTCATTCCAGAGTGCCAGAAGCCGCCAGCGGTCGCTCTTGCGCAGGCCGCAGAGGGGCTGATCCTCCTTCAGCTTCAGGGCATACGGCTTTTTCTCATATTCCCAGGTAGAATTACCCCTGCCGGATATCCGGGGCAGTTCATCCTGATATTCCGTGGCGCCGTCCGCCTGCAGCACACAGATTCGTCCCGTCTCCTCATGTTCCTTATCCTCATGCAGATAATCCAGACTGCCGCTCGCCGTGTCTATAAACATAGCCGGAATATTCGCAGATTTCATAAAAGCTATTTCATAAGTATGCGAATCATAGGAAGCATCCGTGATCTGAAACCCGTATGTGCGGTTCTCCTCCCAGGTAAAGGTTTCTCCCTCCTGATAGAGCCTTCCGTCTATCCTCACGCTGCTTTCGCCCGTATCACCCAGACGGATTTTATGATGGCCGACGCAGGAAGGCAGGAAAAAATATCCCTTCGTCTCCTCCCCGCCTTCCTCCTGCTGCCCGTCCTGCCAGAAAAACACCCTGTTTTCACTCTGCGCCGTCCGGACGCTGACACAGAGAGCTTTTCCCGCTTCACCTTCACCGTCCACTTCCAGTATCACGTTGTTCCGCCCGGTGGCATACAAAAAACCCATCGCCGCCAAAACTGCCACGGCCAGCATAATGCCCATCCATGTTCGCTTGCGCATCCGCCGTTTCCCTTCCTTCTCTTTCTTCCGCAGTCAGCATTTCTCCATCCGCTTCACCGCGTTTCCGCCCACTGTTCCTTCTCCTGCAGACACTTCCGGCCCGCCGCCTTCTTATACACGGCTAGCGTCCGCCTTGTCACATCGTCCCAGTCATACTTTCCGCAAATATAATCCACACTCTCCTCGCCCATGCGGCGCACCTCATCAGGATGCTCCAGCATCCAGACAAGCTGTCTGCTCAGATCCTTCACATCCCCTTTCTTGAAGGTCAGCGCCTTATCCTCCACCACTTCCGTATTCTCGCGAATGTCGCTGACCAGACAGCAGTCTCCGTAACTCATTGCCTCAAGAAGCGTGAGCGCCATTCCCTCCACGTCGCTTGGCAGCACAAAGGCGTAAGCGTTGGCATAAAGCTCTTCCAGAACCTGCCCCTGCACAAAATCCGTCATGATGATTCTCTCATCCTTCGCCGCCATACGGTGAATCCGCTCCATATAATCAAAAGCCTGTGAGCTGCCCCCGGCGATCACCAGCTTTTTATCGGTCTTAATCCGGAAGAATGCCTCAATCAGATAATGCAGACCTTTCTCCGGCACAATCCGCGCAAGGAAAAGAAAATAGCCGTCCTTTTCCAAACCGTATTTTTCACCGATCACTGTCTGTCCCTGCGGCCCGGGTCTGCTTATTCCGTTGGGAATATAGATAACTTCTCTGTGGTAAGTTTCCGCAAAATACTGCTTTACATTGTCCGAGAGCACAATGATCTCATCCGCATATTTCGCGGCCATCCTCTCCCCGAATTTGATCACAAAGGAAGCAAAATTCCCCCACTTCGCCCTCTGCCAGTCCAGGCCGTGAATCGTCACCACAACCTTCCTTTTCAAAAAATGAGGCAGCCAGAGCATGGCGCAGGGGCCTTCCGCGTGATAGTGGATCACGTCGTAACGGTGAAACAGCGCCATGATCGTCGCAAAAAAGGTGTAAACAATCGCATTCAGGCTGCTTCTGCGGAAGGTTGGCACGATGTAAACCCGGATACCCTTATAAAACTTCCGCCCCTTCCAGCCGTACTCGTCGTCATATTTTTTCCCGGAAACATGATGGCCGAAGCGGTTGTAGGCGTCCACACGATGCCCCATCGCCGCCATGCGCACGGAGAGCTCGTCCACCACCACTTCCACGCCGCCCTCTCTGGAGGGAATCCGTTTATGGCCGATCATGGCGATGTGCATCCCCCTCTTCGCCGCCTGCCCGATTTTCCTTCCCTCCCGGTACGCATGATACACGAAGGAAAAGTTCGTACTCAAATATCGGGGCAGCATCCGTTTGGGGTCACGCAGAATGCGAAACACCCACTCTAAACAGAGCTTCTGCATCCACATGGGCGCCCGCTTCACTGTGCCCGCCGTAAAGTCAAAGGCCGCGCCCACACCAAGCATCAGCGCCTTTATCCTATGACGGTGCTCATACATCCACCACTCCTGCTTGGGCGCGCCCAGCGCCACCCACACAAAGTCGGCGCCGCTGTCGTTGATCCGCCGGACAACCTCCTCGTCCTCCGCCTTTGTCAAATCACGGAACGGCGGAGAGTACATGCCTGCAATCTGCAGCTTCGGATAGCGTCTCACAAGCGCCGTCCGCAGCGCCTCCAGCGTGGCCTTTGTACTGCCGTAAAAATAATGGCGGTATCCCGTCTTCTGCGACAGCTCGAGAATGGCCGGCATCAAATCAGGACCCGGCACCCGCCTCGCCTCCGAAAAACCCCTTTTTCTGCTGACAATAGACAGGGGCTGCCCGTCGGGAAGGGCCATCGCTCCACTGTTCTGCACATTGCGGTATGCCTTGTCACGATAGGCCATAACGGTAGTGTGCACGTTGGAGACACAAATGTAATCTCCCTTTAGTTCCTCCAGATTTTCCGTGATATAGGCAATGGTATCGCCCATATTCGTGACATTAATATTCGTTCCCAAAATGTTGCAGTAAGTTAATTTATCTTTCATACAGCTCCCCATCCTGATGTATGCAAACGTCCGCTTCCGCAGTTATTTATCGTATCCGGAAATCTCCGTAACCGCCTCAGCTGATTTCCTCCGCCAGCCTCCCATACTCCACAAAACCGCGGCCCCTGCCCCGAGCATCCCGCCAATCCATGCGCTTCCCACATAGTAGCGCGCCGTCTCCAGCTTCACGGCCTTCCCCGCCACGATCTGCATGGGCGTCTGCGCGTCCACATAGTTCATAACCCGAAACCCTTCATAGGACGGATCGTCCTCACGCTCCAGACGGACGCTCGTCTCCTCCAGCCCGTCCGTGTAAAACCGCGGCACCACATAGCCTTCCGGCTCCCGATAAAGCAGGGCGCATAAAAGCACGCCTGCCGCCATGCCCGCTGCCGCCGTACATAAAATCCTGCCTCTGCGCGCCCGCCAGAGCGCCTGCACGCGAAGAAGCACCGCATCCGGCAGGCCCGCCAAGGGAATCACAATCTCCCGCCACCGCGCCGGAAATGCGGAGAGCAGGCAGTATTCCTTGGTATCCTCCCGCTGTAAGAACAACAGATTTCCCAGAAAGAGCAGGGTAACATTTTTGAAGGAAGTATTAAACAGCAGCTGTTCCGTCCAGCCCGCCGCCAGAAAACAGACCACAATCACCAGCTCCCTTGTCCGCTGCCTGTGGGTGTCGTAAAACAGCAGGGCAAAATATGCGGCCATGATCATCACGGTAAAGACCAGACCATAATTGATATAGCACCAGACATAGGAATTGTCCAGTGTCATAGAGGACTTGACAATCTTAGAGACATCGGCGCCGAACAGGCTGCGGTACTCCGATTTCAAGAACTGTTCCGCCAGCCAGATTCTTGTATTTAACATGAAATTCAACTTCTGCACCATGCCGCTGATCCGATGATAGTTGATGTAAAACGGCAGTACAAACGTCAAAATCAGGCAGACAGGCAGCACCAGATTTGCCAGCAGCTTCTCCACAAAACAAAAACGGGGACGCAGTTTTACATAAAGTCCTCCCGTCAGAAGCACCGCCACAATGCCACCCCCCGTATAACTGATGGAATAGAAAAACACCAAAAAATTTCCGATCATCAAAAGGAAATACGCTTTGAAACCGAACCGCTCCTCCATCGTGAGGATTACCAGCGCGCAAAGCAGCAGGTACGTAATATGCAAAATATTCGGATGCGTAAAACCAAGACTCCAACGGAAAATATGACCCAATCCCATCTTGGCGTGCACCCGGTAAACCGTATGCTCCAAAAAGAAGAAAGAAACCGCGGACAGCGCGCCCGCACACACCGTCCATATCCAGAGCGCCATATGGAGCGCCTTTTTCACCGAAATATTCTTCATGCCGAGTATCGTGAAAGCTACAAAAAAAATGGCAATCTGCCTCGACTCATAATAAATAACCGCCACAAGGGCAAGAAACAAAACCTGCAAAACCGCCTGCCTTTTTGTGTACGGCGTCAGGAGAATTTTCAGAAAGCCTAAGACAAGCGCCGGCACGACGAGCAGATAAAAGAGCTTCTGCCCCTCGTAAAACCCCAGCCCCTTGGCCAGAGACAACAGGATAAAGAAGCCGTAATAGCACGCCTCCTGCAGCGTAATCTTTTTTTCATATTGTTTGATGGGTTCTTTCATCCCACTCCTCCATTCCGGAACTATATGCCTGTATGCCCCTTGTCCGCGCCGAGCCGAAACACCTCCAGCGCCGGCCCGAGAGACCAGGGATACGCCCCATAACACTGGGGATACCTCGAAAACCCCTCGCACTCGCCGGAACACCGATACACCCGACCGTCCCTGACAGACCGCTCCAGCGCATGACTTCCCGCTGTCAGGGCGTTCTCATACTTTTCACCCGCAAGAACACCGGCCGCAATCCCCTGCTTTAGACCGACGCAGATCATCCCCGTGGCGGAAGTGTCCGCCGGCCCCTCCACCGCCTCAAGCTGCCAGGAAAAAAAACCGTCCTGCCGCTGCCAGGCCAGCGCCGCATCTACAAGCGCGGCAAACGGCACATTTAACCTTTCCCTTCCGTAATCGGATATCATACAGCCCGCCATACCGCGAAGCAGCCATCCGACAGCCCTTCCCCAGCCGATAATCCCGTATTTACAACCGTCCGCCGCATCATAGCCGTGATAGGACAGGCCCGTGGCGCCGTCCATGCCATATGACAAAAAATTCACAATCTGTCTGAGGGCCAGCTCCTTATATTCCTGTCCTCCAAACATCTCCCCGTACCGATAGAGGAACGGACAGGCCAGACCGATACCGTCCACAAAGACCGTTGACTCCTTGCCTTCCGGACGGTAGAGGAAACTCCCCGCCGCATCTGTCGGATGATCTGCCGCATAGGAGGCCATTTTGTCAAGCGCCTCCTTAATCTGCCCGGCTGACAGCCCCGAAATTTCATGCGCATCCGCTTGCTGCGCCGCCCCGTACATGTCAAGGAGCGTCTCCCCTGCCAGCAGATCGTCCAGATATATGATGGGCATCCCTTTTTTCAGCCATCTTCTATAGTATGCCGCAAGGGCCCCCTCTATCATTTCAATCACCTGTTCTGTATGCGGAACGCCCGCAGCCTCTTTCCGTTCCGCCGCCGCCAACTGTAAAACTTCCTCCCGGCACGCCCAAAGTCCCGACGCCAGCAGTCCTGTCGGCCAGAAAATAGGGTCTTCCCCCTGCGTCCTTCGATGGAGCAGCAGCCGTCTCACCAAATCCTTACACTTTTCCTGCCTGCTTTGAACACCGTACTCCATAAGCTCTTTACAAGCATTCTCTATCAGAGGAATCTTATTCATGCGAACCTCCCTAATCCCGCAGGCTCTCCCGCCATGCGGGGATGCCTGTTTTGGGCATTCTCCTCAGTGAGACTTCGTACTTTCTCACTTTCTCTTCAGCGCCGGAACCCTTGCAGACACCGCATCCCACAGGTAGGAAAACTCCTCCGTCCTGTGGAACACAGCCAGAAATACCAGGTTATAGAGCAGCGTAATCAAAACTGCCATCACGGCGAAGGTGAAGATCGTGGTCTCCCCCATAACCGCCCGGCGAATCGGTGTAATCACTGCCCCCACCGCCACGATCACCGCGATATATTTCAGGGAATCCTTAAAATAGACCCCCGTCTTTTTGTCGAAGCAGACCCGGTAGATGATGCCGGGCCGAATCAGATTTGCAAGAATGCCGGATACCAGCGTCCCCACATAGACACCTGTCACACCGATCTTTCTCACCAGCACAATCGAGACGACCAGATTGACGGCTCCCTGCACCAACGGCAGAAACCTGTCCTGCTCGAAAAGCCCGGAGGCAATCTTGAAATTCAGAAGCACCGTGCGTCCGCCCTTCAGATAAAAATCCATCACCAGAAGAGTCACCGTCACCTGCGGCAGCGTCCAGCCTGCGTCCCGCAGCCACACCCCTCCGATAAAGGGGGTAAGCAGATGGAAAAACCCCACCGCGCCAAAGCCAAAGAGCCAACAGGCAAAAAAGCGATACACCTTAAAAAGAAGATACTGCCTTTCTTTCGACTCTGTGGCCACCACATTGCCGAAGCCCGATATCACCGAATCAAAAATAATATTTACAAAATTTCCAACATAAGTGATGATGTAGACATAGTTGTCCACAACAGCCGCGGTATCTACATTGACAAAAGACGCTATAATGATCTTATCCGTCTGCAGCCTGGCCACATCACCGATTTTGTGGCAGATCAACGCCTTCGTCTTGGTGGCCACCACCTGCGTCTCCTCCGCCGACAGCTTCTTCACATCCTTATCCCGCAAATAAGGATAAAGCCTGTTCAAATAGGCCGTCACAAATATTTTTTGTAAAAGCTCCACTACAGACTGTGCCAGCAGATAAAATAAAAAGTTCCTGAAAAGCAGCAAAACTGAGATTTGCACCGCGGCCGTCGCAAGCTTTGTCAGGGTGGTGATGTTTGTCTGGATATAATTTTTCTGCTCTGCATTCACCAGACTGTATTTGTAAGTAACAAAATAACTGATGACTGTGTTGAACAGGAACAGATAGTAGTACAGCGTCAGTTCTCTCACGGTCAGATTGCCCGGGTTTTTCAGAATAAACTTTAAAAACGGGGAAATCGCGATTCCCAGAACCGCAATTACGCCCGCAATCGTCAGGTACGCCTTTTTGTAGAAGCGCATATAGGACTTGATTTTCTCGAGATCGCGCTCCGCTACCGGCTTGTAGAGACTGTAGTTTAAAGCCGTGCCGATTCCCAGCTCCGTCAGCGACAAAACGCTCAGCACATCCGTATAAACGCCGTTTACACCGGAAAGTGTCCTGCCAAGCACATAGATAAAAACCGTCCGCTGGATAAAATTCACCAGCAGAATCACCAGATTGCTGATGTATCCGAATATGATATTTTTTCCGGCTTTTTGTATTCTGCCCATATTCCTTTATCCTTAGGCTGTTTTCCGGGGCATCACCCCGTTTCCTGTCATTTCGCCGCATCTGCGTACCGTTGTGAGACTGCCGCCGCAATCCGCGGCTTTCTGCCATTTACGGCGCTCCCGGCGCATCGTGCAGCTCCCTCCACAGCCTGCGGAGTTCCTCCCCCGCCTCGGCCGCCTTTTTGCAATAATCCGGCATCATCTCCCGCAGCCTCCCGCGGATTTCGTCCTCTCTCTCCATCATCCACTCAAAAGCGCCGATCAATTCATCCGAATTGGAGAGCGTCTGCACGGGCAGCACATAGTGTTCCGAACTGCCGAAAAGATCCTGCGCAATGCCTCTGGCCTTCACGGAATACCCCACCACCAGCGTGGGAACCATGGAAGAGTAGGCCGCGATGGTCGCGTGCGTCCTCGCTCCGATGAATGCGCGGCATTTGGAAATCACATATTTAATCTTCTGACAGGACATATCCTCAAACTTTACCACACGGTCATTTCCCTGATAAACGGCATAAAGTTCATGTATCGTCAGCCTGTCGTCATTATTCTTCCACATTACATGGGGAATCAGCGCGATATGGCAGTCTGTCGTGTCCAGAATATGGTCGATCAGTTTACGGTAATTTTCTATTGTAATCCCGTTTTTCTCCTCATATTTCAATATCATCGGGCTGATGTTGATGCCGATGGTGTTCCCCTCACTGAACCCGAAGGGGAGCTTCGTCTGCTCCGGCTCCAGCGCAAAGGCGGGATCGGGAAACTGCTTCACATTCTCCGTCACCCCTGCCGCCGCCAGCGCCTGCGTCGTAATAGACTCCCTCGGCGTAATCAGCGCATACCGCTTCATGTCCTCCACCACCTCCGGCTCCTGCAAAAGCTCAGGCTCCAGAGAGCAGCCCCAGAGAACCGTCTTCGCGCCCGCCTTATGAAACGCGCTGTTGGCGGTAACGGCCTCCTTCTTTGACAGCTCGTAGCAGTACATATCGCCGCCGATGGAGAGATAGAGCGGCGCCAGATTCTTTCCCATCACTTCCCGGAACCGATAGCGCATAAAGGACTCGGGATCGCGAAAAAGCTTCCGCCAGGCGTAATACCACACATGGGCAAAGAAATGCTCCGCGATCTTACGCTCCTCAAGGATCTCGCAGAGCGACTCCACCGAATAATGCCTGTCCTCCTGCTCGCTGTTGGTCACAAGGAGCTTCGGAATCTCTTCTATCATATGGCAGGTGCTGTTGACAATCGCCTCACAGCCGTGATTGCCGCTGCCGCCGTGTAAATACATCACAATTTTGTCGTTGCCGTAGTTCATATAAATGCCTTTCCAAACTCCGCATCTCCGCAGTGCATGCTCGAAAAACCTTCGGTTTTCCTCGCTCGCGGGCTTCGCCCTATGCATCTGCAATCTGAAAAAACTGTCAGCAAGCTGCCATTTTTTCATCTTTCATCTGCGCACTGCTCATTGCCATCGCGGACATTATACCATCATTTTCCTCTCTTATCAAATGACCGTTCCTTCCGGGGTGACGAGGGTCCATCCGTCCCACAGTTTTTTCATCTGCTCCGGGATGCAGGTCTGGGTATTCTTGTGGATGGACGGGCGAAGCGTAATTTTATCGGTATGGCTGTTTAAGCGCGCCCCCCAAAAGCTGAACGTGCTGTTGGCACAGATATTGTGTCGGCAGCAGCTCATCAGCTGCATGTCGTAAAAGCTGTTCTCTCCCCTGTTCCAGTCCACGATGCAAAACTCTTCGCCCGTAAAATGCGCGCGCACGTAATCCCCGTCATCCGAAAAGACGTAGAAAACCGCGCCCGGGCATTTTTCTTTTATATAATTGACACAAGCGTCATAATACTCCTCCGTACAGATGCCGCCAAACACGGCAGCATTGGCCGCGTCCAGATAATCCCCTCTGCGAACGTGGATGCTGACGGAGGGCTGCGCCGCCATCTCGGCCATGGCCTCCCGGTTTCGGGCATCGCCGCTCTCGGGAAAGCGAAGCTCCTCCCGCAGCCCGCCCAGAATATCCGCGTAGTATGCCTCGCAGGCCCAATAGCCGACCAGATAGCGCGCCCGCCAGGAAAAAATCTGCGGATGGTACATCTCCGATTCCTCGAACAGCGGCATTTTCCCCGGCATAAGCCGCTTCTTCAGCTTTTCCGAAAGCCCTGCCTCATCCTCATAGGCTCTCCCGAGAAGCGCCCGCACCTCCTCCGCGGAAGCCGTCTCCAAAGACGCCCCTTCGAAGTCGGAAAGAGCAAACTTTCTGGGCGCCGCCGCCGACTCCTGCGTTTTTTGCGAAAACCAGGAGAGATCCAGCTTTGCTTTGACTCCGAGACTCTGAAATTTTCTAAACAGGGCGTACTGCTGCAGTTGATTGCCCAGCCCGCCCATGACCCGTATAATAATCATGCTGTCTCCGTTTCTTTTCACGCCGATTCCCCATCAGGATGGCTTTTCACACGCCGGATTCCGCAACAACTTGCGCTTAATCAGCGTGCATTGCAGCCATGATGTACCCGCTTTCTCCGAACGGCTCACTTCCGATCATAGACGCGCAGGATCAGCCGCAGCACCCGCAGCAGCACGCCGCCGGGATATACCGCCCCCATATACAGAAGCCGGTTGGATCGTTCCGTCACCGCAATCGGTGTATTCTGCAGCATGGTCTTGATTTTTTCTTCCCCGAAGATCGCCTGAATCCGCTTTCGGTAATCATTCCCCGGGGCGCGCAGTTCATTCTTCATCACATACAGAAGCATGTAGCAGTATTCGCGATCCACAGCGCCCACGGCGTCCGGCGCCTTTTTCTCCTCCGCCGTCCGCTTCACGGCCTCCATCAGCCGCTCCACCCCCGCGAAAAGCCCCTCGTCGTAGCCGTGCACCAGCGACCCCTCCACATAGCGGTAATGATAGTAAAAGGCGTCCTTCATGATAACCACGCGGCTGCTTGTGAGCAGAGCGGGGTACATCAGGTTCGTGTCATCCCCGAAGCGGAGGCTGTAATCATAGTATGTCTCATTCCCGTCAAACAGGGATTTTTCGCAAAGCTTCATACATCTGGAAAGGGGAATTACCTTCTTCTCCTCCCCGATCAGTCTCGCCTTGACCACCCGCAGCCTGTCGCTCTCGTAGATACCGGGCTCTATGCCGTTTCTCACCTGCTCCGTGCCTCGCTGCTTCTCCACCACATGATCGCAGCAGACGATCTCCCCCGGCACACCGGCCAGACGGTCGGCCATCTGTGCAAGCGTCTCCGGCTCCAGATAGTCGTCACTGTCCACAAACATATAGTACCCGCCGGCGGCCGCCTTCATGCCCGCCACGCAGGCCGCCGTGGGGCCGCCGTTCTTCTGATGAATGACATGCACCCGCGTGTCCGCCCGCCCGAACTCATCGCAGATCGCGCCGCTTTTGTCCGTGGACTCATCGTCCACCAGAATCACTTCGATGCGCCTGTAGACCTGTTCCAGAATGCTGTCCACACACTCCCGCAAATACGCTTCCTTATTGTATACAGGTACGATTACGCTGATTAACGGATTGACCCTCTTCATTCTCTTTCCCGCTTTCTCTGTTTGCTCTGTTTCTTCCCATTCATCAACTTTGTATCCGTTTCACACTAACCGCCATGATTCCGCTGTGCGGAGAATGCCGCTTTTCAGGCATTCTCCTATGCGAAACTTAGTGCTTCCAAGTCAGCTTACTGTTTGCGTTTCCGTCCTATGGCGAGACGTCTTTAGAAGTACTTTTCGCATTTTTTACACTGCTTTTGCCGCAGTGGTACATCCACACATAAAGCCGCGGCAGACAGCCAAACAACCGCACTTTCATCCCATAGCCTGCCGGCAGATAAGGGTAACACGCCTTTTTATCGGCTATGCCCTTTATTTTTCTGTGGCACACCCGCACATACTCTTTGGCCTTCCTGCACTCTTTTCCGGAAAGCAGAGCAAGCTTTCCCGCCGTCAGCATGACCCCCACCATAATCTGGGCATCCGCCTGCGCCGCAAGAGACGGCTCCCGCTTCACAATCAGCTCGCGCGCCATCTCCCAGCAGTAAATCTGATCCATGTAAGCCGGTGTGAAAGGTCTTTGCATAGCGCCGACCGGATTTTGGTAATATCCGTAGCCGGGATAAGCCGTCTCCACAGCCTGCCTCATACGCGGCAGAAGCTCCACAAGAAACAGCATGTCCTCACCGATGGTCAGTCCCTCCCGAAACCGTACCTGTCCGATCAGTTCCCGCCTGTAGAGCTTACTCCAGCAGCGGGTGTTCCCCCGCAGAATATTTTCTTCCAGATAACAGTCACCATTATATATTTTCCCCGCATATGCGCCCGTCAGCTCCTGCGGCATTTCTTTCTCTGTCCGCAGCCGCTCCCACTCCTCGGACGTGCCCCAGGCGGCAAAGCCGCAGCCCGCCATATCGCTGTCCGTCTGAACCGCCAGTCTGTGCAGACCCGCAAGCACCCCCGGCCGCAGGCGGTCGTCGGCATCCACAAACATGATATAGTCGCCCTCTGCCTGCTCCAGCCCCCGGTTGCGCGCCACGGAAACGCCCAGATCCGGCAGCGTAATCACCCGCAGGCAGGCATACTGCCCGCACAGCCGCTCACAGACCCCGGCCGTATCGTCTGTTGAGCCGTCGTTTACGATAAGCACCTCCAGCGCCTCATAGTCCTGCGCCAGAATGCTGTCGATACATTCTTCCAGATAGGACGCCCCGTTGTGAACCGGGACAATCACGCTGATTTGATCCACTTTCGTCAAACTCCCTATTGTTCTGATGAAATCGGGGCATACACCGTTTCTCTTTTCTGGTAACAAATGGTATGCGCCGGTACATCCTTGTTAATTACGCTTCCCGCTGCTATCACACAGTCGTCTCCGATATGCACATCCTTTAAGATGGTACAGTTTGCACCAATCCAGACACGGTCTCCGATCGTAATTTCCCCGATCCGAAACTCCTCGTCCTGATTCTTAAAATTATGGTCATGGTCAACAATGACAACGTTATTGCCAAATCTGCAGTAATCACCTATTTTGATATGCCCCATACATGTAATGCTGCCGCCTATCGCATAGATGACATGGTTTCCGATCTCCAGCCGGCCTTCGCCCGCACAGATAAAATGCATCCTGCCCCGGTTCTCGTTTCTCTCCCCGAAGCTCATATGTCCCTTCTTGGACAGTTCCAGATAGACACGGTCAAATCCCTGTATCCATGGCATCTTGAACCGGGAGCCGTAACGGCACTTCCAATACGCTATTTTAAACAGACTTTTCGCAGCCTTTAGCTTTACATTCATTTTGTCAAACATGCCTTTCTGTAAGTCTCTTCCAATTTCTGCAAATGCATTCTTAAACTATATTTTTGCTCTGCCGTTTCCCGCGCCAGCTCTCCCATACTGCGGCATAACGTCTTATCCTGTAAAAGCTCGCTGACATCTTCCGCCATAGCGGTCAGGTCGCCGGGTGTTTCCAGGAAGCCGCTTTTTCCATGTTCGATTAATTGCGGGATACCGCCTACGGTTGTCGTGACAATGCCCAGGCCATAACCCATGGCCTCCAGAACTGCCACCGGCATACCTTCATTGTAGCTCGGAAAAAGAAAAACCGCGCTTTGCTGTAACAGCTTCTCTTTCTCCTGTCCCCGCACCCAACCCGTAAACGTTACGTCGGACAGCCGTTTTTTTCTCTCAAACGCCTCTTTGATCTGCTTCATCTGCCCGTCTCCCGCCATCACAAGCCGCGCATTCGGACATTTCCGCTTCACGTTTTCAAAAATGACAGGTATGTCATAGCACCCTTTTCTCTCTTCCAACGCGCCGAGAAACAAAATCTGATTCTGCCGCCGCCCCGCCAGATCCGGTTTCTCCGGCCAGACACAATAATTCTCTATCACATCAATTCTGTCTGCCGGAACAATCTGTGCTATTTTTTCCTTCCATTCCTTTGACAGCACAATGTACCGTGTGCATTTCCGATAAACGCTGCGCACCCTCCTTTTCTTGGAAGCGGAAGCGTTCTCGTAAAAGGCATCAAACTCCGCCCCGTGAATATGGTTGACCACGGGAATCCCTTTTGACGCGCTCCAAAGGATAAAAGGCATCTTCCGATAGAAGCTCGGCCCGAAGGAGGAGTGGATATGCACCAGGTCAGGGCAGTCTTTCTTAAGCAGCCTGCGAAAAGCCCGATATCCGGCAAACGCCTTTTTCAGCTTGTCCCACTTGCTGCCGTCCTGATAGGATTCGATGTAGGTGATGCGATATCGCTTCTCCAATTCACTTCCCCGGTAACCGTTGACCACAGAGGCAATCCCGCCCTTAACCGCCTTATTCGGCACAATCATACATACGTGCAAGCTCCGTCCTCCCTCCATCATGTACCACAGCCTTCATTTCCAGACTGCCCTGAAGTCACTGTTCATGGCCGACAACCGTTTATTCCCGCGAGCCAAAATCGTGTCGGCATGACCCTGACGGCGACTGCGTGGTATTTCACTTGGAGCCCCTGCCCGTCAGCACCACCCACACCGTCTGGAACAGGATTTTGATATCCAGCCCCAGCGTCCAGTTGTCGATGTATTCCAGATCCAGCTTCACAACCTCGTCAAAATCCACGATCTCGCTCCTGCCGCTGATCTGCCAGAGCCCCGTGAGTCCCGGCGTCATGCTGATTCTCCGCCTGTAATGGGAGTTATACTGCTCGAACTCGCCCTCCGTGGGCGGCCTCGTCCCCACCAGACTCATATCCCCCTTCACGATATTAAAAAACTGCGGCAGCTCGTCAATGCTTGTCTTTCTGATAAATTTCCCGACCTTCGTAATCCGCGGATCGTTTTCCATCTTAAACATAAGCCCCTGCATCTCGTTTAGCACTTCCAGCTCTTTCTTTCTCGCCTCCGCGTCGATATACATGGAGCGGAACTTATAAATCTTAAAACGGCGGCCGTTTTTGCCGATTCTGGTCTGCGCGAAGAGCACGGGCCCCGGAGAGTCCAGCTTGATGGCAACCGCCACAAAAGGAGTGACGGCAACCGTTATCAGGCATCCCACCAGACCGCCCACAATGTCGATCATCCGCTTCACCACCATACGCCTGTAGTCAAAATGGTTGATAGAATAAGTCACCACCGTAAATCCGGCGAAGCTTCCCACCCGCACTTCCTTGCTGGGCCTTTCTATGATATCAATATTGTAATGGCAGGCCACGCCCATGGACTCCAGATCGTAGATGATGTGCTTCACATAGGACATATCCTCGTCCGGCAGGCTGATAAACACCTCGTCCAGCGGCATCTGCCTTGCCAGAGAGAGCACGTTTTCCCTGTTTGCATTGATCTCGACACCCTCCACAGTCTCGCCCTTCCTGTCCTTGTCCACACAGGCCAGCGCCACGATCTCATAGTTGATATCCATGGCTTCTCTCAGCTTGGACAGCGTCTTTTCCAGAGCGGCGTCCTTCGTGATTATCATGATCTTGACAATGTTGGACTTGGCCGTGAACCAGACCCGAAGCGCCTTCTTCATAGCGAGCCGCACCAACCACACGATAAAAATATTCAGAATGACAAAGTACCCCATCACCAGACGGGAGACGTCCGCGCCTCTCTGCAGCATGAAAAGGAATGCCATGACGGACAGTTCCATAAAGACATTGAATTTGGTGACCGCTATAAACTCGACAAGAATGCCTCTTTTGATAAACTCCCTGTTCCAGTCGAACAGAAAGCTGTAAATCGTGCAGAACAACAAAAACCCGATACATACCACGAAATGAAGTTCCGGTTCCATGACTCTGGAAAACTTCCGATAACGTATCAGGATGGCGATGATGTATGCAAAGGCTATACTGCACAGGTCTGTAAGGAGGAGCAGATAGCTCTCGATCAGTTTCATTCTACGATTCATAAAAGTACCTCTCGGTATCTATTTTACCACAAACCTCTTATAGCTGTCATCCATATCTAAACCCCTCCTGCTGCTTTCCCCGACGGCTTCGCACCCCATCATCATAAGCAGATAATTCCTGCCGATATAGACGGAGATCAGATGCGCTTCCACCACCGTGTACACCGCAAACATCACAAAAAGCGCAAGCCCGCAGGCATCCCGCCTGCGCCAGAGCTGCCACAAAAGAAGCAGATTCGCCGTCACATACAAAATGCCCGGAATCACGCCATAGCGGTAAAACACTTTGACCCATCCCATGTCAAAATAATAGTTCATGTTGTTTTCGCAGGAGAACGCCGACCATGTCTGAATCATGCCGTCATTGTTGTCTGAATCCGTCAGGGATATGATCCTGCCGCTGATATGACGGTCAATCCTGCCCAGCAGCACGATATGCGCATTATCCCGGGGATTGCAGAAGAAAAACTCGTTCCACTGCGCGTCCCTCACCCGCTGGGCACAGACTGCGGCATCCACAGAAAATGCAATACACAGAAGAAATACCAGCAGGCCGCAGACATAGAAGAACGTCTTCTTCCGTAAGCCCTTCACAAAAGTAAAAAGACAGGCGCCCAGAATAAAAGCCGCCGTAATCAGCATACTTGTCTTCGAGCGGGTCAGCAGGTAAACGCCCACATTTAGCAGCATCAAAAAGAGATAACTGTACCATTTCATCCGGTCAAACCACACATAGACACCCAGCGCCGCCAGCATAAAAAACATGCAGGACAGCGCGTTGGGATGTCCCATCCCAAGCGTATAGCGGGTTTCCTCCGCCGCCTCCTCGCCGATATAGCGGGTGGTTTCCGCCGCCTCATGACCGAAAGCCTGCGTCAGACTGATATCCCCATAAATCCCCGTCACGGAAAGAGCCACGATGGCAAGACAGCCCGCCAGCGTCACATAAAACGTATATTTCAGCGCTTCCTTCAGCGGAATGCCCTTGCAGGCCGCCACAAAAGTCACAATGCGGATAATATCGTTGGCTCCGGTCACACGGTAAGAGATCAGGGCCACCGCCTCCATCACAAAAATAATCGCCCACTCCCACCGTTCATAGCGCGTGAGAAGAAGCTTGCACGCAAACAGAAGAAAGGTCAGGCGGAACAAATACCCCTCGATGGGATTGATATAATTGCTCTTGTCGATAATCACCATCAGCAGTTCTATGGTCAATCCGATATAGAAAGCAAGACGGGGAACCGGGCTTTCCTCCCGCAGCCGCCTGTAAATCTCCTTTATCATAGTTCCTTCCATTCTGAAGCGCTTTCCGCTAGAAACACAACGCCTCCGTCCAACCGGCGCACCGGCAAGTCTTTCGCAAACCGCATTGCATTGCTCCGCTTCCGTCTTTTTACCGCCGCAGTATCCGCGCCGCCGCACCGCGCGCCTTACGCAAATATTGCTTCCCCGCAAGTTTCATTCGCTTCCATAAAATCCCCGCCGGGCTGATCCCCGGAGCAATCAAGAAATCGTACTCCTCCTTATGCTCCCGCAGATATGCCGGGAAACTGTCGTCAATCGGAACCCGCACAAACTTTGCGTCCCGGTCGAAAATATCCTCGCCGCAGAGCAGCCTGTCCACCGCCTCGTTTAAATAACGTTTGGTATTGTATTCTGAATGGGCCGCCGCCTGCACTTTCACACCGATACGCTTCGCCACATCCCGCTCGCCGTCTCCGCCCATATAGCCGAAATGCCACCCGCCGTCCGCCACCCGCACGCTGCGTTGATCCTCCGGCGGCACTTCCCGCAGATACACGATCCCTTCCTCCGGCAATTCCGCGAAACTGCAAATCTTCGTGCCGAGCCACTGTCTTCTCTCCACACCCGGAAACTCCCCCGTGATGGACAGGAGATTCCCGGACACCTCCTCCATATTCAAAAAACAGTAGAACATCCGCTGCGCCAGGTGATACACTTTTCCCGGTTCAAACGCTTCGATCAGCCGCACAAGCGTCTTGGGATTCGGAATCTCGTCCACATCGCTGAAAATGATGATATCCTCCGGTCTGCAGTCGGAAAGTCCCCGAATCAACTGATTCTTCTGAAATTTATCCCGCTCGTGGGTCGTAACCCCCTCCAGCGGCGAGTTCTCCACCGCCACATAGCGTATCTTTTCCTCAAATTCCGCAAAAAGCTGCCTGTTCTCCGCAAAGATCATCCGTTTCGGCTCCCCCGAAAACGTGACGGAAGCCTCCTCGATCACGAAAAAATCCACATAGGGCGCCATAATCTGCATACGCAGCTTCAAAATATCCAATTCGTTAAAAAAGGGGACGCAGTCATATATCATGTGTTATTTTATCCTTTCGTCTTTCATTGCGGAGAATGTCCGTATTTTGGACATTCTCCCAAGTGAGACTTAGTGCTTCTTGGCGTCCCGTCCTATGGCGGGGCGTCTTTAGAAGCACTTCTCACTTTCGCCAAAAAAGTAATGGTCTGATCAAATCCTTACACTTCTGCCATCTGACTTTCCACGGATTCTTAAACTGCGGGTACTGCGCGTTTCTGCCGCGCCACTTGTGAAAGAGAAAGGGCTTCTCCACATCCATGATCTCGGGAATCATATGCTCATGCCCGAAATACTTCGCCACCTCGATGGGCGCAAAACGCATACCCGCCTCCTCGATCACATTGCGATATTTGCAGCAGAGAAAAATATCCTCGTTATACTCGTCTTCCTCCTCAATCTTTTCCCACTTAAGCCCTGCTTCCGCCGGGAAATCCATCAGCCTTTTGCTGCGGATCGACACGCTGTTTCCCACCCGGACAAGCTCTCCCTTCGCGTCCCGGTAAGAGTAATCATTCTGCGGCAGCGGCCACGGAGAGCCGATGTAATCATAATCCAGAAACGCATCCTGCCAACTCTCGGGATGCACCACAAAGCCGTCCGCATGGACAATCAGCGCATACTCCGTCCTGATGTGTTTCCCTAATTCATACACCATTTTATAGTTAAACTTATCTATATCATCCAGCTTCGACGTATGGGAATATCGAATGTCTTTCGGCAGAAAAAGCGGTTTTCTGTGGGTAATCAGCACCACATCGCCAAAGGTAATCCCCCGCATACTGTATTCCATGGCGCGAATTGTCTCATACACGTTCACGCTGGTCATAGCCGCCAGCGTCACGTTAGGGAGATTTAATTTTCCTTTCACAGTTTGATTCATCGTATATTCCTCTCAACCGGCTCAGAGAATGCCTGTCCTTTAGACATTCTTTCATGTAAGATTTACAAGTTCCCGGCGTCTCGTCCTATGGCGTGATGTCTTTCGAACTTCTTCTTACATTGTCTTTGTGGTAATACCGCGCAACCGCCAGATTCATCCAGTTTCCCTCGTCCTCACTCAAATCGGTAAAATCAAAGAGGGCCGGCCTTGCGCTGTAGGGGGCGACCACCGCCTCCTTCACATCCTCGTCCGTATAAATCTCATAGCGCGCCATCGCCTCCTGATAAAAGGTCTGCGCCTCCCCCTTCGCCACGGACCGCAGGGCGGAAATGCTCGTGTAAGTGTTCTTGTCCGCCGTAAATACCCAAATGCTGAGAAGCAGCAGCAGGCATACCACGCTCATCCGCTTCCCCGCCCGCTCCAGAAACAGGCCGAAAGCCTCTGCCACGCTGTCCCCTGCAGCGTTACCCTGCGCCGACACAGCGCCTCCGGGCACATTACCGACTTTCGTTGCCCCGTCTGTCCTGTGGGAAAAATACCCAAGCCAGTAGGCCGTCACCAACAAAACCGCCAGATAATAAGTCATCTGAATGATATTATCCACCCGGGAAAGCCCCGTCATACCTACCGCATAGAGTGTGGGCGTAAACATCGCAGAAATCACACAGTACGCTCCCGCCGTCACCAGAACAGGATGGGAAAAGTTTTTCCCGGACGCCTTCATCCGCTTCCACAAAAGGGGCAGAAGCAAAAACCACAAAATCACCACAAGCACCGGCGTCCAGCGGATTGCAAACACCACCGTATTGTAAAAAGACAGGGCAATCGCCTTCACGGCGGAATATCCCTCGTCCATATCAATGCTGCCGCGTTTGCCGTTGCCCGGGGCAAGGACATTTACCAGAAACCCCGCGCTCCCCGTCAGAAAGGGGATGATAACATATGCAATTTTATCTTTTTTTTGAAAAAAGGCATAACAGACAAGAAAGACCATCAAAATCTCCGCCTGTAAGCCCGTCACCAGATTGCCGCCGCCCACGATCACAGAGAGGACTGCCGCCGCCGCGCAGCAGGCACAGGCCCGCCCCTTTTTCTCCGCCCAGAGACTCCCCGAGACAAGCGTCAGCAGAAAGAACCATATGGACTGCATCAGCACATAGTGAGTAGAGCCATTGTACCAGTAAATTCCCTCAAAGGGGGCTTCTATCACCTGATAAAACACGAACAGCAAAAACAGCATACAGAGGGATGCCCCCTCCTTTTCACAGCCGAGCCACCTGACCAGAATATGCCGCCCCAGCACAAACGAGGAGGTGGCGAACATACCGATCATCACAATCGGCACCACCCATGCAATGTGATAGTTAAAATTCATGGGACACATGCCCATCAGAAAGCAGGATATATAAGTCCCCTGCCAGTCCTGATAGAAGTCCATATTCTGCCGCCACGCCTCCTGCACGGAGGCCGCAAAAGAGCCCGTCGCCTGCCAGACATCGTGCACCCGCCTGCCGTAATCGTAGTCATCGATGCACATCACATTATATCTTCCCAGCCAGAGCAGAGGGAGCAAAGACAGGAGCAAAAGTCCCGCCGCCAGAAATACCGCCCGCCTGCCGCTCAAGAAATTTTCAATCTTTTCCCAAACTTTCATGCAAATCCGCCTTTTTCTTAATTACTCCCTATCCGCTCCTGTTCGCTTCGTACCACAAACACCCTCTATTCAGGCACAACGCAAGCGTTTTCCCGTCCGACTCCATTGCCATGTCGCACCCGGCACATCCATTTTCACCCGCCGCATCATGCCGAGCGCACCAGTTTCTTTGCCCGCCGCATTACACCTCTGCCAATTTTTCCAAGATACGCCTTCTTATAAATATACCACGCGCGCAGCTTCATCATCCGAAGTTTTGCGCCCGCAGGCTTTTTGTTTACATCCGCATACTTCTTAGACCGCTTCTTGTAGGACGCCAGCTCCTCCCGGCACTCCTCGTCCGTAAACACCCTGCCCTTCCGGTCCATATAATGCCAGCCCTCGTAAATGTTCTGCTCCGAAGCCCAGTAGCCGTCGGACACATTATGTCTCGCCCAATACTTGGGAGCCAGGATATACTGCACCGTGTCGCTGGTAAACGCCGGGAAATACGCAAACGACGAGTTTGCCAGCAATAAATAGCGCGCGTTTTTTAATATGGAATAATCTTTTGCGAGATCAAAGTTGTAAGCCGGGATGCCCGGCAGAAACTTGTTTGCCTCCCGCACGTCATTCGTGATAATCATAAACTGCATGTTGGGATTGATGTTTCGCATCTGCCGCATTCCCTGCTGCCAATAGCGTTTGCGCAGATAAAGTTCCGGCGAACCCATATAGTCGCTGCAGCGAAGATGCAGAATGCAGAGGTTATTCCGGCTGTACTCCCTGCAGTCATACTCGGGCTTTACTTTGAGCCATTCCTTAATCTCCGCCTTATGCGCGATAAAATATGCCTCAGCCTGCAGATTTCCGTAGAGGAGCGTGCCGTCCTCCACCTCAAAAAGCTGCCTGTCCGCATCCGTCACATAGACGCCGTGAGTCAGATCGTGGGGGGAATTGCCCGCAAAGAGCCGGGTTTCCTTCTCATGGTAAATCTTTTGGTAGTCTTCCTTTTTTGAGGGGATTCCCATATCCAAGTCCATAAAATACAACCCGCAGTCGCTGTGCATATTGTTGGCAAAATGCTCCGGGTCAAGCACGCTGAACTGATAGCCCTTATCCAGCGCGATACATCTGGCCGTCACATAGAAAAAAAGCTGATTCCCCAGACCGAAGCCTTCCTGTGTCTCAATCCCTAACATTTTACCTCCATTCCGAAACGTCGTCGCACTGCTCCTTCATTTACCTCTGCCTTCACGCAGGTCGGTGACATCCTGCTCCGTCACTCCTCTAAACTTGTCTGCGTAATCTTCTCATTTTCTACCCTATAAATCACGTCACACTTGGCAATGGTATTCAGACGGTGGGCGATAATCACCATCGTCTTCTTGCCGTGGAAGCTGTTGACGGCCTCCATCACCGCCGCCTCGGTGTCGCCGTCCAAAGCGGAGGTTGCCTCGTCAAAGACCAGAATCTCGGGATTGTGATAGAGCGCTCTCGCAATCCCCAGCCGCTGTCTTTGTCCGCCGGAGATTCTGACACCCCTGTCACCTATTGTCGTCTCCAGCCCTTCCGACAGTTCCTCCACAAAGCTCTTGAGCTGCGCCTCCTCCAGCACTTCCCAGATCCGCTTATCGTCGATCTTGTCGGCGTCGATACCGAAAGCGATATTGTCGCGGATGGACTCGTCGATCAGATAGATGGACTGCGGAATATACCCGATTTTGGAAAGCCAGGAAGGATAGTTTTCAAAAATATCTCTGCCGTCGCAGGTGATCGTCCCGGCCTGTACATGCAGAAGACCAAGCAGAATGTCCACAATGGTGGATTTACCCGCACCCGACGGCCCCATAATGCCCACCGACTGCCCCTTTTTGACTTCCATATGAGCGTCCGTGAAGATGGGCTTGTCCGTATTCGGGTAAGTATAGCTGATATGATCCAGCACGATCTTATCTGTCAGCGCAAGCGCCGTCTTTTCTTCCTCCGCCTCGCCCGTAAGCCCCGTCACGCTGCCGTTCACGTCCTGCTTCATGTTCTCCGTCAGATTCTCATACAGATAATCGAGACAGGGCTGCGCGTAGGCGATTTCCGACAGGTAGGTATTGATGCGGTTCGTTGCCGGCATCACACGGATCGCCGCCGCCGCGAAAGCCATAAGCTGGGGCATCAGTACCGTGATGTCACCGTCCTCCAGCATATAGACAAGAATAAACGACAGCATGGCCGCGATAAAAACCGTCTCGATCAAGAGTCTCGGCGTATTGTTCATCACCGCGTAGTTTCTCGCTACGTTAGCGCCAATCGCACCGCTCTCATAGTAATTGCGAACAAAGAACTCTTCCCTGTGCAGCACCTTTACATCCTTCAACCCGTAAATGGACTGGATTCTCCACTTGGCAATCCGCGACTGAATCGCCTGGTTCTTCCGTCCGATCTCATTCAGACGTGGCTTCAATACCCTGGTAATCATCAGTGTCATGCCGAGGAAGAGTACGCCGCATCCGATGGAAATCAGCGGGCTCACCCACACCAACAACACGATACAGATGGACACCGCCACCACGATCTCCGTAGTCATCTGAATTAACACCAATATCAACTGAAATGCGTTGGGAATATCGCTGTCCGTCAGCCGAAACACCGTGGGAATGTCCGCTCCCAGATAGTCCTCGTAAGGGCGGTTCAAAAATTCACGCATCACCCGGCTTATCATCCGGTTGCGATTTCTTGTCACAAAAGTATTTTGCACAAAAGTCAAAAACAGAAGATATACATTCTTAAATATAAAAATGGCGATCAGCGCGCCCAGCATCCAGACAATCAGATTCCGCGAAGATGTGATTCCCAGAAAGGCGGCTACCCTGCCCACCAGTTCATTCCCCATCACCTTATCCGGTGCCATGACCGCCTCCGCCACGGGAAGCATCATGGAAACGCCCAGTGTCTCCAAAACACCGCCGATCAAAATGAGAAAAGCCAGACCCCCAAGCTGCCAGATCTGTTTCCTGTCAAAGAGATATGCTATTTTTTTCAGCAGGCCCACTTGTGCCTGATCGTGTTTCTTCATAATATATAGCGGTTCCTTCCAATTATAATATAATTAACCGTACTTTTCACTCTACCCTTCTTGTCACAGCTCTGCTGTGACTCAAATCGGGATGAAAAATGTCGCATTTCCGGCACTTTTCTGGGTGAAACTTAGAAGTTCTCCGCGAAACAGCCATTGCTGTGAACGGCTAGAACTTCTTTTCACCCTAACCAACATGATTCCCCTTCGTGGAATCTCAAATCAATGGGGAGAATGCCGTTTTTCAGGCATTCTCCCGTTATCACGGTTCTTTCGAGGGCGTGACCTTGCACATATCCGCCCGGTAAAAATCTCTGTTGTCCACACCGTTCAGCCAACGCTCGGGCGCGAAAACCGTTTTTTCGGGATTCTTATTCAGATAAGACGCCCACCAGCTAAAGCTGCTGTTCGCAAGAATATGGTGTTTACAGCAGCTCATCAGGAGAAATTCCATATAATCGTTATCGGCAGCCCCGGACAGGTCAATCCAAGTGATATCCTGTGCGAAAAACATACCCGATGCGCATTCCGTCATTTCCGCGCTTCCGCTTCTCCCTTTCTCTGCCGCATCCCGGCCAGCGTCCTTGCTTCCATTCCCCGCAAGCTGCCGCCTTGCCCACACCCGGTCATTGGTAAAAAGGTAGAAGCGGCATCCCGGATATCTCTCCCGCATCTGACGCATTCCTTCTATATAATAGGCGTCCGTACAGATACCGCCGTACAGCTTCCGGTTATCTGGCGTCAAATAATCTCCCCTGCGAACGTGTATGCTTACAGAACACTCGTTATTTATCTCTTCCAAATATTGTCCGGCGGATTTTGTCTCCCTGCCGCTTCCGCCCCGACCGCTCTTTTCTCTCTCCGCCTTCTCAGCGTTCCCCCTCCCATCGCCGCTCAGGCATCCCGTCTGTTCCAGATACGCAATCAGCTTATCCGTATCGTAAGCTTCCCGCACCTGCGTCTCCGCCGCTTGAAAATATTTCTCCGTCTGCCAGTACCCTTCCAGATAAATGTCATCCCAGGTCAGCACCTCCGGAATAAAGAGCTTGCTCCCCTCAAAATAAGACTTTTTATGTCTGCCGAAGAGCTTCCGCCTCACCCGGCTCCACGGCTGCATGGAAGAATCAAGCATCTTAATCAGCTCCTCCTCGGACGGGCGCTCATAAGTGATTCCAAAAGGCGCAAGAGCAGGGAGCCTCTGCGGGTCTTCCGCAAACCCCGAAACATCGTCAATCTTTACCTCTCTGCCGAGCTCTTTCAGTTGCAAATAAAGGGCGTACTGGAACATCTGGTTGCCCAAGCCGCCCGCAAGTTGTATAATTACCATCTCTTCATCCATTTTAGATTGCAGACAAGCTCAGCGTCTCCCGAAAAAAAATACACTGATTCTCCTCCGCCATCCGGCTTTTAAGAACACCCGCTATTTACTCATGCCGAGAAGCCGTTTCACCCTCACCTTACAGGGGATCACCACCTGCTCGTCCCACCGCTGTTTACTGCAATAGGCATTGGGCGAACGATAAAAGAGCTTTAACTTTCTGCGGTCTCTCGGATCCGCTATGGGCGATAAGAACGCCTCCTCCGCACGCTTTCTGTCCTTCTCAAGAATCTCCTGCAGCCTCAGCATGTATGTCTCCCCGTCTTCCGCCTTGGAAAGTTCCCAATAAAATAACAGAAGTCTTTTATAAAAGAAATAGTCGTGCGTCAGCGCAAGATCCTCTCTGCCCAGCTCTTTCAGCAGTTTTGTCTTATCATAGTAAGCCGGAATCTGATCCGTAAAAGTGCGGGAGTTGATCCGGCAGTTCATAATGCTGTCCTCTCTGTCTATTATATAGTTATACAGGGCAATGTCAAGGTAAATGCAACGTCCGGCACGCGCCAGCGCCTCCGTCGCAAACACGATATCTTCGTACCAGCGGCCCTCCGGAAACGGATTTCCAATCAGCAGCTCCTTCCGATACAGCTTGTTCCACGCCGCATTCTGAATCGAAAATTCCTCCCGCTCCTCCACATAAACCGCCAGCGCCTCCTGCCCTTCAAAGAGAACAGCCCTGTCCACCGATTCATCCAGCGTGCGTGTACGGGAAACCTGACGGTAACGGCAGACCGCTATGTCCGCCCGTTTGTCCTTCAGCGCCGAAAACAGCTTCTCATACATATCCGGATCAATCCAGTCGTCCCCATCCACGAAGCCGATATAGCTTCCCTGCGCCGCAGCAATTCCCGTGTTCCTCGCATGGGCAAGGCCGCCGTTCTCCTCGTGAATCACCCGTATACGGGAATCATTTTCAGCAAGTTCATCCAAAATCCGCCCGGTAGCATCCACGGAGCCGTCATCCACCACGATAATTTCCAGATTGCGATACGTCTGCTCGCAGACAGAACGGACGCCCCTCTCAATATATGCCTCTATATTATAGGCAGCGACAATCACGGAAAGTAATTCTGTCTGCTCATCCTCGTGCAGTTTGGGTGGTCGATATTGCTTTAAAATTTCCATGAAAATTACCCTTCCTTTCCCGCTCACAGTTCACGGCTCTCCACTTCATGTTTCTTATACAGCCGCCATTTCGTATCGCTCGCTATTCTTTATTGCGACTACATATTTCCATTATTATATGGAATAAATAACGCTTATCACCTGTTATGAAATTCTTTTCCAGAAAGCGGCAAATCACCCGTAACACTCGTTCTTCTAACCTTTTCTATGTCAAATAAATATATTATGATTTAATTTTTGATTCTTTTTGCCACTCCCGAAATATCAGAATGTACCAAATCTGCGGCCTCCAGACATTTTTCATAATATAATCATCCCATAATTTTTTTACCGCTGCCGTGTCAAACAGCCCTTGCTCCTCCAAGTCGGAAGGCGACAGCAGACTCTCCGCCCACTCCCTTAAGTCCTTCTGTTTCAGCCAGCAGTGAAGCGGAATAGAGAATCCTTTTTTGGGTCGTTCCATCAGTTCACGAGGCACATAACGGTAAAGAATATCCCGCAGAATCTTTTTGCTGCCCCCGCCTCCCTGCCGGTAAGACAGCGGCAGCGTCCATGCAAATTCGACCACATCCTTATCCAGCATCGGCACCCTCGTCTCCAGAGAAACCGCCATTGCCGTTCTGTCCACTTTGTTTAAGATATCGTCCGGATGATACATCAGCAGATCCATCAGCATCAGATTATGCTGCCCTTCCTCCAGAAGTCCGGCAGGATAAGTGTCCATCCATGTCTCGCCTGCCCTGCGGGGCTGCATGGCGTCCCAAGGGCCGAAATCCTGGTCGCAGCCCGTTATCCCGCGCTTAATCAGTCTCATCCCTTCCCCGATCTCCGAACGCAGATACATGTCCTCTATGCTCTTCGCCCCCAGAAGCCTTGCGCGGGTTGCCAGCGAAGCCTTCCCTGATACCGTCGCAAGCCCCGCCAGAGCGCTTGCGGGCCGGCGCAGGATACCCGGTATTTTTCTCGCCTTGTTCCAAATACGGTCAATAGAATAATAGGTGTTATATCCGCAGAAAAGCTCGTCTCCGCCGTCCCCGCTCAACGATACCGTCACATGCTCCCTCGTGATTTTGCTCACCAGATAGGTGGGAATCTGCGAAGAGTCCGCAAACGGCTCGCCAAACATTCCCGCCAGCTTTGGAATCACGCTCTTGGCATCCTCCTCCGTGATATAGACCTCCGTATGCTCCGTTCCCAGATGCGCGGCAATCTCCTTCGCTATCGGCGCCTC
This sequence comes from Lachnospiraceae bacterium, assembly GCA_009774215.1. Classification (GTDB taxonomy): domain Bacteria; phylum Bacillota; class Clostridia; order Lachnospirales; family Lachnospiraceae; genus UBA3282. Next base: position 96,029 of record VSNH01000003.1, read on the forward strand.
GTTGTACTGCTCCTCCCACATACCCACGGTGAAAGTTCTGACCTTCTGCGCGCTCTGCGCCTGCATCAGCGACACCACCGTGCTGCTGTCTATCCCGGCAGATAAAAATGCGCCCACCGGCACATCCGCCACCATCTGTCCGGCAATGGATTCCCGCAAAAGACGCTCCAGCTCTTCCGCCGCTTCCGCTTCACTTCCCCGGAAGCGGTTTTTTTGTCCCATAACAGCTGTTTCCGTCATCGACCAGTAGCTCTCGATCTCCGGTTTATCAAATGGTGCTTTAACCTTTAATATTTTCCCCGGTTCCAGCTTCCAAATCCCGCGGTATATGGTATACGGGGCCGAAATGTAACCATAACACATGTAATCGCCCATGATATCGGCGTTGACCGAATTGGTAAATCCATCCAGAGAGGCAATCGCGCCGAGGTCCGAAGCGAAGACAAGGCTTCCATCATTTCCACTGTTATTTATATTATCTTTTAATATTCCATAAAATAACGGCTTTTCTCCAACTCTGTCCCGTGCAAGAAATAACGCATGTTCTTCCCTGTCATACAACGCAATCGCAAACATTCCCTTGACCATTTTCAGTGTATCTTTCAATCCATAAGCAGCAACCGACTCCAGAAGCGTCTCCGTGTCGGAAGTGCCGCGAAAGGCAGGCACCCGTCCTTCCGCCAAAAGCTTTTTTCGAATGGAAGCGTGATTGTATATCTCCCCGTTATATGCGATCACATATCTGCCGTCCCGGGAAATCATGGGCTGCGCCCCGGCAGGCGACAGCTCCACAATCGCAAGCCGCCTGTGCCCCAGCACCACCCTATGATCCTCCGAAGCCCACACACCCGCCGCGTCCGGTCCCCGATGCTTCATTTTATCGCACATCCGCTTGATATTCTTCTGCCAGTCTCCCCTGAAATTACAAAAGCCCGCAATCCCACACATGTGTTATTTTTCCTTTCCCAGCCTTTTTCAACTTAGCCACGGAGAATGCCGCTTTTCAGGCATTCTCCCGCGTGAAACTCAGTGTTTCTTGGCGTCCCGTCCAATGGCGGGACGTCTTTAGAAGCACTTTTCACGCTACTCTTCGTATTGTGCGTAATCCCCGTTCGCAATCCGCTCCCTGATCGTCCTGATAGCCTCATCCTGCCTTGTTTTCCACAACTCGTAGGATTTGTCCCACGACTTATAAACGGCATCTCCACGATGGTCAGGAAGCGCATAATGAGCCTGCAGATAACTTTCCAGGAAATCCGTGCACTTTTCCGCCCCCACCGCATTGGTATGGCTGCCGTAATCTGCGAAATCTTCCTCAAAGACGATGCCGATCTCGTCGTAGTAATCGTTCATATTCAAAAAGCCGTAGCCGCTTTCTTTCACAATCCCGGCCATATAGTTGAACATCTGCTGTTCCTTTTCCGATTCCCCATAGGGTGAGACGAGAAACAGCGCCTCCTGCCCGTTCTCCTTCAAGTAAGCGAGCAGCTCCCGCAGATACGCCTCCTGCTCCTGCGGCATCGCCAGAACGCCTTCCATACCGCCGCAGGAAGGCTGTGGCTGCGGCCCCACCTCATCCCGAAAGGTATAGCCCTTTAACGGATGGCTGTGTCGATAGAACATATTTGCCCACTCCGAGGGCAGCGCCAGCATTTTCCAGTTCGTGTGGTACTTCATAATATCAATATAGTAGCTTAAGCGGCCCTCCTCGTCGTCCTCAGGCACCAGCCCCCGTATCGTGCGGATCCGCTGAAGCGAATAGCGCAGATTGTCGGTCACGCCTCTGGTATAGGCCATATTTTCCATCAGTCCCGCCTCTTCCATGGTAAACATGCGCATCTCGAAAATATAGAGCGCAGGCGACTGGGTTTTCTCCGCCTCCTCCGCCAGATAGCGCATGGCCGCGGGCCGCTGTACGTTGGTGGAAAGCGGGTACATGGCGATCCCCGTCTCCCCCCACAGCTTTGGCGCCGCATAATAAGGAAACACCGGGCTGGAACCGATCATCACCACGTCCAGCGAATCCTTCTTTTCCGCATAAAAGCCCGCAAACCGATCCTTCACGTCGCCGTTTGTCCGCACCATATAGGACACCGGCCAGAGGATAAGCAGAAACAGCAGCACGAAACCCGCCGCCTGCAGCGCCTCAAGCCGTCCTTTTCCGGGCCGCTTACCGTTATGCTTTTCTTCCGTCGAAATCTGAGGTTTTCCCTCTTCCGTCCCTCTGTCCCTACTCACAGAAGCTCTCCTTATCATATCATGCGTTATTTATTTGTGTCATTGTTCCCCAGCCGAATTACTATTATATGTTATTTATCCAGGATACCCTCAAAATAACTCTTCCACATAGGATTCACCCGCTCCGGCGCAAGTCTCTCCTGCATCTTAGCCGCCTCCCGGCCAAGCCCGTCCGCATAAACGGGATCGCCCAGAAGTCTGTCCATGGCTCTCTCCAGCGCCTCCTGATCCCCCGCAGGAATGACCAGTCCGTTCACGCCGTCCTCCATCAGCTCCTCCGTGCCGCCGCTCGGCACATCCGTGGCAATCACGGGCAGTCCCAGTGCCAGCGCTTCAATCAGAGCGTTGGAAACCCCCTCCGAGTAGGAAGTGAGCAAAAACAAGGAAGCCCGCTCTATCCGCACCGCCACATCCTGCACTACGCCCGGCAAAAGCACCCGCTCCGCAAGGCCAAGCGCTGCCGCCGTCTCTTCTATATGAGAGCGCAGCTCCCCGTCCCCATAGATCACAAGCGAATATTCCGGGTATTTGTCCTTCAAAGCCGCAAAGGCGCGAAGCTGCATCTCATGATTCTTGTTGGCGTCCATGCGGCCCACAGACACGATCTTTTTCTCCCGCGCGCCCGCATATCTTGGCCTGATAAAAGCAGGATTCAGGGAATTGGGCAAAATCACGGCCTTCTTCCCCACCTTCCCGCAAAAGAAACTTCTGGAACGCTCCGTCTGCAAAACAATCCCCGCCGCACAGGAAAAGAGAACATCCGCCAGCATCCGCATCCCCTTTGACGGATACTCCTCCTTCGCCTCCCCGACCACCGAGACAACAGCCTTCGTCTTTGTCCCCATGGCGGTGACGACCGCCATAAAATTATTTTTTCCGATACAGGACAGCACCAGATCCGGCTTTTGCTCTTTCCATATCACATGTAATTTATTGAGCCGCTTAAAGAAATTGACCGCCCGGCTGGCGGACACTTTTTCCTCCTCAATGTCGGAGAGGATTCTCACAATTCCATCCGGCAGATCATACTCTTCCTCCTTCTGATATTGTGTCACCATAACGACACGATATCCTTCCGACTGAAAGTAGTCCGCCAGATTTACAAACACACGTTCTGCCCCGCCCTTGCGAAGAGAGCCAATATAAAAGGCTATTTTTTTTCGTTCATTTTTCTCACTCATGGTTTTGCATAAATTCCTTCATTTTTCGACTAATCACACCTGTTTTCGAATAATATTCCTGCATTTTTCGTCGGAATCTGTCAAAAATTGCATCCTTAATTAAATTCTCATTTATTTTCGTATGTTTGAAAATACAGATAATTCATCCTATTTTCTGAAAATTCAATTTTGTTTTCGTCCAAATAACATTCGCAATTCTTTCGCTTTTTAAGATTTCACATGTTACTGTTGCCATAAAAATATGCATACCACTGTTGAAAGACAAAGAAGGCCCAGATCATCCCCGAGTAGTTTTCCCCCGTCCCGCTTCCCCTGTCCCCTGTCTCAAGGTAACTCCTCAGCAGCTTTGGCACATACGATTCGTCGAATATATTTTGACGTTTCAGGAAGCCATTATCTACATAACATAACAACTGTTCTTTAAGTGGTCCTCTAAGCCACTTGTCCAACGGAACCCCGAACCCTTTCTTCGGGCGCTCCAACAGCTCCCTCGGGACATAGTCGTAAGCGATATCTTTCAAAATATGCTTTTTGTCCCCCGCCGCGTATTTATAGGAATGGGGAATCCGATAGGAAAAGTCCATCACATCCGGATCAAGAATCGGGCAGCGAGCCTCCAGCGAATACTTCATGGACGCACGATCCATCTTACAGAGAATATCTCCCGGCAGATAAGTGTCCATATCCAGAAGCATCCGACATATCTGCCAGTCCCCCGCCGGATAACCGCTCTCCACCGGATAGTGCACGGGAAGCGCGCATTTTCCCGAAGGCAGTCCGCCCACCATGTCCCGCGCCATCCCCGGATAATTTCCCGCACTAAACTGCGTCTTCGACTCCCGGTCTCTGTTTCCGGCAATCACCCGCACCTTAAAGGGCAGTTTCTTCTCCATGCCAAACCGCCTGATACCCGGCAGATTGCAAATTCCGTGCACAAGGCCGCCGAGCGCATCCAGTTTCTGCGCCTGCGCCACCTTTTCATAGATATTGTAGCCGCAGTAGAACTCGTCCCCGCCATCGCCCGAAAGCGCCACCGTGACCTGCTCCCTGGCAAGCTGACAGACTAACATTGTCGGAATCTGCGATGGATCCGCAAAAGGCTCATCATAATACTTCGGAATGCTCTCCACCATCTGCAGCATGTCCGCCTCTGTAATCATCAACTCCGTGTGGGCAGTCCCCAGATAATCCGCCACGGCTCTGGCATAGGGCGCCTCGTTATAGCTCTCCTCATAAAAACCGATCGAAAAGGTCTTCACCGGCTCCGCGGAATGCGCCTGCGCCATCGCCGTCACCAGCGAGGAATCGTAACCGCCGCTCAAAAAACTCCCCAGCGGCACATCCGCAATCATGCGAAGCGACACAGCGCGCTGCAGGAGCGCTTTCAACTGCTCCTTCGCCTCCTCATAGCTCTTTACGGGGTATTTCGCCGCTCCTTCATAGGCTTCCCTCACATTCCAGTAGCTCCAGGTTTGGATCTGCCCGCCCTGAAACTTGAGAACCGCACCGGGCGTTAATTTAAACACATTCTCAAAAACACTCTCCGGCGCATTGATATACTGCTGAAAGAGATAGCGCGAGAGCACGCCCCTGTCTATCTTTGCCTGAAAATCCGGACAGGCCATAAGCGGCTTCAACTCCGACGCGAACACAAGCTCCTCCCCCTCATACCAATAATAGAGAGGTTTCTTGCCGATCCGGTCGCGAATCAGATAAACCGCCTCTTCCTCCCGGTCAAAAAGAGCGATGGCAAACATCCCGTTAAACCGGTTCACACAGGATATGCCCCATTTTAAATAGGCGGCTATGATAACTTCCGTATCGCAGTCCGACCGAAAGGGATAGTCCGCCAATTCTTTCCGCAGTTCTCTGAAATTATAGATTTCGCCATTGTAGACCACAATAACCCGGCCATCCGCCGAATGCATGGGCTGATGCCCCAAAGCCGAAAGATCCAGAATGGAGAGCCGTCTCTGCGCAAGTCCAACCCGATAGCCCCCCGCCATCTCAAAAAACTCTTCCCCGCTGTCGTCAGGCCCCCTGTGGGACATCGTGTCATTCATCCTTTTCAACTGTTCGGGCGTGACCTCCCGCCTTCTAATGTACCCGCAAATCCCACACATATCACCTTACATCCTTACCCATAAAGTATTCCCGGTATTCCCCGAAGTCCTTACATTCATTATCCACAGACTCCACCAGCTCCACATACTTCTCCTGGATCAAAGCCCGATAATTTTCAAAATTATTATAGCCCTTTTTGCTCCATGCAAAAGGATGCGTCAGAATCTGCACCTTATCGTAACCGGTAATATTCGCCTCGTCCGGATAGCCGTACCGCCATACATGATTTGCATCCGACATATATTTTACATTTAATTTAGTATCATCCGTTATTTTATCGGCAAAGGTAAAAAAATCATCCTGATACGCGTTGAGCAGGCCCTCCAGCTTGATATTCTCCCGGAGCACATCCTTGGAAGGCCTGTGCACGGAAAACTCCGTGATGGCAAAGCCAAACATCTCACTCAGAATATCAACCTCCGTACGGATGCGCTTTTTGATCTGCTCCATATCGGTCATGCCGTTCAAAGCAAAATGAAGGCCGATACGCTGCCCCCGCTCGTGCATGTCCTTGATAATATCCATATTTTTGCGCGAAAGAATATTGTAGGAGTTGTTCGTCCACTGGAAAAAGAAGGTGGATGTAAAATCCATGCTCTGCTCCACCTTGGCGACCTGCCACGCCCTCTCCACGCTGTACTCCACATCATGGCGCATAATGACAAAAGAATCTCTGTTTAACGCCTCCGCATAGCCGCACTGACGGCCCGTAGACTTTATAATTCTGATCATTTCCCTGTAATCGTCAAATGAAAACATATTCTCCTCCATGTCAGAGCAGTTTACTGCGATGACACGCGATGAGAAATTCGCGAAGGCGATTTCTCATCTGCGATCAAGGCACATTTGAGGCTCTGTCTCAAATTGCCGATTGAAAAATCAGTGCATCAGCATGATTTTTCAATCTTTCCTCCACCCGAAGCGCTTGCGCTTCTCCACTTTTGAATAAGTTTACCATATTTTTGAAAAAACCGCTACTGTGCCCGCCGCACCGACCGTTTCCCATAATAGGCGGCAATGCCCTGATTCACCCAGCCGTTTTCATCCTCGTCGATATAAAAGCACTCAAAATCCTCGATATAATCCGGCACTTCCAGCGCCACGTCATCCTCTGGACAGGTTTCCAGATAGTCGTAGAGAGCGGCACATTTATCATAATACTCCCTGTAGCTTCCGTTGTGCACATGGCGCGCCACACGGTACAGGGGAAGCTCCTCCATGGATAGGGGCGTGACAATCAGCGCCGCCAGAAAGATATAGAGCAAAATCGCGACCGTCCGTCCATCCGACGGCAGACCGCAGAGCCTGTGGGCACAGACGCCCAGAAACAACGCCAGATTCAAGAGGGAAATCACCATGGCTGTGTCTATTATAAAATAACACCTGTTTGGAACGTAATACCCGCCGTATCCGAGTGCCACGGGAAAGTACGCCACCATTCCCGAAAGAATCGCAAGTGCCGTGGCAATGCCATATTCCCGAAGCGCGATCCTGCATCTTCCCGACAGATACACGCCTGCCCCAATCATCAACAGAAATACCAGTCCCAGCATCGTCCCCCGAAACATCCTGCCCGACTCCTCCGCGAACATGCGCACGGCATAGGCAATCGCCTGCCCGAAATGCAGACCCGCGCCCGCCGTCCCGTCATGTCTTGAAAAATTGCCCGGCGCGGCCGCATTGATCAGCGCACCCGCAAAGCCCGCCGCAAAAACCGTCAGGTTATACCGCGAAACCTTCCGTGTTCTTAGGAAAAACACCACTGTCAGCAGCAGCGCCGTATAGCATCCCGCGCCCGCCACCGCCAGCGACCCGCCGGAAGAGAAAAACAGAAGAACTGCCGCGGCAGCCGCACAGCCCTTTTTTCTGCCGGTGCTGATCGTCTCCTTATTCGCAAGAAGAAGCAGCGCCAATGCAAAGAGCAGCAGGGAAAAAGGCATACTGTACGCCACCGCCCCGGAAAACCAAAAATAAACTTCCGCGTATACGTCCGCGTTCACCACCGTCAGAAAGAAGAGCGTGAGAAGCAAAAGCTTAAAAGGCACAAGGCGTCTCGTCCCGTCTGACACTTCCACCCCCGCCGTTTTTCCGCGGGATGCCTCCACCCCGCCGCCGCACATTCCCATTTCCTCCCGAAAGAAGGATAAACCCACCCACAGCAGCGCCGCCAGCGAGCCTAGAAACAACAGCGCATTCCCCACCATCACCGCCCGAAGCTGGGGCAGTCCGAAATTGTTGATCGGTGAGAGAAACGCCTGCAGAAACATGGAAAACCAGGTTCCCTGCCAGTCCATGTACAAGTCCTGAACATACAGAAGAGACGCCCAAAAATATTTCGGCAGCGAGACATGGAACGCCCCCACCCGCACACCGTGGGTAAAATCATCCCCGCTGAGAACTGTGCAGCCCGCCCCCATAGCTAGGACGGCAATTACGGCTGCAATTATAATAACGCATATTATTGAAACTAAAATTCCTGCTGCTTTCTTTCCTCTCACTCCGTTACTCCCTTCGTTCAGCACACGCCCATTCGCAAAATTGCGCTTACCGCGCTTTTCGCTGTTTCGCAAGCTCAGATTGCGCAAAGCGCAATCGGCTCATCTGCGGGCGTTCCCTCGGATCACCCTCTGCCCGTCAATTACATACTAGTGCTCCATTTACCAATTAACTATCCTTTTTTGCTTGCCAGCATTCCCTTCTACTGCGTTGTTTTCGGTCAAC
>VSNH01000030.1 GCA_009774215.1 Lachnospiraceae bacterium
CCTTTGAAATATCACGTATATCCCCAATATTTAATTCTAAATGATCTTTCTCTCCGCTTGGCATATGAATCAAGAATCTAAATTCCTGTTGATATGCATATGCTTTTCGTTTCCAAAAAGCAATATTCTGTATTCCTGAGAGCAACGATAAAATGAGATTTGCAGAATCTTTTTCTTCATCATAATAATGAACAAAACCACCATAAATCTCATAATTCTCTTTTAATGCTGCGTTTTGTATCCTTTTAAAAAACTCATCTTTATCTAATATTAAGAGTGCAGTATCCCCAAATGTTTTAATAGTTTCTTTCTGTTCCTCTGTAAAAGTGAAATTATTATTATATGGATTAATGCCAAACATACAATAAACATAATCATTAGATGCGGATGTCATCATTAATTCATCTGTAATTTCAATGCTTTCCCCCGTTTCAGATAGCACAAAATTTGCTTCATTAATATGAAACATTCCTTCAAATGAATCACCTACAACATTATTTAAATTATCACTTTCATCTTTGCGATACCATTCTAAGGAGTTCATATAAATAAGGCCATTTTGTAAGTCTTGAATTCTATTCGCATTTTGAAACTTAATCAATGGAAAACCTTTAATTGTCATTTTTATATATCATCCTCTCACTGTAATTCCAATTTACAAATATAATTATAACTTCTTCCCACAGAAACACAATTCTAAAAAAGATTCATTTTCAAAATAAAATAGCATATGGATTTCCATACCCTTATACATCAGCATATTCTTTCAACGCCTGTAACTTCCTTTTTGCATTATGCACACTGCTTACAGAAATACCCATGATCTCTGCAATCTCAGCATTGGTTTTATATTCCCAATGATAATAATAACATGCTTGCTCCCTGCCCATTCTATCAGCTATCACAAATTTGGAAATCCTTCCTATCTGCTTATTTACTGACCTTTCATCTTTTCAATACAAAACGGCTATTTGTTTATTATCCATCATTATGTCTCTCAACAATCATACACTATCTCAAAGTTAAAAAGGGTCGTCTATGACAACCCTCTCTACATTAAAAAACTATCAACAAAAATATTTATTATAAATTTGATTAACAGCTTCTACATATACAATGAAAGATGGATGGGTATGATCCTTTCTACATAGGTAGAAATTTTTCTTTTCAAGATATGTATCCCGCACCTCGTCCCACAAATCCTCAGATTTTATGACACGAACCCGCTCTTCCAGTCTCCCTGAATCCTGAACTTCATTCCAATAATACCTATCCAGAATGGCGAAACCTGTTTTTTGATGGATAAGCCTCTGCCAATTATTAAGATATTTACAAGTTATTGCGATATCAATACTGAATTTTGTTTTATTTCCATTCTGGAAAGAATATTTTCCTGTTGTAAGTACAGATGTCGAATCTTCGCAGTCATTCCATCCATTTATATAAAGAACCTTATTAAACTGCTTTCTTATATATTCCTTTATCGCACGGGAATTCAACATACTAATAGATTTCGTACTTACAATACATAGGTTGTAATCCAAATCTATCGGCTCATTTTCATTCTGTGTTATGAGGTTTTCAGCCCCACTTCCGACAAGACAGACATTCACTGTCATAACAGAATCGTTATTGATACTTTGCACCAATTGATTGACGACATCGCTGCAGGTGCCCTTTAGTCGCTTCAAGAACTCTTTGTCCTGAATGTAATGATACATATATATTTCTCCTTCCCGCCCATGCCGCCCATACACTCTTATGACTGTATCGTTATAGGATATCATACTTTTGCATTTTGTCAATCAGCATTTTCACACCCTCACATACTCAACCTCCGTCTGAAGAATCTCCCCGCAGTACTCTTTCCCCTGTATATCTGAATCTTTATAGCTGTTCGTCACAACCTCGCAGCACACCATCTCCCCTGTCTTAACGGAAGTGTATACCACATCCACGGCACTAATCAGCCCTGCTTTCCACAAGTCCATATAATAATCATACTGGTCATAATCACCCTCCTGCTTCATCTGCTCCAATGCCTCTTCCATCTGGTCCCTTGTCTGCCATTCCGCCTGTACTGTCTCGATTTCCTTTTTATCAAGACTGCAAATAATCTCCGCCACCTTACAATTATGCTCCGCTGCATGGGCATTCTGACATCTGCTTATCCCATACTTTTTCTCAATGAAATCTTTCCCCTTCTTGGTCAGCGCATAGCTCACGTTACTCTTAGGATTCTTATTGTATCTGGATGGATACGTCACCTTCTCAATCAGCCTGTCTTTCTCCATATTTTTCAGCCTGCTTGCTGAAATATCAATCTTACTTGCATCTTCCTGTCTGATATTTCCTGCTATGGAAAGCACTTTAAAAAACCTCTCATCCTTCGGATACCAATGCTTGATATGTTCTTTCATCTATTCTTCATCTCCTTTCTCAGAACATTTTTAACTATATAAAAAAAGCAGGGACATCCTAAAAAGACATCCCCACCCAAAATTACTTTTGCTCTTCATCTGATAAATTCAGATGAATCCTGTATATCATTGTTCCTGTTTACCACTTTTCCTATATAAGCACTTCCCTCGTAACATTACTCTGTAATCAAAGCATCCTGATGTCAACTAAGTTGGCGTTAGGCAGGTCTGCAAGATACCATGTATCCTGTACCCTGTATGGACTGTCGAAACATCTCCTTTTTTACGTTGCTAAACAGCACCCTGATATATTGATAAGAAGTATAGATTACGGGTGAACGCCTCTTATCAAGGCTCCTTTTCAAACAATCAAAAATGATTTCCTTTTCTCTATACATTGTCATTATAAAAAAAGGTCTCCAACAGATAACCAAGCTGTCAGATAGAGTACTTCACTAAAACATTTCTATCTTAATCTCCGATTATTTTGCCCGCATAACTTTCTACAATATATAAACCACAACTATTTTGGCGGATAGCAGGTTGTAAAAGATACAAAAATGTAACCCGCTGGTATCATACCAGCACAGGCATTCCTATGCCTGAAACCTATGGGACTGGCAGACATCAAACGTGAGGTGTCTGCTTTTTTGTCCACATTTATCCCGAAAGGAGAAAAACACATGAACAAAGAAGCAATGAAACAACAGATTCTTGAGGCACTCTCTAAGAAATTAGGCGATGGCTTCCACATCACCATCCAGAAGGTCTTTAAAACGAACATGGAACTGGACGGCCTACTGATCATGGGTGAGGATGAGATCATTGGTCCCACCATCTATTTAGAGCCCGTTTATGAGGCTTTAAATAGCGGCACGCCTGTTGAGCAGGTTGTAAACAGGATTTTACAGGCATACGATTCTGCCAAATCAGAATCAATGGATTTTGACATAGAACACCTAAAGGATTTTGACTATGCCAAAGACAGGCTGTATGTCCAACTGGTCAACAAGCATCTCAACGAAAACATGTTGCAGGATGTACCCCACGCCACGTTCCTTGACGATTTTGCTATCATAGTCCGCTGCACCATTGAGACATCGGAGGACTGCGATGCAAGTTTTATGGTACATGACAGCCATTTAAACATCTGGCAGACAGACAATGAAACTGTCCTGTCTTTGGCAATCAGCAATACATTGGCAAAACATGATGTAGACCTTATTCCGTTAGGACAGCTTATTAGGGAAACGTATCCTGCTTTTCCGATGGAACATTCTTCTAACTGCGGTTTGTGGTTTATGAGCAGCAAAAAAAGAACCTATGGCGCGGCGGCTGTACTGTATGATGATGTACTAAAAGATTTTGCCGAAAAACACGGCAGTTTCTATGTCATCTTTTCTTCCGTACACGAGGTGCTGATCAAGCCATCGCCTGATGGTTCTGACATCGACATCCTTACCAGACATAATCAGGATGTAAACGCTTCGGCTTTGGAAAAAGAAGAGATCTTAGGCACAAAGGCTTACTTTTACCAGAAAGGCAGGGGTTTTGTTTTATAAACCTCATATGCAACAGATTCCATAAATTATTTCTACCAAAAAAAGAAAGGATAAGCATATCAAACATATGCGGGTATGAACATGAACAAGATCACATTGACAGGAAGACTCACAGAGGAGCCGAAGGTAACTTACAGTGCAGGCGCAGAACCTGTTGCACATGCGGTATTCAATTTCGCCGTCCCTGATATGTCCATGAAAAGGAATGAAGATGGGAATTACCCAACAGACTTTTTCAGATGTACCTGCTGGGGCAAGCTGGCTGAGATCGTGGAAAAGCATTGCAATAAGGGCACGAAACTCCTCATCAGTGGAAGGCTGAAAAACAACAACTACGAAAAGGACGGCCAGAAGGTCTATTCCAATGAGATCGTAATTGATTCACTGGAATTCCTTGAAGCAAGGGTGGCCAAAGCACAGGATGCACAGCCACAGGAAACAACTGCTGCGGAAGTAACAGAAACGGAGCCTGCGCAAACGGCGGCACCGACAAATTAGATTTTGCCCTTCTAAAAAGAGCCATCAGCAGATTGGAGGAGCAACGTCTTTCCTACTTGTCTGCTTTTCAGGCAGAATCTGGGAATGTCACCCTCAGGCTTTTATATGCTGACTCTGCATCTGTCATACAGGACTGTATGGATATGATCCACGAATCTGCCCTTGAATGCGGCATTCCCGTGGTCTGATCTGTAGTCCCGATGGACAGATGGATTTTTACAAACATAAAATTTCACTTTGCAAAGGAGAAACCACTATGATCAAAACAACACTGAACTGGACAGTAAAGAATTTAAAGAGCATGTTTGACGGGAAGCATACGCTTCAGATGGACCATCCCATTCAACGTCAGAATTTACAGTGGTTGGATGATAGATTAAAACGTAGTTTGCTGATTCACAGTATACTCGCCAACTATCCTGTCCCGCCTGTCTACTGTCTGAAAGAAGCCATTTCGGAAAAGGATTATTCCTATTCGATCCTTGACGGGAAACAGCGTTTGACCACCATCTTCGATTTTATTGACGGCAGATATCCCCTTGACACGGAGACTCCTTCTGTCACCATTGATGATACTGTTTACGAATTAGGCGGTAAATACTTTACGGACCTCGACACCGAATGCCAGCAGGAGCTTCTCCGCTTCAAATTTACCATCTATGGTTTTGAGGATGCGGACGATGACCTGATAGAAGAAATTTTCTTCCGTCTGAACAACAGCACACCGTTGTCCAAACCGCAGAAAGCAATGCCTTTATGCGGTGTTGAGAATGCGAAATTCATCAAGTCGATCCTGTCTGACAGGTTCTTTTCAGAGATCTGCCAGTTCTCTGCTTTGCAGAGAAGGAAGTCTGATGATATGTGTACATTACTACAGGCCATGATGCTTCTCGACAATAGATATGAAGGATATGAGTTTACTTCTATCTCTGCTGATGAGATCATGCGGTATGCTGCCTCCATCAAAAACAATTACTCGGAGGAACAGAAAGCAAGGCTGTATGACATCATCGACTATCTTGAAAAAGTATTCCCTGAAAAGGACAAGATGCTCAAGAAGATCAACATTCCTATCGTTATGCTTGCCGCTGACACTGCTATGGGAGAGGGTTATGATTCCCTCAAAAACCTCTACCGTGTAGGACCCATGTATTTCAGGCAGTGGTTCTCCTATTTCTTTGCAGAGTGCTATGAAGAGTATAAGCTGTACTGTTCTTCTGGCAGTATCAAGAAGGAGAAAACATTAAAAAGGATTGAGATCATGGAAGCCTCCCTTGTAAGCTATTTTGAACTGGAGGGAACAGACAAAACAGAGGAAACAGAGCAGGATACTTCCCTGTCGGGAGAGGACGCTTCCCCTGCAGAGGAATCTGCCTTGACAGATGACAGCAATCCCTTAACGGATGTTGGTCTGACGGAAAGTGATCCTCCTGCGGATGAGACAGAGAGTGCAGCTATTGGAGACAATGCTGATTACACTTCCGTTGCCGAGGGCACTGTTTCCTATACTGCTCCTGAGCAAACAGGGGTTAGCGGGACAGAGGCGGCAGAAGAGCCACCCGATGAACCTCTACAGGATACTCAATAATGTTGTTTCAGGGATGCAGCTTCTATATGTGCATCCTCTTTTTTACAGATTGGAGGACCTTATGCGAATCAATTTCTATGATACAAGGATCACAGAGGATGCCAGAACCATCTTAGTCAAAGAAAAAGGTATCAACTACGAATCCACAAAAATGAACGGCCCTAAGGAAATATCCCTTATGTTAAAGGCCCTCCTGCATATGGATGAGCTGGCAGAAGAACATGTTTATATGATCGCGCTTAATACTGCCTGCAAAATTTTAGGTATGTTCCTAATATCAAAAGGGACCATATGCACAAGCCTTGTCAGCCCAAGGGAAATCTTCCTGCGGGCTGCGCTTATCGGCGCCGTACAGATTGTCCTTGTTCACAACCATCCTTCGGGGAACCCTGTTCCCAGCGAATGTGACATAGAACTGACGAAACGGCTGAAAGCTGGCGGGGAATTACTGAATATCTGTCTGGCAGACCATATCATCATCGGACGGGACTCTTATTTAAGTTTCAAGGAAGCAAAACTCTTATGAAGGGAGAACATGGCATGAAATGGTTTCAGAGAATTACTACATTAAAAGAACTGCGTAAGGAATATCGGCGGCTTGTCGTAAAGCACCACCCTGATAACGGCGGCTCAGAGGATGTGATCAAAGAGATCAATGCCGAGTATGACCGCCTGTTCAAGAAACTAAAATATGATTATGAACATGAAGATACATACAGCAAAGCCACGGATAAGCAGAAACAGTCCTATGATTGGCAAAAAGATGCCCAGATCAGGGAGACGCTTATGCAGCTTTCTAGATTCAAGGATATTACCGTTGAGGTGATTGGAGTCTGGATATGGGTATCAGACTGCTATCCATACAGAAAAGAACTGAAAGCGCTTGGTTTCCGCTGGGCAAGCCAGAAACAGATGTGGTATAAGCATTTCGATGACTTTCACAAGTTTTCTTCACGGCCTGCCTCTATGTCCTATATACGGGCAAAGTATGGCTCTGTGGAAATAAAGTTTCAGGAAAAGCAGGAAGAAAGAGACAAGCTGACAAAAGCATAAAAGGAAGGAGACGCTTATGATAGACTTAAAAACGGCAAGTTCACAGGAAATCGCATCCTATTTTTCCCGTGAAGTAAACAATATGTTCTTCAAGCCTAATACGATTGCGGAAGAACAGAGAAACTCAAGACAGATGAAGGATCTGGATCTGTGCTGGATCAAAACCTTATCCAGTTACACATACAGGACAGACCTTCGGAATGAGAAATCTTCCATAGTAGGCAGACAGCTTTCTGAAATTCCTTTTATAGCAAGAAAGGTAGAGCAGCTTGACAACCCAAAGATGGAGGACGTTGCAAAAAGGATGGCAATGGACCACAGGACTTTGCAGCAAACTTTCTCTGGTCTTGTGTTCTACCATTTTATGTTAACCTGTAACAAAAGGGAAACCCAGACACTGATAGGCGTTATGGGAAATTCTTTTTATAAGCTGCCTTTAATCTAAAACAGGAGGTAAAAATTTTATGAATATAAATTTAAGCGAAGTAAGGGAACATATAGAACTCTACTTTAAAGAGAACCTTCCCAAATACACAGTATTGGAGGTCAGAAACAAATCCAGCCATCCAGATGATGCCCATCTCTTTATGGTATCCGCCAAAAAGGATGACGGCACTTACAGTCTTTGGACTGGCTGGAACGAACTCAGCAGAAGCCTCAATCATGGTCACTACGATCTGCAATCTGCTGAGGAATGTGAAAAGCTCTTTGAAGAATTCTATTATAAGGAATAAGTATACAGGGAGATTCAGCGTACAGGCTGATCTCCCACTATTCCCCCAGATACGCTTGAAACCATGATGATTTGATAGTATACTACAATCATACAGAAGAAAGGGTCTACAGAATGACAAAGAAAACACAGGACTTAAAGCCTGATACCGTGTTAAAGAATTACTGGAATAACAATGAACAGTTTGCCGATCTCTTTAATGCAGTCCTGTTTGGCGGCGAACAGGTGATCTCTCCCGATGAGCTGGAAGATGCAGACACGGAGGAATCTTCTGTCCTTGAACACAGGGAATATGCCGAGAGCATCAAAGCCTCCAGAGACAGCATAAAGATCTGCAAAAAATCCCTGACTCATGGCGTAGAATTTGTCATGCTTGGTATGGAATCACAGGAACATATACACTATGCCATGCCGATGCGGGTTATGGGGTATGATTACGGCACATACAAAAAGCAGTATGACAGCAATGCAAAGAAATACCAGACGAAAGATGGAATGACAGATGACGAGTATCTTTCCAGAATGAAGCAGACGGACAGATTTACTCCTGTCATCACCGTTGTCGTCTACTACGGTGATAATCCTTGGGACGGGGCTACCACCCTTCATGGGATGTTAAACATTCCTGATAGGATGAAACTCTTTGTCAACGATTACAAAATGCTTCTTGTGGAAGCAAGACAAAACAACCTGATATTCCATAACATGACCAATATCGCATTTTTTGATATGCTGAAAGTAGTGTTAGACAAAAGCATTACAAAGAATGAAGCAAAGGAAAAAGTCATAAAATATGCACTAGAACATAATGTGGACAAAACAGTAGTCATGACCGTTGCAGGCGCAACAAACCGTAAGATCGATTACAACGCATTATCCATGAAAGGAGATGTTACCATGTGTACTTTATTTGATGAAATTGAAAAAGACGGCGAAGCAAAAGGTATTATTGAAACAGGTTTTGATTTTGGGCTTTCGGAAAACGATATTCTGCAAAGGCTCCAAAATAAGCTGAATGTATCACTTCAAAAGGCACAGGAATATTTTGAAATGTTTGGAAAGCAGACAGTTTAACAGTTATTCTTATCTCACTGCCCCTCATCCGAGGGGCTTTTATTATATCCTTCTTCCAATATCGTATTTTATCCTGCAATCCTCTATCTGTCTGCCCCATTATCAATCCACCCCTTTTATCTATGATGTAAGGTAAGCCTTTTAAGGACTTACCAACAGATAAAAAGGAGTGTGAAATCACATATGTACAGGAACGAAAATGTTTCTGCCAGAACCAAAAGCAGGCTGGCAAAGGAAGAATGCTTTAACAGGAATATTCCCATATTAAATATACTCTTCTACCTCGGAGGCGGATTTATGCTGAGAAAGCAGGCAGTTACGCTTTTAAGGATTTTCTACCAGATAGGCGAGCATAAGGCAAATGATATGTTTGCTGATCTGCTCTCCAATGGCCTGTTGATCAAAAAACAGGCTACTGATACAAAGACCTGCCTTTATATCATGACCAAGTTCCCGCTTGCCATGTACCACGAATGCAGCACAAGGGATTCCTGCTCTGTCAAACTGAATAACAGGAAGATCTGGCACAATATTTACAGGACTGAATTCCTCATAAGACAGGCTGTTCCGCTGATGGAACAGCTTGGCATGGAACTGACCTTACAGGATCTGCTGAATTTCTTAACAGACTATTGCATCTCCGTTTTTACAACAGAGAACCAGATGTCAGTCTATCAGCTATACGGAAACCTTTATGAAAAGTTTCCTATCAAAGACAAGGAGCTTATCGCCTCTGGTTTTCCCCGTGTATCTGATTTTATGAATGATTACTATAAGATCACCGCAGACCTGTACCACCATCAACGTAATTTTCTTGGATATAAGATTAACGATGATTATTCTGATTATATTGACATAAAGGAAAAGCTGGAGCGTGAAAAAGACCTGATTTCTTCCCCAAAGGAATACAGGAGAAACTACTATTCCCTTTTCAATATGACAGCCGCAGGATTCTTCTTCATCGGGAAACCAACAGGGAAAAATATCACCATCGGCGCTTTCGATAAATGCAACAATATGTATCTCAAGAAGATCTATGAGAACATCATCTGCATCTATCTCATGTTGGAAAGGTATCTTGGATTTTTCCCACAGATAACCCTACAGGTGTATATGTCCGATGCTGACAGGATTCTTTCTTTACGGGATAAAGAAAATGTGCAAGGTTACGATTATTCCCGACAGGAAAAATCAGGTCTCACCAAACGGGACAGCTTTTTCCAGAATATGAGGATTCCAAGACAAAACTGGGATGATATCCATGTAGATTACATCTACTACCCGTTAAAAGAAAAGTATAATTTATAAGCGTGTGTTACCAATCTATGACCTCAGAAATTTGCATTTCATCAAACTGTCTGCACTCCGCAGGCAGTTTTTTCTGTTTATCCTGAAAGTACACAAACGATAAAAAGGAACCAGATTTCTCCAGTCCCTATCATATATTACCTATTTGCCTGCAAGTACTTTACTATATCCAAATGTCCATTTTTTGCTGCCCATCTGACTGCATAATCATTATCTGCTGTTATATCCGCTCCATTTTCATACAGGTATTTCACTACTTCCAAATGTCCACTCTCAGATGCCCACCGAACTGCAGCATTATTCTGTGCTGTTATATCTGCTCCGTTTTTATGCAAATATTCTACTACTTCTAAATATCCGTTTTCGGCTGCTAATTTAACTGCCAAGTTGTCATATCCCATTATATTTGCCCCCTGTTTATGCAGATATTCTACCACTTTCAAATGTCCATTTTCTGCTGCACATATGACTACATCATTGTTATACTTTTTGATATTTGTGCTATTCTCATACAGATATTTTACTGTTTCCAGATGACCATTTATTGTGGCATATCTGATAGAAATTATATCTGTCCTCATTATATCTGCCCCGTTTTTATGGAGATATTTTACCACTTCAAGATGACCTTTCTCTATTGCCAGTCTGACTGCCAAGTTATCATAAGCCATTATATCTGCTCCATTTTCGTGCAGATATTTTACTACATCTAAATATCCGTTTTCTACAGCATAATAGAATGCATTTCTATCATCTGCCACATTTCTACACAAATACATCCATGTTGTCACTTCATCAAGATGCATAATTTTTTTAATATCCAGCCTGTGTGCGCGAAATTTGTTATCATCTACATAAACATCTTCTTCATCAGGAATATCTATCAGTGCCAATTTATTTCCGTATCGAAGATACCCGCAAACATCTTTTATTAAACCAAAATACAGTCCTGCCTTACAATTCCCTACTGTAGCCAATGGTTTCACATCTTCGTTCATACCCATCTTATACTGGAATCCTTGCATTACCATATCTTCTGTAAGGATTTTACATAAGGTATAACCTTTTAAGTCTTTTCCTTTAATCAGCGTTCCTTCTATAAATTTTCCATTTTTCATTATCTATTTCTCCTCCCATTACATACTGCCAACTCAGTTCCAAATATTTCTTATGCAATTTTAGATTCAGCAAATAGAAATATAACTTTCCCATAAGACAAAATAGAAATATCTGGTATTCAGATTTTAATCTGTTTGTTCCCAGCAGGCAGATTGTTCATTTATCCGTTACCATAGCTGTTTCTTCTTTTCTTCCCTTTCCATAACTGCTATAATCTGTTTAGGATAATACGCCGCTCTTTATGCCAGAAAGGAACCCTACATAATGAAAGACAAACTATCATACAAGCAACTATATGACGAAATTGAAACACTGAATACTTCTGTCTTTGATTCGCTGATTAACGGAGATTTTGAAGTATTTCAGAATACAATAGATGAGTTTGCTGGTTCA
This sequence comes from Lachnospiraceae bacterium, assembly GCA_009774215.1. Classification (GTDB taxonomy): domain Bacteria; phylum Bacillota; class Clostridia; order Lachnospirales; family Lachnospiraceae; genus UBA3282. Next base: position 11,749 of record VSNH01000030.1, read on the forward strand.
GGCATCATGGAACAGGAAGAATTTGCAACGGCAAGGGAAGCCTACCGCTACTCTTCTATGCCTTTTACCTTTGACGGCATATGGATCAGTGTAGATTCCCGCAATCCGCTTGACAGGGTTGTAATGGACGTCGCTGGTCCCTCTATACAGGAAATACATAAAAGGGATGTAATGCCTGTCTATGCCTATATGGTAGGACATACAAAACCGCAGAACATCAACCATAAAAACAGCAGGATTGCGAGCAGCAGGTGTAATGCACTGCAGCATTATAAAGATTTGTACAAAAATTTATATAAAGACCCTTCTTCTACAGGAAATTTATGGAGTATCCCACTCGTAACCGATGTCGAAAAACATAGAATGGTCTATATTAGCAGGATTGCTGAACTTGCCGCTGCCCGCAGCAAATGCTATGCGACATATGATTTTACCTCCCTACCGTTAAACGGCATAAAGGTCATTGACAATGAAAAGCTGAGGAACCTGAATACCTCCGAAAAAATCAAGTATCTGACAACAACATTTGACAATATATATGACCCTACCAAAAATAGAAACAGGTTTAATCATACTGACTGCTTTTCTTTTCGCGGCTATGAAAAAATCCTTGCAAGCAACTACCTGCAGGGCAAGGGTATAGACAGAAAGAACTGGAAACGGTATATAAAAGGAGATTTGCCAGTTAAAGCTGAGTTTTATCTTCAGCTTGCATTTTACCTGACAATCCCTTCTTCTACTGAAATAGAAAAATTTATGAATCTGCATGGATATTCCATCAAAAGCCCTATGACGCTTTTCCATGATGTAAACAACAAGCAATATTATATCCTGCACAGGGATTTATGCCGTTGGATCGATGCTGGTATCGACTACAACCTGATCAACGAAATGTGCGGGTTACAGTTGGAGCAAAAAGAAATCAGAAAAAAATCTCATTAAAAAATATTCCGCTCATAAGAAAAAGCAGCCCTAAGGCAAGGCTGCTTTTTCTTTAAACAAACATTTTTTCAATAGGAGAAAGGTGATCGAAAGGAACATAAAATGATATGCAGAGCGAAAATGTATGCTTTTGCTTAATATATCTAAAAACCGTCATCGTTGCCATAGAGGAGTTCGCAAAAGCCATATGAGAATAGTTTCTGCTCTGCAAGCCAAGGTATTTCACCTTCCTTACTATAATATAGATGGTATCAAAAAATATATCGCTTTTTTATGTATGATATAAGATAGCTGTTCAAATAACTTCTCATCAAACGAGGATCACTGCATCTATCTTTCCAATCATATTTTCCATCATACATCAAAGCGGCGTTAAACAGGCTCTACCCCTTATTCATCTCCGTTTTATAACTTACTTCCTGCAAACTTCAATGATTATTATTTCGCTTTTGCGCACATAATTATGTAAACCAAAAAAAAGATATTTTAATAGTTCGGTCTGATAAAGCCTTGCACAAATACTGGCAAGGCTTTATTCACCAAAAAGCATAATTGTTCTCTCCATAGAATTTCTACCATATCGAGGCTAAATTGAAAAGTTGTAAAAAAGTTGTAAAACTTTTTAGGAAAGTGTATAAAGCCTGTAAAATGGGTAACAATGATACTGAGCAAAAGATAAGAAATACTTATCCTCCCCTAAGGAAGCCCCCGGAACTTTACCTGTGTTCCGGGGGCTTCCATTCATTTTCCGTTCTGCTCCCTCAGATCCTCCGCTCGTAAACGCCGTTCTCCTCCACGAACCCGGCGCGTCTCAGGTAGTCCACATGCCCCTCAGGCGCATCCGGGAATGACATCTTTGTAACACCCTGCCCGCCCAGCGCACCGTACAGATACCGCCCGACCGAGCAGTCGCGGTACTGTGGCGTGGTATAGTCCAGAACGATTTCCAGCACACCGTCCCCGCATCACCGTATGCCGCCGCGTCCCGCAGCGCGCCCACGCCCAGCGAACCAATCACAATGGTAACTATTCTCTTATATCTGCTCATATCTGCTCATTTTTCCTCCATTTCTGTTCTTACCTTCTCCCCTTCACATAGGGCACGCCGTCCGCCTTGGGCGCAACGGACTTGCCGACGAAGAGAATCAAAATCACAATGGTCAGCACATAAGGCAGCATCGCCAGAATCTCCGTGGGAACAGCGATCGCACCGCCGCCAAGCACCACAGTCAGCGCCTGTGAAAATCCGAAGATCAGGCAGGCACGGTATGCGCCCATGGGTTTCCACTTACCGAAAATTACCGCCGCCAGCGCGATAAATCCCTGTCCGGCGATGGAAGTCTGGGTAAACTGCGCCACAATGCCAAGCGTTACCGTGGCGCCGCCGATTCCTGCCAGAATGCCGGACAAAATCACACAGGCATAGCGGGTTTTGTACACGTTGATGCCGAGCGTATCCGCCGCCGCGGGATTCTCGCCCACCGCCAGAATCCGCATCCCCCATTTCGTGCGGTAAAGCACAAACCACATGGCAACCGCGAACAGCAATGCCACCACCACCATAACATCCACATTCAGGTTTGCCCAGATGCCTTCCGCGCCGCTCCCGAATATCTTTGGCAGTTTGTTCGCCACAGGATAGGACATGGTCGATCCGTCAAAGGCAAGGCGGCAAAAGAAAACCGCAAGCGCCGGGCCGAGCAGGTTGATCGCCACACCGCTTATGGTCTGGTCCGCCTGACAGGTGATCGCCGCCACCGCGTGAAGCAGCGCGAGAACCCCGCCTGCAAGCGCCGCGCACAGCACGCCGATCCATGGGTTGCCGCTGTAGTATCCCGCCGCGGCACCGGCGAATGCGCCGAAGGTCATCATGCCTTCTATGCCGATGTTGATGACGCCGGAGCGCTCCGACAGCACACCGCCCAGCGCGCCGAAGATCATAGGCGTGGAATACAGCAGCGTGACACCGAGTAACAACGTAATTGTATTTATCATCATTTTACACCTCTTTTCCCCATTTTATCAATAAATACGGGCACCATATCCTTGAGCGCGATCAAAAATACGATGGTGCCGATCAGAATGCTGATGATCTCCGAGGGCGCGCCTACCACATACTGGATAGACTGTCCGCCGTACAGAAGCGCGCCGAACAGGAGCCCCGCAAAAATGCAGCCAATGGGGGAGCCGCCCGCTATGAATGCCACGGAGAGTCCGTTCAGACCGTTGGACTCAAACGCGGAGAGCTGGGTAATCCCGTGGGGATTGTTGCCCGCTATGGCGATCGCCGCCGCTATGCCGGACAGTGCGCCCGCGATCAGCATGGTCTGCACCATGTTTTTCCCCACGTTGATGCCCGCGAACTCCGCCGCGTCCCTGTTGCTTCCCACAGCGCGAAGCTCGTATCCCTTCGTGGTCTTGTAGAGCAGGAAGGAGACTGCAAAGGTCAGGGCTATGGCGATCAGGATACCCGCGTTTGCATCCGTCCGCAGGATATCGCCGATGACGAGATGCGCCTGCACAAATTCCGCCGCCGCTTCCGTGGTTTTCCAGTTTGTGAAAAAGGAGATGAATCCCGATTCATGGATCGCATAAGCGCCGTCCGATTCCGGCTTGTGGAACCGCTCCATGTTGCACACAAAGTTGGAAAAATAGAGCGCCATCCAGTTTAACATGATACCTACAATGACTTCGTTGATATTGTACTTTGCCTTCAGCCATCCGGCGATCCCGCCGTAGAGCGCGCCTGCCGCCACACCGGCGAGAAGCACCAGCGGCACCTCGATGACAGCCGAAAAATCACAGACGATTCCCACCACGTTTGCCGCCACCGCGCCCACGATGAACTGTCCCTCCGCACCGATGTTAAAAAGCCCCATCTTGTAGGCAAAGGCAACGCTGACACCCGTCAAAATGATGGGCGTGCTCTTAATGATCACGTTGGAGACATACTTCGGTCTCCCGAATATACCGCCCAACAGCGCGCCAAACGCCTCAAAGGGATTGTATCCCGAAACCGCCAGAATTACCGTAGCCACCAGAAATCCGCAGAATATGGCAATCAGGGTGGCGGTAATCGGTTTCTTGAAAAATTTAACTGTTTTTTCCATCTAATGTTCCTCCTGCCATAATTAATCCGATCGTCCTCTCGTCTACCTCTCCCTGCTTAAAGATGCAGCGGATGGCGCCGTCGTAAATGACCCCGATGGTATCGGAAACGTTCATCACTTCGTCTAACTCCAGAGAGATGAGAAGAACTGCCTTGCCCTTATCCCGCTCCCTGACAAGCATCTTGTGCACATACTCGATGGCTCCCACGTCAAGTCCTCTGGTAGGCTGCACCGCGATCAAAAGATCCGGGTTGTTGGCGATCTCCCTGCCGATAATCACCTTCTGCTGGTTGCCGCCGGAAAGTCCTCTGATCGCCAGCTCCTCGCAGGAATCGGGACGCACATCATAATCTTTCAAAAGGCCGGAGGCAAATTTACGGATTTCTTTTCTGTTTAAAATGGTCTTCCTGGAAAACGGCTCCTTCATGTAGGTATCCAGCACCGCATTGTCCTCCACCGAGAAATCCAGCACAAGCCCGCGCTTCTGGCGATCCTCATGGATGGTGGAAATGCCGGCGTCCATGGTTTCCCTTGTGGTTCTGTTCTCTATGTTCTTTCCGTTTATGCGGATCGTTCCGCTCTCCACACGGATCAGATTGGTGATTGCCTCCACCAGCTCCTTCTGCCCATTGCCGTCGATCCCGGCGATGCCGAAGATCTCCCCGCGTCTCACCTGCATGGACAGGTTCTTGAGCACATACACACCTCTGTTGTCCTTCGCCGACAGCCCGTCTACCTCGAACACCACGTCGCCGGGCTTCGCCTCTTCCTTATCCACCACCAGTTTCACACGATGCCCCACCATCATATCCGCCAGTTCTTCCTGCGACACCTTGGAAACCTCCACCGTGTCGATGTACTTTCCCCTGCGAATGATGCTGCAGTAGTTCGCGGACGCCTTGATCTCCTTGAGCTTGTGGGTGATGATGATAATGGTTTTCCCGTCGTCCACCAGCTTGTGCATGATGTCGATCAGATCGCCGATCTCCTGCGGGGTCAGCACCGCCGTAGGTTCGTCCAGAATCAGGATATCTACGCCCCGGTACAGCGCCTTCAGGATTTCCACCCTCTGCTGCATACCGACGGATATATCAGAAATGTACGCATCCGGATCCACCTCAAGCCCGTATTTTTTCACGATTCCCATGACTTCTTCCCGGGCTTTCTTCAGATCCACCACGCCCCCCGCCCTCGTTGTCTCCTGCCCGAGAATGATGTTCTGCGTCACCGTGAAATTGTCCACCAGCATGAAATGCTGATGCACCATGCCGATCCCGTGGGCGATCGCCACATTGGGATTTTTCATCTCCACTTTTTCCCCGTACAGATAAATGTCTCCCCCGTTCGCTTGATACAGCCCGTATAAAATGTTCATCAGCGTGGTCTTGCCCGCGCCGTTCTCTCCCAAAACCGCATGGATAGAGCCTTTCTTCACATCAAGCTGCACCCGGTCCAATGCCGTATAGGAGCCGAATTTTATCGTGATATCATGCATTTGAACCGCATAGTCTTTTCTTATTTCCATATGTCCTTCTCTCCTATTTCCCCAGCCCTTCCACAAAGGATTGGTATGTCTCCTCCGATACCGGAGGGGTCAGTTCCTCGTCGATAATCATCTGCTGCAGCGCCATCGCCTGTTCATAGACCGCCGGATCCATGAGCTTATTCACCTCGGGAATACCCACGCATCCCTCCTTCAGCCCGTAACTATAGGTGTTGCCGCCGATCTTCTCACCCTCCATCGCCATGGTAGACACAAGTTCCACCGCAATGTTTGTGTTCTTCATGCCGGAAGTCAGCACGTTTTCCGGTGCCAGATAAGACTGATCCGTGTCCACGCCTATGACAAGTTTTCCGTTCTCCTTTGCCGACTCGATCACACCGTAGCCCGCGCCTCCCGCCGAATGGAAAATAATGTCACAGCCGTTGGAGTACATCTTGTTGGAAATCGCCTTCGCCTTCGCCGCGTCGGTATAGCTCTCCGTAAACTGCGACTGCACCTCGATCTGACGCCCCAGCACATGTCCCGCATATGCCACGCCGCCCATGTATCCATACTGGAACTGGTCGTTCAAAAAACTCTTCATCGGTCCCACGTAGCCCACTTTATCGGTTTTCGTGGTCAGCCCCGCTATGTACCCCACCAGAAAGGACGATTCCTGCGCCCGGAATACGACGCCCGTACAGTTTTGCGGGCTCTCGTCAAAGGCATAGTCCACGATGACAAAATTGATATCGGGATTCATTTTTGCGATGGTCAGCATGGCGTCCGCCTGCGAGTAGCCCAGCGCCCACACGAGATCGCTGTAAGTGTCCGTCGCCCTGTCGATATTGGTCAGGTAGTCTGATGCCTGCTTGGACTCTAACACCCTCACGTCCGCCCCCGTGTGCGCCCCGAAACTCTGCAGCCCCTCCCATGACACCTGATTGAAGGACTGGTCATTTATACCGCCCGTTCCCGCCACCATGGACACTCTGTAAACCGAATCATCTTTTTCAGCCACGCCGCAGCCTGCAAGCATACCTGCCATCAGGACTGCCGTCATCACCTTTTTCCACTTTTTCATCTGCCCACCTGCTTTCTTTCTACGCTATCTCCAGTGCAATCTTCATTATATCCGTAAAGCCTGTCTGCCGATCTTCCACGGAAAGCGCTGCCGCCCTCGCCAAAATGTCGCGATGCCAAAAAATTAACGCCATGGCACAAACCCCCGGTGAGAAACTTTATCACTGTTCCTCCCCGGGATCTTTTATGAAATCTTTCTCTTACCTTTTTATTCCGCAGCCTTTTTCATCGCGGTCTCTGTCTTTTACGACTGCCCCTCCTTACGGCGCTCCCCATCATTCTTTTTCCTGTACAGCAAAATGACGATCACCAGAATCACCGCTGCCGCAATCAGTAGCAACCAGATAAAATAGCAGATGCCAAGGAACGTCGGGCAGATATGGCACAGGCTGCACCGCCCTGCCGCCTTGTCCGCAGGCTGGTACGCAATGGCGTAGGTGGAGAAACGCTCCGTCTCAATGGTAATGGTCTGTGCCGCGTCGTCCAGATCCTTTAACATGGTGCATTCTCCCTCGTGTGCCCGGATGATGTAAAAGTCCGCAGAAAGTTCCTGCAGTGCCTCCGGCATATCTATCACGATTTCCACCGGCTCTTCGGTTCTGTGTACCGCGCTCCACTCTCCTTTGCCCTGACGTAAGAACATGGAAATATCCACGTACATGCCCACCGTCAGACCGGGCGCCTCTTTCCGTGCATCCCCGACTTCCTGCTCGATTGCAGATTTCTCCTGTTCGCTCACCTTATCGTCGATACGCTCCACGTCAATGCGGATTTCAATGGTTTCCCCCTGCGATACCCGTCCGATCTCCTCCTCTTTCAGAACCGCGTTCGCCACCGCCACGGCGTCCGCCGCCTGCGCGGTACATAACGTCTCGTCCACGTTGTTGACGGTCACGATGACTGCGCCCGCATCCACAGGGATGGTCAAAGTCTCCCTGATCTTGCCGACCGCATAGGGATGCGCTTCTGCCCAGCTCTCACCACCATCCGCTCCATCTCCTGTACCATCTTCGTTTCCGCCGCCTGTGCCGTCTCCGTCACTGCCCATGCCATTTCCGGCTGTACCGGCTCCGTCATTACCCGCGTCGTTGCCGCCTGTGCCGCCGTCTGTACTACCACTTTCATCAGTGCCGCCGGCTTTTCCCGGTACGGGCACAATTCTGCCGTCCTCCACGGTATGTTCCGGCGCTGTGCCGTCCCCGGGTTCTTTACCGCCGCCCGGCTTTGTACCGCCGTCTGGGTTCCTGCCGTCACCCGGTTTTATGCCGCCTTCCGGGGCTGTACCGTTGCCCGGCTTCCCGCCTCCCTCCGGGGCTGTTCCACCGCCCGGGTTCCTGCCGCCTTCCGGGTTCGTCCCGTCGCCCGGCTTCCTGCCGCTGCCCGGATCTGTATCACCCGGCCTTTTGCCGTCGCCCTGGGTCGTATCCCCGGGCTGTTCGCCGCCTGTGCCATCTCCGCCGGGATTAACGCCCACGTCTCCCGTTCCTCCATCGTTCTCATTCTTCTTGTCTCCGTCACCCTTCGGCGGGCTGTATTTTTTGACCGTCTTTACGACGATCTCCGACGCGAACGCCGTGTCCGCCGCCACATAGCGCAGCTCATACTCACCCGGTTCCAGATCCGTGACTTCTTCCCCTGTAACAGAAATCCACTCCGCACTGCCCACTTTCCGATACTGCATGGTTGTGTCCGTCTGCGTCAGTTTTCCGTTGTTTCCGTTCTTTTTGCTCTCCGCCTTCGGCTTCACCTTTTCCGGCCCAGCCGGGCGCTTCGGCACAGGCAGAAGCTGGGGATTGCTGTCGCCCGTATCTGTCCCGTCTCCTTTCTTGATAATAGAGATCGTTTTTCCAAACCACTTTCCGTCAATCGGCACGGAACCGTCCGCCGAAGCGGTAAGCTCCATTCCGTCAATCAGATACACCGCGCCCGGTGTAAGCCCTGTCAGGGTTTCCGTGCGATAAGCGATCACTGCCGCCGGCGTCTCGGCCTTTGGCAGCCACTTTGCATAGAGGGTGGTATCCGCCTCCACCCGGTCCGCCGCGTCCTCCGCCGCAAAATGCCAACGGTTCGTGCAGGATACCTCTTTAAACCATCCCGCAAAGACCACATCCGCCTTTTCCGGGTCGGCTGGCTTCGCAACCGTCACCCGCCACGACAAGCCGGTCACCGGAGAAACGCTGCTGCCTCCCTGCGCATCAAAGGTCACCGTGAGGGTTCTGCCCTCGCCGACCACTGCCTCCGCCGTCTTTCCCCGGGGCGCAGTCGGAGTTGCATACAACCGTACAAGGTATTTTCCCGCAGGTACATCTGTGAGATCACCCGCAGCCGCCGTCCACGTCCTGCCGCCGTCCGTACTGTACTCCATAGCCGTTGTCAGTCCCGTAACTTTTCCGTCCTTCTTTCCTTTTATCGTCTCATCGCTCTTTCCGAGGCTTGGCGCAGCAGGACGTGCCGCCAGCACAAGGCTCTGAGGATCGCTGTCCTCGGTATTAACGCCATCGCCCTTCTTTATAATAGAGATTGTCCCACCAAACCAGTCATCCTCTATGCTGATATGACCTTCGGCATCCGCATTTTGGGAAATCTCCGTCCCGTCCGGCAGTCTGATCAGATACTCTGTGTTTTGCAAAAGCCCCGTCAGCTTTTCCCCGGGGTAATCGGGGGCTGCATCCGGCGTCTGCTCCTTTCCTTTGATCTTGATCGTCACCGTTTCACTCTCACTGTTTCCTGCATTGTCAACCGCGGTTATCTTCACCTGCACCATACCGGAAAGCCCGTTCAACCCGTCGATCCGGAAACTGCACTCCGTTTTCAGGGCAGCCGTAAAGTCTTCCGGCACGGTATGTTCGGCGCCGTTTCCAATCTGCCACTTCACTTCTTTTATACCGGAAGCCGCCGGCGTGCCGTCCTGCACCTTAACCAGAAGCTCCGGCGCAGTCTCGTAATAGGCTGTGGAGGGCTCTTCTCCTTCCGGCTTTGCACCTGCCTGCCCATCCGTGGGCAGACGGTCCGCCTTCACGACGATCACAGGTTTTTCGCTTTCCACGATCACCCCGATGCCGTTGGCGTAGGCGGCCTTTGTCTCCGATATGTTTCCGGCCTTATCCACCGCCTGTATATCCCCGATCACACCCTTGTAATCCGGGGCAATGGCAATCACCGCCGTATAAACCGTCCCTGCGTCCGTCTCTTTCTTCTCGATCTTCGCCTCTTTCGTGACCGTCCCCGCACTCTGCATACTGCCGGGCGTCAGTGTGTAAGTCACCTTCGCAAGTCCGCTCTCTGCCTCCGTCACCGGTATGCTTAAAATCAGGCTTTCCTTACGGATAATCCAATCCCACAGGTTTACATAACCCTCATTGTAGGAGACGTCTCCCAGCACCGGCTTCACCGTATCCAGTTTCACGCGGACCGGTTTCGTCTCCGCCGTTAAACCCGTCGTGTTTACCACCTTGAAGGCATAGGTATGATCTCCCGGCAGCAGCTTAGTATATGTGTCCGTCCCGGACGTGGGAAGCTGTGCCGCACTGCCGCCCTCAAAATTCGCAAGCGTCTCATAATCCCCGCCGTCCACAGAAACCAAAATCTGTGTAACGCCCTTGACATCGGCATAGCGCAAGGTAATCTGCGGTTTTTCCGTATGCCACCCGCTCTCTGCACTTTCCGCCGACAACTGCGCCGTAATCTCCGGCACGGAATCCTGCGTCCAGCCCGCATACACTGTGGTATCTTTATAAAGCTGCGTATCAAAATCAAAGGCATTCTGACACGCCTTGTCCGCATACCAGCCGTCGAAGTGATACCCCTTCCTCGTCGGGTCGGCAGGCTTTTCCACCTTACACTCGGCTGTCCCTTCTGCGCTGTCACCCGCGTCGTTTCCTGTGGCACAGGAAGTCCACACAAGCCGGGGTTCCACCGCGCTGCCTCCATCGCTGTCAAAGGTCACCTGATGCACATACCGGGTCTCTTTTACCGCCCCGCCGTCCGCTTTGTTCGCGTTGGTGCGGCTGTAAAAATGATAGGTTCCCTTCTCTTTGACTGTATAATCCGCCGACAGGACGCCGGCTGCCGTACTGCCCGCAAGCTCTGTTTCCGTGACTGACAGCCCGTCCTTTTTTACTGACAGCGCGCCGCCGCTTACGCCAAAGCTGCCGGACTGCGCCGTAAAAGTAATGCCCGTCTTTTTCTCCGCACACACGTTCGGGCCCGTCACGGTAAGCGCAGCCTCTGTGGTGTCCAGCTTCACCGTAAACGGTCCGCCAGGCTCCGATTCATTGCCCGCTTCATCCTTCGCCTTGAAGCGGTAAGTATGGCTTCCCTCCTGCACGCCCTCATAAACATAATCGTAACTGTCATTGCCGGGCTGCCCGGTAAAACCGCTCACCTGCGTGTAATTGTCCGAATCATCCACGCTCACCCACAGCTCCGTCACACCCACACCGTCGTGAAGGGTAAGCGGAATCGTCTTCTGCGTATGCGTCCATCCTTCCGGCAGCGTCACATCTTCCTGCAATACGGGCGCATCAGGTTTGATATCGTCCACCCAGTATGCGTACAGGTTGTGATCCTGCGCCACCGTCATCTTTGTGGTGTCCAGAACTTTGTCGCCCTTACCGAGCGTCTGCGTGTACCAGCCTTTAAAGGAATATCCCGTCTTCTCCGGGACAGGCAGATCACCGTAAGCGGCGTCGTAGGTCACCTGCTTCGTCCTGGTACTGTCGCCTCCCGTTGCGTCCTGATAATCGTATGTGACGGTATACTCGTTCGCTGTCCACTTCGCGTAGAAAGTCTTGTCGTCTGCGTCCGTCTCCGTAATTTCTGTAACCATCGTGTCGTCCGCAAATTCCTCGTCCGTGTACCAGCCGTCAAAGGCATAACCTGTCCTTGTGATCTGCTCCGCCGTTGGCAGAATCAGTCCCTTGCTGTATGTATATTTCCGAAAAGCAGTCTCATCAGCTATCGTTCCGCCGTTTTTCTCATAGTTCACCTCGTAAATTTCCGGCGCCCATTTCGCATAGAGAATTTTATCCGCCGTCACTGCCGTATTGAAATCGTAGGCATTCGTGCGGTCGGCATCGGTGTACCAGCCTTCCACCGTGTAGTGCTCCCTGACCGGCGCGCTGTATACAGGTTCCACAATCTTACCGCCGCTCACCACAAGCCAGGTATCGGTATGGGGCAGCTCCTCCCCTTCCCCCGGCAGATCACTCTGGAATACGCCCTCCCCAGCGTCAAGCGTCACCTGATGAATCCCCGGCGCAGTCTTCGCCGCTGTCTTTCCCGCGCCGGAAGTGGCGGTAAACGTATAGATCCCCGACTCATTGACGCCATGAGCGGCTTTAAAAGTATATTTCCCCGTCCCGCTTGAAAATGAGGAATTTCCCCGCACTGACCAGGAAGCGTCCTCTCCCTGCTTCTGACAGCCCGTCCTGCCTGCGGACGGGCCGTAGGTGACCGTCACGGAAAAGACGGCATTTGGCCCGTCCACCTGCGCCGCCCCCAGTGTGATCGTGGGTGTGATCCGATCCAGACGCAGGGCGCTGCTGTACCCCTGCACCGTGTTGCCCACACCGTCCACCGCCTTGTAATAGAGATAGTTGACCCCATCAGTCAAACCAGAGTACCCCACCATGCCGCTGACACTGACGCCGGTTTTCCCAAGAGATGTTAGGCCGCTTGTGGGATACGCGTCCTTTGCAGTCACCCACTTGTACTGTAAGCTGGCGATCCCGCTGCCATTCGTGTCCGTGCCGCTTATGGTGACTGTCGGAGCCGACGCCTGCCACGCGGTCGGGATCGCACTCACCGTCACCTTCGGATTCGTGCGGTCAATTTTTGACACGGTCACTTCCTGCTTCACCGTCTTCACACCGTTTGACAACATAAAGGTATACGCGCCGTTTGCGGTGGCAGTGTAGCTGTTCCCCGTTACGGTCTGAGTCGTCCCGTCCGGCTTTCTCACCTTCAGGCTCAGGGAGCCGCTCCCCCCTTTCTCCAATAAGATCGTGCGGTTTCTCGCCCACTGACTGTTATCCGTATCGGCAGTCAGGATGAGCTTCTGCTCCTGTTCCTCCTGGTCTTCTTGTGTCACCGTGAAGGAAGTCTTTTCATAGGCCGCCTCGCCTGTGGCCCTGTTGATCGCCATGACGTGCAGATAATACGTCCCGGCCGTCTGCGCAGGGTTTGTCACCGTACAGTTTAAGCTGCCCGCCTTCATCCATCCCGCCGCAGGCATATTGGCATCCTGTGTAAAACAGTACTGGAGCAGATCCGCATTCTGCGCGGCAATCTGTGCGCTCGCTGCGCCGTCGGCCACGCCGTTGTTGGTGAGGGTGATCTTCGGCGCATTCGTACCCGTAGTGGTGATCGGCGTGGAGCCGGTCTTATTCGGATTTTGCGTTCCGGCGGTGTCGCACATATCCTTGATATAGGAAGCGCCGGTGATGCCATTAAGCTGAATCTCGCCGCCCTTAAATTCCGTGGTCACCTTTCCCGTAAAGTACAGCACGTTGGTGTCCCCGCCGCCGCTGTAGCTTAAGTCGCTTGTCACATTGGTCTTAATCTTCACACTGCCAAGCGTAGAATTTTTCACATCCACGATCTCGTCAAAGACAAGCGCGATGGTGATGTTGTCGCCGATGGCGTAAGCGGTCTGCGCCATTGGCGCGATGCCAAGAAGACGGGGTTCCGTCTCGTCCTTAATCTTCGTCCAGTCATTATACGAATTCATATGCCATATGTCTTCCTTTGCTCCTGTCGACGCAAACCATATATTTGCCTCGTCATGCGTACCAAAGACCAGATAATCACCCTCTACGGCGCCACTTCGCACCTGTGTATTAAAATTACTTACATAACTTCTTTCACTTGTCCCCGGGACAGTCACTGTCATCTCTTTTCCATTTTCCGTTTCCCATCTGGCAGTATATTTTGCCGATCCGGCATTGCTGTCCTCAAGACTAACCGGACCTTTATATTCATTTCCACTGTTAAAACTGTTCGGCGCATGGTCTGCAATCCAGATATGCTCATATCCATCCTCATCTTCTTGGCCCGTAAATCTTAGCCGATAATAATACCCGTCCGCTGTCGCCTTGACATAGGCATTCACTTTGTCCTCCCATGCCTCAATCGTTCTCTGGACATGAAAGTTCTTATAACAGCCATCATTATCAGGATGAGCTGTGTTGTAGCCTCTGTTATTGGAGTAAAACACCTGATGGTCTTTTGTACCGCTTCTGTCTACAACATACCTAACACGGCTTGTGGAAAAGCTTCTCTTCTTCTCCTGATAGACATCCCTGCCCACCACATAGGAGCTGTTCTTCTCCATCGTCCTTGTCGCCGTCCCCGCCAAAATCGTCGCCCCGCCCATGGGACGGTAAATTTCCAGCGAATATGTCCTGTCGGCATTGGCGTAAGCCGTAGCCGTTTTCCCGCCATAAGCACTTGTCCCCCCTTTTTCCGTTACGGTGACGGTCTGGCTGCCGCTGCCGTTAAAGGTCAGCATCCCCGCCTTGTGGGTAAAGTGAGTTCCACCCACGGCGGAGCCGTTCACCGTGCGGTAAAACACCATCTGCTCTCCCACGCCGTCCGTGAGCTTCACGGTGAAGGTATTGTCCCCGTTATTTGTCACGGAAAACTGTCCCAGATTGCCGGTCTTGCCAAAGGAGACGGCATTGCTGTAAACCACGTTTCCTCCCACCGTCTTCACATAGGCGCGCCCGTAGTAAGTGACCGTCTTAGTCAATCCGCTGGCGGTAACGGATATCTTCCGATTCGCCGCCGTCACAGGGGACGCCGTTTTGGCGCTGCCACCGTTTAAAGACAGGGTCGGGCTGCCCATAATGCCCCACACGAAGCCGGTCTCCGTAATCCGCTCGCTGCCCGCCTCCAGAAGCATGGCGGACAAGGTGTAATCGCAGTCCTTCCCGCTAATCTCCGTGGCAGCCGGTGTGTCTATGGCAATCCCCTTCTCCACTGTCACAAGCGCATCCTCCGAGGGAATCCGAAACTCCGGATGCCCGACCGCCCACACCTCACACCGATAGGTATACTCGCCCGGAACGCCGGTCACCGCAGCAGGCAGCGCGTATACGGCACGGGTGGCTCCCGGCACCGTTTCATAAACGCCGTTCTTTTTCTGATACCACTGGTACTGCCAGGTATAGCTTTTCCCGTCCGTGGAGGACACCGCCACGGAAAGATTGCCTGTCCCTCCCTGCGGTATCACGATATTGTCAGGGCCTGTAATCTGCGTGGGAGAAACAATCACCTGAAAGACAGCCGCCTGCGGTTCGTCGCATATCTGTTTCCCCGCCTTGTCCGCCACGGCGGCATTATTGATACTGATGGTGTATTTCCCCGGCGTGAAATAACCGCTCTGCTGCGCCTCCACCGTGTAGCGCACCGTCAGCTTCTTCGTGCCCAGCCCGGAGACAATCTGCGCCCTGTTGATCAACAGCCTTTCTCCATTTTCGTCTGTTACGGTCACATCGTCCGTGCCGATTGTAGTTTCATCGATAGCATCAGCCGATGACAGGTCGGAGACGCTGTAGGTTCCGGTAAAGCTGTAGTCACCCATCACCGCCACATGTTCCTTCGCATCCACGCTGACGGCCGGGCTGCCGCCAAATCCCAGATTCGGATTCCTCCCTTCCTGCACCGTCTTCTGATTTTCTCTGGCATCCAGCAGCCACCTTAAAACCCACGCCTTCGTGTCCGCCGTCTCCTGTGCGGATCCTTCCCACTTACTATCAGTTCTGCTAGACATGGGATCCAGACAGTTGATATCGCCAATCGCCGTAATTCTTCCCTTATCTGCCGCCTGATCCACCATCCACGCCTTCCCGTCAACCAAAAGTACCGGCTCCGCACTTCCACTGTAGCTAATCGGCGCAACAACATTATAGTAAAGGCCCTCCTTTACATCCTGTGTCAAAGCATTCTCAGGCATACCGGCTGACCCCTTGGCAATACGGCAACCCTTGCTAATGTTTTCGTTCTCAATCCGAAAAGTAGCGCCCAACTTTTCCGCCGCTTCCGATAGGATATTATTTTCTATGGGAGAGTAGCCTCCATGTTCCCCCATCATAACAATCCGACCGCCGCCCGCAAGGAATTCCCTCATCAGAGAGATGTCCCTGTCATTCAGGGCAATCAATGGATAATACAAAATCAGAAGCCCGATGCCGTTCATATCGTCTGCGGACAAATGCTTTTCATCTTTGCCAGCCTTAATCTGTGTGCCATACCCTGCGTCCGAAAAGAGCTTGGCCAAGTCCTCCGCATTTGTCAGAAGCAGACTAGATTTGTACTTGTGAAACCCAGTCGAGAAAATCAGCACATCCTTCCCGCCCGCCGTTGTCATCATCATGTCTTCCCCTGAAAAGAGCGCAAGCAGCGCGAACAGCCTTTCTGCATCCACCATCTCCTGCCACTCCCCGGGAAAACCGTCGTAGGTGTCCGAGAGGGTACAGAGCCGCTCATAGAGCGCGTCGATCTCCTCCATGCTCATATTTGACGTCCCTGCAGTCATTCCCAAAAGCGCATCTTCCACTTCCTCTGCATCCGGCAGGGCGTCGATCTCCTCCTGCAGCCCGCATACCGGACAGTCTTCCCCCGCCGCCACGATGCCGTGGCCGCAGTCTGCGCCCACGCTCACTCTGATTTCCGGCAGACTGACATCCTCCGCCAGCGCATACGTCTCCGGCAGGATGGGCGTAAAGACATAGCTTCCCCGTATTTCGCCGTCGTACGCCGGCGTGCTCTCCCATGTCACCTCTATGAAGACAGGCTCCTCCTCGGAAGAAGCGCTGCCGCTTTGCGTTTCGCCGTTTTCTGTCATATCCGAACGCGGTACGCGGTCTTCCGCTTCCTGCGTATCGCCTTCCGCAGCCTCCACCTTGAAAGGCGACAGAATACCCGCCAGCCACGATATCACCGCATTCGTCATTCTGTCCCAAAATGTTTCCCGCAGCGGCGTGTCGTCAGCGGACGCCGTGTCAGCCCCCGCTCCCCGTTCCTGCGCTATCCTTTCCCCGCCGTCTTCTATTCCGCCGCTTTCACTTTCTTCCCCGCCGGGGTTTTCTTCTCCGCCTGCTTCCTCCCCGCCGCCGGAGTTCTCTTCCTCGCCTGTTCCGTCGCCGTCGGGATTCTCTTCTTCTCCCGTTCCATCCTCGCCGCCGGGCCTCTCTTCCCCGCCTGTTCCGTCGCCGTCAGGGTTCTCTTCTCCGCCTGTTCCATACTCGACAACGGGATGGTCGGCGCCGACTCAGAGGTAACCGTCAGGGGGAGCGGGTCACCATAATAAAAA
>VSNH01000031.1 GCA_009774215.1 Lachnospiraceae bacterium
CTACAATAAGGTGGGGGCGGTCAGCATTTTGGGCCACTATGTTTCCAACACGATTCTCAATGCCATTGACAGAGGCGTCATTTATGCCACCGTGGATATAGACACGTCGCAGATGGGCGGTTTCTGTATCGACGCCCTGCAGGAGTACCATGACCTGGGGTACACCAGCCAGTATTTTACGGCGGATATCAGCCTGATTACCAGAGATAATGTGGACGGGTATCTGCGGGGAGAGGAGCCGGAAAATGTGGAATAAAATACGGGGCTTTTCCCTGCAGTTTAAAATCAGCAGCATCTATATCGGGACAAATCTCCTGGTGGTGATGGTAAATATTTTTCTGATTATCGGCATCAACAGCATGTCCGGCAGGCTTGATATGGTATATCAGGATAACCGCCATCTGAACCAGTTTTCCGACGCCGTAAATACGCTTCAGGATGATATGACGGCTTATCTGAACGTGAAGACCAGCGATTCGCTGGAAAAATATTACCGAAGTGAAGCTTTGTGCAGGAATATGGCGGCGGAATTGAACGAGGAGGTTACGGGAAATTCTTTTGACCGGATGGAGCGCAACATCAGGCATATGACCGAGCGCTATCTGGAGGAGGTGGCGCAGACCATCGAGGCCAAGCGCGGGCGGAATGTGGAAAAATACCGCCTGCACTACGAGAACGCCGCCAGAATGTACGGCTATATTGACACCTATATTTCCAACCTGAATATGGAGCAGTTTAGAAGCAATTCCGAACGCTACAGCGAATTGCAGCAGCGTTTCCGACTTTTTGAGGCGGTGTCCGTCATAGCCATCGTGCTGGTTATGGTCAGCAACGTCTGCATTATCATCAGCTTTGTGGGCGCGCTGATTCGGCCGTTAAAAAAGCTGTCGAGTCAGGCGGATGAGGTGGCGAGGGGCAACTTTGAGATCGACCTGCTGCCGGTGGAGTCGCAGGACGAGGTGGGCGTGGTGACAGGGGCCTTCAATTCCATGGTGGTCAGCATCGGCAGATACATCGAGCGGATCAGGGAGAGCATGGAGGCGGAGCGGGCCTTAAAGGAGCGGGAGCTTCTGATGGAAGGGCACCTGAAAGACGCGAGGCTGAAATATCTGCAGGCCCAGATTAACCCACATTTTCTGTTTAATACCTTAAATGCGGGCGCACAGCTTGCCATGATGGAAGGGGCGGACAGAACCTATGATTATGTTCAGAGGGTAGCCATGTTTTACAGATATAATATGAAGAAAAGCGAGGAGACGGTGACCGTGGCCGAGGAGGTGGAGATGGTGGATTCCTACATCTATATCCTGAACGTGCGGTTTGCAGGGGACATTCACTATGAAAAACGTATCGACGAGTCCCTCCTTTGGATGGAAATGCCGGGCATGATCCTGCAGCCCATCGTGGAAAACAGCGTCAATCACGGCATACGGGAGATGGGAGATAAAGGCGTGATCCTTTTGTCTCTCTATGAAAAGGACGGGCGGGTTTGTATCAGTGTGAAGGACAACGGCGCGGGTATGAGCGCGGAGACCATCGAGAAGGTGTTGAGCGGCACATACAGGGAGGCGGATATGGCGGCGGGCGGCAACGGCGTCGGCATGGACAACGTGATTTCCCGTATGCGGCTTTTTACGGGCAATGAGAACGTGATGACCGTGAAGAGCGAGGGCGAGGGCCTGGGGACGGAAGTGTGCATTTACCTGTAACGGCTCGCAGGCCTGAGGGGATGGGCAGGAAAGACACGGGAAAAGGAAAGGATGAAACAAGATGAGCCACTACAAGATTATGCTGGCGGACGACGAGGGGATTGTGATTGATTCCCTGAAATTTATTATAGAAAAGGAGTTTGGCGATCAGTGTGCCATCGAATTTGCGAAGACCGGGAGAAGCGTGATCGAGCTTGCGGAAAATTTTCGCCCGGACATTGCCATTATGGATATCCAGATGCCCGGCATCAACGGGATTGAGGCCATGCGGGAGATTCGGGAGACGAACACAAATGTGGTCTTTATCGTGATGAGCGCCTACGACAAGTTTGACTATGCGAAGGAAGCCATTAAGCTTGGCGTTTTGGAATACATTACCAAGCCCATGGAAAAAACGAGGATTATTGCGGCGCTGGGGAAAGCCATGGAGCAGATCGACAGAGAGCGGAGCAAACGGAGCAACGACCTGTTGATCCGGGAGAAGCTTGAGAACGTGATGCCCATTATAGAGAGCGGCCTTCTCTATAACCTGCTCTTTCAGGAGCATTTCACGGAGGACATCGAGAATTATAAGCAGCTTTTGGGAATCGACCAGAATTATGCCTATATTCTTGCGGTGGTCTGCGGGGATACGCAGGAGGGGAACCACATGACCAACGCGGTGGGCAGCAGCGTGAAAATGCAGCAGTACGCGGAGCTGCTCCGGGAGTACTTAAAGGAGGCTTATCCGGGAATAATTCTGGGGATGTCCATGGCAAACAAACTGCCGGGGCTGGTGCCCTGTGAGGAGACGCAGATGTCCTACGAGGAGCGGATCGCCCTGATTGAGAAATCAAGAGAGCTTGTCAGGGAGCTGAAAAAGCGGACGCAGATCAGTTTTCGTATCGGCATCAGCGCTATCGCGCCGCTGGAGGAGGCGAGAGAGGCTTATAAGGAAGCGACCAACGCCCTGATTATGACCAACGGCAGCGTGGCCCATGTGGATGACCTGCCCATCGGCTGCGCCCATGAGGAAGCCTATCCTGTCGATCTGGAGAAGAAGCTCTTTGCGGAGGTGAAAAGCGGGGACGCGGAACATGCCGTGGCTACGGCGGAAACGTACTTTGACCTGATTGCGCAGATGCACGGCGATTACCTGATGAATATCCGCTTAAAAGTGTTAGAGTTTGTTCTTTATGCGGAGTACATCGCCTATAATTCCGGCGGTATGACCTATGAATTCCGTGATCGGGCGGATTATCTGCCGACGGTTATGGAAATGGATAATATAACCTCAATAAAAAAATGGTTTTTGGAAAAGATGGAGACGGCGGGACGCAACGTCAGCACAAAAGCGTCCGAGAAATCCATGGGCGCTGTGGAGACGGCGAAGGCATATATGCAGAACAATTACAGCAGGGACATTTCTCTTGACGAGGTGTCCCAGGCGGTCAACATCAGCCCCTACTATTTCAGCAAGATCTTTAAGGAGGATGTGGGCGAGGGCTTTGTGGAGTATCTGACCAAGATCCGCATGGAGAAGGCGAAGGAGCTGCTGACCACGACGGAGTATTCGATGAAGGAAATCTGCGCCATGGTAGGGTATGCGGATCCCAATTATTTCAGCCGTTCCTTCAAGAAAAATGTGGGTGTGACGCCGACGGAATATAAGCAGCTTTGATAGCTCGAAAGGTTAGAATCATGGGAAAAAGACGAATTGTGTATCTGGCCGCAGCGCTGAGTTTGCTGCTTGCCCTCTGCGGCTGCGGGAAAACCGAAAGCGGCAGGGAGGACGACGCCGGAGAGAAAGAAAAAATCCAGATCGGGTTGAGCTTCGATTCCTTTGTCATTGAGAGATGGCAGAGGGACAGGGATGTGTTCGTCTCCGTGGCCAAGGAGCTTGGGGCGGAGGTCAACGTGCAGAATGCGGGCGGCGTGGTGGAGGAGCAGAAAAAGCAGATCGACTATTTCATCCAGAAGGGGATGGACGTGATCGTGATTATTGCCATCGACCCGGCCTCCCTGCGGGAGTCGGTGGCCCGGGCGAAGGACGCGGGGATCAAGGTGGTCTCCTACGACCGGCTGATCGACGACGCGGACGTGGATCTGTATATTTCCTTTGACAATGAGAAGGTGGGGGAGATGATGGCGTATGCGCTCCTTGGTGCGGGCATCAACGAGGACAAGCGGGTGATTATGATCGGCGGCTCTCCCACGGATAATAATGTGCCTCTTGTGGAGAGCGGTTTCAGGGGCGTGATGTCCAAACACCGGGTTCCTATTCTGGATTCCATTCACGCGGACAACTGGCGGGCTGAGGAGGCGTCGGATTACATTTACGAAAATCCCGACAAGGTAGCCGGGGCGGATGCCATCATGTGCGGCAATGACGATCTGGCGACGCAGGCCGTGCGCGCGCTGGCGGAGACGAGGCAGGCGGGCAATATGCTTGTGGTAGGGCAGGATGCGGATCTGGCGGCATGTCAGCGGATTGTCGAGGGTACGCAGGTGATGACGGTCTACAAGCCGGTGGAGCGTCTGGCGACCCGGGCGGCGGAGGAAGCGGTGAAGCTGGCGAAGGGCGGGAAGATCACGGGAGAGGATGTGACCCTGCTTGACAGCGGGGCATACAAAGTGCCATATATCGGGCTGGAGCCGATCAGCGTGAACCGTGACAATATCGACGAAGTGATTATCGACAGCGGTTTTCATCTGAAGGAGGACGTATATCTGAATGTGCCGGGGCAGATGCCGGAATAGCATTTTGTTGCGAGAGAAGAAAAGAAATTGCAAAAATGTGCTAGTACAATTTCCGAATAATAGTCCGATATGGTGAAAATGTACAGAAAGTCATAAATTATTCCTGCTTTCTTTGTGGTATATTGAAGTTGCGATAAAAATCGTACAATCTTTTATCATTAAGAAAAGGGAGGAAAACTGAAACATGAAAAGAAAAGTATTAAGCATGGTACTTGCAACTTCTATGCTTGCGGCAGCGCTGGTTGGCTGCGGCGGCGGTGAGGCAGCTCCTGCAGCGACATCCGAGCCTGCAGCTGAGGCTCCGGCAGCAGAGGAAGAGGCTCCTGCGGCTGAGGCTCCGGCAGCAGAGGAAGAGGCTCCCGCAGCAGATGCGGCAGCTCCGACAGGCAATAAGGTAGGCGTGTCCATGCCCACCAAGGATCTGCAGAGATGGAATCAGGACGGTTCCAACATGCAGGCAGAGCTCGAGGCAGCAGGCTACGAGGTAGACCTGCAGTACGCTTCCAACGATGAGGCGACTCAGGCTTCCCAGATTGAGAACATGATCAACGGCGGCTGCTCCGTACTGGTAATCGCTGCCATCGAGGCAAATTCTCTTTCTACCGTTCTCGAGGGTGCAAAGAGCGCGGGTATTCCGGTTATCGCATATGACCGTCTGATCATGAATACCGATGCCATTAATTATTACGCTACCTTTGACAACTATAAGGTAGGTGTAACGCAGGGACAGTATATTGTTGACGCTCTTGATCTGGACAACGCGGACGGTCCTTTCAACATGGAGATTACCGCGGGCGATCCCGGCGACAACAACGCGCCTTTCTTCTACAACGGCGCTATGGACACCTTACAGCCTTACATCGATGCGGGCAAGATCGTGATCCCTTCGGGTCAGGTAGATTTCGCGACCGTAGGTACACCGAAGTGGTCTACCGAGACTGCACAGTCCAGAATGGAGAACATCCTTTCTTCCAACTATGCGGACGGCACAAAGCTTGACATCTGCCTTTGCTCCAACGACTCCACCTCTCTCGGTGTGCAGAACGCTCTGGCAGCAAACTACACAGGCGATTACCCGATCGTTACCGGTCAGGACTGCGATATCGCTAACGTAAAGAACATGATCGCGGGCAAACAGTCCATGTCCGTATTCAAGGATACCCGTACACTGGCATCTCAGGTTGTTAAGATGGTTGGTCAGATCCTGAGCGGCGAAGAGGTAGAGGTAAATGATACCACGACTTACGACAACG
The DNA here is from genome assembly GCA_009774215.1 of Lachnospiraceae bacterium. Taxonomy (GTDB): domain Bacteria; phylum Bacillota; class Clostridia; order Lachnospirales; family Lachnospiraceae; genus UBA3282. Next base: position 5,702 of record VSNH01000031.1, read on the forward strand.
GCACAGGCGTGATTCCTTCTTTCCTCTGCGATCCTGTATTCGCTGATGCGAACAACTACAAAGAGCTGCTGATCGACTCCGGGTACTACACGGATGCAGATCTCCAGTAACAGTGCGAAAAGAGTTTCTAAGACTCAGCGCCAGAGGGCGCTTCGTCAAGAAACACTAAGTTTCGCACGGGAGAATGCAAAAAACGCATTCTCCGCGGGCTGAGAAAGCCTCACATGAGAGAATGCAAAAAGCGTGTATTCTCTGCATGAAATATGATATAATCAAATAAGACCGGCAGGCAGGATTTCCCGCCTGCCGATTTTAAAAGAGGTAGAGAAGTGGGTAGGCTACAAGAAACTATGTTGGGAGGAAGACAATTTGGCTAAGATTCTACTGGAAATGAAAAATATTACCAAAACGTTTCCCGGTGTCAAGGCGCTCGACAACGTGAATCTGAAGGTGGAGGAGGGTGAAATCCACGCGCTGGTCGGGGAGAACGGCGCGGGCAAGTCCACGCTGATGAATGTGTTGAGCGGCATTTATCCCTATGGTACATATGAGGGCGACATCATCTATAACGGTGAAGTGTGTAAGTTTGGTAAGATTAAGGACTCCGAGGAGAAGGGAATCGTCATCATTCATCAGGAGTTGGCATTGATTCCGTATATGTCTATCGGAGAGAATATGTTTCTGGGCAACGAGCGCGGAAAGAGCGCGGCCATTGACTGGAACGAGACTTACGGGGAAGCCGACAAGTATTTGAAGATGGTAGGTCTTTCAGAGTCATCCCGGGTGCTGGTCAAGGATATCGGTACGGGTAAGCAGCAGCTTGTGGAGATCGCCAAGGCGATGGCGAAGCACGCGAAGCTTCTGATTCTGGATGAGCCCACATCTTCGCTGAACGAGACGGATTCACAGGCGCTGCTCGATCTTATGTTAAAGTTTAAGAAAGAGGGCATGACATCGATTATTATATCTCATAAGTTGAACGAGGTTGCTTATGTGGCGGATAAGATTACGGTCATCCGCGACGGCTCCACCATTGAGACGATGGATAAGCACACCACGGAGATTTCAGAGGATAGAATTATTCAGGGCATGGTAGGCCGTGAGCTGACCGACCGTTTCCCGAAGCGTCACGGTATAAAGATCGGCGACGTAAATATGGAAGTGAAGAACTGGACGGTACATCATCCGCTCTACCCGGAGAGGAAGGTGTGCGACAACGTTTCTATTAAGGTGAGAAAAGGCGAGGTGGTAGGCATTTCCGGTCTGATGGGCGCGGGGCGTACCGAGCTTGCCATGAGTATTTTCGGACAGTCCTACGGCACGAACATCAGCGGGCAGCTTTACTTGGATGGAAAAGAAGTACACTTAAAGACAATCAAGCAGGCGATCAAAAATAAGCTGGCTTATGTGACGGAGGATCGCAAAGGCAACGGCCTTGTACTTACCAATCCGATCAAGATTAATACGACGCTGGCCAATCTGGACAGCATCAGCCCCCACAAGATCATCGACAAGGATAAGGAGTATCAGGTGGCGGAGGAGTACCGCGGAAAGCTGAAAACCAAGTGTCCTACCGTGGAGCAGAATGTGGGGAATCTTTCCGGCGGCAACCAGCAGAAGGTACTGTTGGCGAAGTGGATGTTTACGGATCCCGATGTGCTGATTCTGGATGAGCCGACGAGAGGCATCGACGTGGGCGCCAAGTACGAGATTTACTGCATCATCAATGATCTGGTGGCGGCGGGAAAATCGGTTATCATGATTTCCTCGGAGCTGCCGGAGGTGCTCGGCATGAGCGACAGAATTTATGTGATGAACGAGGGCCGGATTGCAGGGGAGCTCTCCTCAGAGGAGGCTTCTCAGGAGCGGATTATGTCCATCATCGTAAGCTCGGGAAAGGGGGCGTAAGGACATGGAAAAGACGAATGTTATGGCGATTTTAAGAAAATATACCATGATTATCGCCCTTGCTCTGGTGGTGATTTTCTTCAGTATAACGACGGAGGGCAAGATTCTTTTTCCGCAGAATATCAATAACCTGATTTCACAGAACGCTTATGTGTTTGTGCTTGCGACCGGTATGCTGTTGTGTATCCTGACAGGCGGCAACATCGACCTTTCGGTCGGTTCCGTGGTCTGCTTCGCGGGCGCGGTCGGCGGCATGATGATGGATAAGGGCGTGAATATCTGGGCGGCAGCGTTCACCATGCTTATCATCGGCGTTTTGATCGGTATGTGGCAGGGCTTCTGGATCGCCTATGTGAAGGTACCGCCTTTTATCGCGACGCTGGCGGGTATGTATGCGTTTCGAGGGTTGTCCAATGTGGTGCTGCAGGGTATGACGGTTTCCCTGAAGAGTGAGACTTTTATCAGAGTGTTCGGCGGCGGTGCAGACTGTTATGTGCCTGATTTTCTCGGGAGCGGCGAGGGGCTTAACATGACCTGTATGGTGGCCGGATGTATTGCGGTTGTGATTTTGGTGGCGGTACAGTTAAAGGGCCGCATCAACAATAAGAGCAAGGGTTACGAGACGGCGCCCCTTGCAAGCACGGTTATCAAGCTGGCGCTGATCAGTGCCGTGATTTTGTGGGTATCTTATAAGCTGGCTTCTCATAAGGGCATTCCCACAGCGTTGATCTGGATCCTTCTGGTACTTCTGTTTTACGGGTACCTGACCACAAAGACCCGGATCGGCCGTTATCTGTATGCAGTGGGAGGCAATGAGAAGGCGACCAGGCTTTCAGGTATCAATACGAAGAAAGTGTATTTCATCGCCTATGTGAATATGGGACTTTTGGCGGCTTTCGCGGGCATTCTGACGATCGCGAGATTGACCACGGCACAGCCCACCTACGGGCAGGGCTATGAGATGGATGCCATCGGCGCCTGCTTTATCGGCGGCGCTTCGGCTTACGGCGGCGTCGGCACGGTGCCCGGTGTGGTAATCGGCGCGACGCTGATGGGCGTGATCAACCAGGGTATGAGCATCATGGGAATCGACGCGAACTACCAGAAGGTGGTCAAGGGACTGGTGCTCTTAGCAGCGGTTGCGTTTGACGTGTTGTCCAAGAGAGAGAAGAAATAAGGGAGGGGATGAAAATGAATAAAACAGCGGATATTTTAAAAAAACATACTATGAAAATAGTCCTTGTCCTGATCGTGATCTTCTTCTCGGTGATGACGAAGGGACAGATGTTTGCGGCATCCAGTTTCCAGGCGCTGATCGCGCAGAACTCCTATGTGTTTGTGCTGGCGACCGGTATGCTGATGTGTATGCTGACGGGGGGTAACATCGACCTGTCTGTCGGTTCCTTTGTCTGTTTTGTCGGCACCATCGGCGGTATTATGATGGTGCGCGGCGGTATGTCAGTGCCTGTGGCGATGCTGCTTATGATAGGCGCAGGCGTGATTTACGGTGTCGTGGAAGGCTTCTTAATCGCGTATATCAACATTCCGCCCTGGATTGCCACATTGGCAGGTTATCTTGCCTTCCGCGGCTGGGGTACGGCGTTAATCGGCGGCTCGTCCATCGCGCCCATGCCGGAAGGCTTCATCAAGCTGTTTACAGGCAGCGTGCCGGATTTGTTCGGCGGCGAGGGACTGAATATCACCTGTATTCTGGTGGGCGTGATCGCCTGTGTGCTGTTTGTAATTTTTCAGTTAAAGAGCAGAAACGATAAGGTGAAAAAGGGATATGAGGCGGAGAGCCTGCCGGGCGTGATTGTGCGCTGCGTTCTGGTTTGCGCGGTAATCCTGCTGTTTGCCTATAAGCTGGCGCAGGCGGGCGGCATTCCGAACAATCTGATTTGGGTGGCGGTAATCTTGCTGATTTATAACTTTATCACCTCCAAAACGACCATTGGTCGTTACTTCTACACCATCGGCGGCAGCGTGGAGGCGACCAGACTTTCCGGTATCGACACAAAAAAGATTTTCTTCCTCGCTTATCTGAATATGGCGGTTCTCACCGTAATCAGCGCATGGATGACGATGGGAAGACTGTCGGCGGCGACTGCGACGGCCGGCAACAACTACGAGATGGACGCGATCTCCGCCTGCGTAGTGGGCGGCGTGTCCGCATACGGCGGTTCCGGTACGGTGTTCGGCATGGTGATCGGTGCGGCGCTGATCGGCGTTATCAACTTGGGAATGAGCCTGATGGGCATTGACGCGAACTGGCAGATGGTGGTTAAGGGCGTCGTACTTTTGGCGGCGGTTGTGTTCGAGATTTTGAACAATAAGGAGAAGACAAAAGAGTGAAAGAATGCTGCTATGGCATGAAAAAGAAGGATCGTCCGGGCGGACGATCCTCCTTTTATATGTTCCTGTGATGGGAAAAGGGCAGATATTTATGGATTAAAATAGGTTGCCACTTCAAAAAATTCATTTATATTGGAAGCCTTTTTTCCCAGCATTTTCCAATCGTATGTAGTGGAAACTTTTATATCATACAGCTTTCGGTTGATTGAGTAATTGTTTATAACAAAGCAGTTTTCTTTTTTTAACAAGGATAACATATGCCCGTATGAATTACCGTTTGTATTAAGAAACTGATAAATTTTTGTGTCCGCTTTAAAATCGTCCACACTTTTATATCCCAATTCTTTAATTAGGTACTGCGCGGTATTTTGCCCTTTATATTTTGGCGTATGCATACATGCAATGTATTCAAAATCGGGGTCGTTGATAATCAGAAAATGTGGAATTTTTCCGTTTTTGTTTTGCAGGATGCAGTAGTTTAAAAGTTCCCGCAGATTTTTCTTCTCGCCCTCTTCCGCAAGTGCCCGGTCGCCGTCAATAATGATAAATTTTGCCAGACAGTTTGTGGTACCGTCCGTTTTCACCTGTTCCAAAAAATTGCGGTAACCGCCGCCTTCCATGTTAACAAGCTTCAAGGTAATCGTCAGTTTTTTCTGCCGGCGCATTTCGTTTATATAATTATGTTCCGTACTTCCCTCACAAAAAACTTTGAAGATTTTTTGTGTTACTCGCGCTTTTCTACTCAACAGCCGTACCTCCCAGAATACCCTTCATGTAAAATTCGTATATTTTAGTCGTTTCATACCGTATTTCCGGAAAATCCGCTAAAGAATACAATTCGGAATCTAAAGTTTCCGTATCCTTTGTGATAAAGTAAATCTGCTCCTTCATATAGTTTTTTAAGTCGAGATGTAAAACATTGTGCGTCGTGAAAATAAACTGTCCGTAGTGTTTTTTGCCGCAGATAAAGGAAATGACTCTGTCAGATAAAACCGGGTTCAGCACGCGATCCATTTCGTCTGCAAAGACAACCTTATTTTCGTATACTACTTTAAAAATTTGCACAGCCCAGGCAAAAAATTCCCGGACGCCGCTGGAATCCTGCGCAAGTTCTCTGGAAAAAGTGCTGCCATCTTTTTTTTGCCGAACTATCGTTGTTTTGGAAAATGGCTTTTCAGCATCAATATTGAAATCTATAATGCTGGAGTCAACCATCCGGAAGATATCTAAATATCTCTCATCATGTAAAATACGTAAATCATCCTCCTCGTTTCGCATAGACTTATAGAGGTCATAATTTATCATATTGGCTTCCGGGCATAAATCATTTTTGATCCAGTCTGTAAAAGCGAGAGCATGTTCATTACCCAACAGTGCAAGCTTGGTTATTGTCAATCCCGTCGCTTTATCCGCATTTATGGCTTTTTCAAGAGGCCTTTTGATTTCGCGTTCTGTTTCTGCTACTGTCAAAGAATAGGCGGTTGCAGTTTGGAAATGACAATTATTGTAATCCGCACAATCTTTTTCTTTTTTACAGCTTTTTGTACAATGGTTTCTTGTCAAAGTGAATATTTGTCTATATTTATTTTTTGCTTGGTTTTTAAAAGAAAATGTTTCTTTTACGATTCCTGCGACATCTAGTTTTAATTGATAAAGATATAAGCTGCTTTTTCCCATTAATATTTCAAGTTCAAAGGATTGCGGGATGTCATTTTTTAAGGGACAAAAACCACTGCTGTAATTGGTGTTTAAAATATTTCTATATAATTTTGGCTCTGCAGTTCCTGCAAAAAAGGACTGTAAATAGAATAAGCTCCTTACAAAATTTGATTTTCCGCCTGCGTTTTCTCCAACAATCACAGCGGTTTTTAACAAATCAATACCAGCTTCGGAAGTAATATAATTATTGGGAAATCTGTTTTTCACCTTTGATTTGGGCGCCAGCATGGAAAATTCCACATTTTCCCGGAAGGACATAAAGTTTTCAAATTTATAATTTAGTATCATAAAATCCTCCAAAACAGATTCTTGGTTTACATCGTTGATTTAAATATTATAATGCTAAAAAGCAAAATGGTCAAACCGAAATTTTGTTTTACTAAACAGTTTGCCCTGGCTTACGGAAAATATGAAAACTGTCGACGGATTTTGTTTCATTTATGAGAAGAGGTATTTTAGGTTTGTGTGTGAACATTTTGTGAAAATTTATGAAAAGTTTGGAAAGTCGTTGACATTAATTTTTTAATGTTGAAAAATAGAAAAAGACAACATGAAGGAGGAATGACAATGATTAGAACCCTTGCGGCACAAATCAAGGAGTATAAGAAGGTTTCCGTCATGACGCCGATCTTTATGATACTGGAAGTCGTCTTCGAGATGCTGATCCCGTTTCTGATGGCGTCCATCATCGACGACGGCGTGGAGGCGGGCAATATGCAGCACATCTACGCGGTGGGCGCGGTGATGATTGCGGCGGCTTTCTGCGGGCTTTTCTGCGGTGTGATGGGCGGCAAATACGGTGCCAGAGCGTCCACGGGCTTCGCGAAGAATCTGCGGCAGGCCATGTTTGAGAATATCCAGACCTTTTCCTTCGCCAGTCTTGACAAGTTCAGCACGGCGGGGCTGGTGACCAGACTGACCACGGATGTGACCAACATGCAGAATGCGTACCAGATGATTCTGCGAATCTGCTTCCGCGCGCCGGTCAGTATGGTCTGCGCGATGACTATGGCATTTTTTATCAATGCAAGGCTGGCGTCCGTTTATCTGGTGGCGGTGCTGCTGCTTGCCGTGGTGCTGTTTTTCATTATCCGGGGAGCGATGAAGTATTTCAAGCAGGCATTCCCGAAATACGATGAGCTGAACGCCTCCGTGCAGGAGAACGTGAGCGCGATCCGTGTGGTCAAGGCTTACGTCAGGGAGGAGCACGAGACGAAGAAGTTTAAGAAGGCCAGTCAGGGCATCTACGATATTTTCCGGAAAGCGGAGCAGCATGTGGTGCTAAATATGCCGGTCATGCAGTTTACGGTTTACGGCTGTATTCTGCTGATCAGCTGGCTGGGTGCGAAGCAGATCGTGCAGGATACGCTGACCACCGGCGAGCTGATGAGTCTGCTTACATACTGCATGAATATTTTGATGAGCCTGATGATGGTGGCGATGATCTTCGTGATGATGAGCATGAGTATCGCCAGCGCGGAGCGTATCTGCGAGGTGTTGAATGAGAAAAGCGACCTGACCAATCCGGTCAACCCCGTTTATGAAGTGTCGAGCGGGGACATCGAGTTTCGGCATGTGCGGTTCTCCTACCATAAAGAGAGCAGTGAGGCGGTTTTGCACGACATCAATCTGAAAATACATGCCGGGGAGACGATCGGCATCATCGGCGGCACCGGCAGCGCGAAGACCAGTCTGGTCAATTTAATCAGCCGCCTTTATGACGTGACTGACGGTGCAGTGCTGGTAGGCGACAGAGATGTCAGGGAGTATGACATTGAGACACTGAGAAACCAGGTGGCGGTAGTTCTGCAGAAGAATGTGCTTTTCTCGGGGACAATCCTGGATAACCTGCGCTGGGGCGATGCGAACGCCTCGGAGGAGGAGTGCAGACGGGTATGCAAGCTTGCCTGTGCGGATGAGTTTATCGAGAAGATGCCGGAAGGGTATCACACGTATATAGAACAGGGCGGCACTAACGTCTCCGGCGGCCAGAGACAGCGGCTCACCATCGCGCGGGCGCTTCTTAAGAAGCCGAAGGTACTGATTCTGGATGATTCTACCAGTGCGGTGGACACGGCCACAGACGCGAAGATCAGAAAAGCTTTTGCGGAGGAGATTCCCGATACCACGAAGCTGATCATAGCCCAGCGCGTGGCCAGTGTGATGAATGCGGATCGCATTATCGTGATGGACGACGGGTGTGTGCACGGGTTCGGGACGCATGAGGAGCTGCTGCGCGACAACGAGATTTACAGGGAAGTTTACGAGTCGCAGACGAACGGCGGCGGCGACTTCGATGAACAACGCGAGAAGAACTTCTAAATTGCTCGGCAGCAAAGGCTGTCTCGCAAAGAAGTTCTAAGTCTCGCGTGGGAGTTCGTGTCTGCATGACAGCCACAAACTCCGCAATAATGGAAAGAGAGGTAATAGTATGCCGGGACCACATGGAAGAAGAATGCAGGGTGGAAAACGAATAGAGAATCCGGGGAAGGTGTTTAAGCGCCTGATGCGGTATGTGATGAAGAGCTACGGCCCCCATCTGGTGATCGTGGCGGTGCTGATATTAGTGAGCGTGCTTGCCAATGTGCAGGGCACCATGTTTATCCAAAGCTTGATTGACGATTATATCGCGCCCATGCTGACGCAGGATGTGCCCGATTTTTCGCCGTTGGCGGGAGCGATTGCAAGGGTGGCGTGTCTGTACCTGATCGGCGTGGTTTCGGCCTATGCGTGGAACCGCATTATGATTAACGTGACGCAGGGAACGCTGCGCAATGTGCGTGACGATCTGTTTTCCCATATGGAGAAGCTGCCGATCAAATATTTTGACACGCATGTGCATGGTGATATTATGTCAACCTACACGAATGACACGGAGACGTTAAGGCAGATGATCAGCCAGAGTATGCCGCAGGTGTTTAACAGCGCGATTACTATTGTCAGCGTGCTGATTAGTATGGTAATATTAAGTATACCGCTGACTGTGGCGACGCTTGTCATGGTGGCGGTCATGCTGGTAGTGACAAAGAAGGTGGCGGGCTTGAGCGGCCGTTATTTTTTGGAACAGCAGACCAATCTCGGTAAGGTCAACGGCTTCATAGAGGAGATGATGAACGGCCAGAAGGTGGTAAAGGTATTCAATCACGAAGAGAAGAATATCGAGGACTTCCGGAGCTTAAACGACGCGCTTTTCGAGAGCGCGGACAAGGCGAATTATCTGGTCAACGTGGTGGGTCCTGTGAATCAGCAGCTCGGCAATGTCAGTTATGTGGTCTGTGCCATTTTAGGCGGCGCGCTGGCGCTCTTTGGCGCAACGGGTTTGACGCTTGGAAAACTGGCGAGTTTTCTGACCTTTAACAGAAGCTTTAACATGCCGATCAACCAGGTGAGCCAGCAGTTCAACTCCATTGTCATGGCGATGGCGGGCGCGGAACGCATTTTCAAAATGCTGGATGAGACGCCGGAGGTGGATAACGGTTACGTGACGCTGGTCAACGTGAAAGAGGAGAACGGCACGCTTACGGAAACGCCCGAACGCACGGGCCGCTGGGCGTGGCGGCATGAGCATCAGGCGGATCATTCCGTGGATTATGTGGAACTTAAGGGAGATGTGGTTTTTGACGGGGTGGATTTTGGGTATAATGACGACAAGATGGTGCTTCACGATGTGAAGCTCTATGCCGAGCCGGGACAGAAGATTGCATTTGTCGGTTCCACGGGCGCGGGCAAAACAACCATCACCAACCTGATTAACCGCTTTTATGACATTCAGGATGGAAAAATCCGCTATGACGGCATCAATGTCAATAAGATCAAGAAGGCGGATTTGCGCCGTTCGTTGGGAATCGTGCTGCAGGATACCCACCTCTTTACGGGGACGGTGATGGAGAACATCCGTTATGGAAAGCTGGATGCCACCGACGAGGAGGTGCGCGCGGCGGCGAAGCTGGCCAACGCGGACAGCTTTATCAAGAGACTGCCGGAAGGCTACGATACCTTGCTCTCCGGAGATGGCGCAAACTTAAGCCAGGGGCAGCGGCAGCTTTTGGCGATCGCGCGGGCGGCTGTAGCCGATCCGCCGGTGTTGATTCTGGATGAGGCGACCAGCTCCATCGACACCCGCACCGAGCGCATTGTGCAGGATGGTATGGATAAGCTGATGAAGGGCCGGACTACCTTTGTGATTGCCCACAGACTCTCTACGGTCATGAACTCCGACTGCATTATGGTGTTGGAGCAGGGACGCATTATTGAGAGGGGTACCCACAACCAGTTGATTGAAGAGCGGGGAAAATACTACCAGTTGTATACCGGAAACGCAATTACTGCATAAATTGAACTTAATTTGTAGTATAAAGTTGACAGATGGAATAAAAAATTATATATTAAAATTGACTACGGTGATTAGTCACCGGGGTCGGAAAGACAAGGACTAAAATACATGAAAAAAATTTATAACGTGTCCGATGCGGAGATGGAGGTTATGGAAAAGCTTTGGGATCAGGAAGGCGGTATTAAGCAATCCCAACTGCTTGCCCTATTTGAAGCGGATGGAAAGGAGTGGAAAAGACAGACTCTCAATACTTTTTTGAGCCGGTTAGAGGGTAAGGGACTGGTGAAACGTGAAAACAGAATAGTGGAAGTCGTGTACAGCCGGGAAGAATATAACGACATGCAGATGAAAACAGTGATCGACCAAGTGTACGGGGGGAAGCTGAGTAATCTGGTAGCGGCGTTCGTAAAGAGGAACTCAATCAGTGAAGGCGAGACGGAGAAGCTGCTTGGATTACTGACGAAAAGAAAGTAAAGGAAAGAGTCATGGAATACCTGCTGGTCATGTCTCTTTCAGGAAGCATGATGACTGGTGTTTATCTGCTGGTAAGAGGTCTGCTAAAGAAAAAGATTTGTGCAAGATTTTATGATCTGCTCGCCCGGGTGGCGATTCTGTACTATCTGGTTCCATTACCTTACTTGAAGAAATATTATGCAGCGGCGCTCCGGCATCTCCTGCCGGAGCGAGCCTTGGAGATTTCGAGGGTGCCGCTGACATGGAGAAATCATATCGTGCACGCCGAAGGGGCGATGCATGTAAATATCTTCGCTATCCTGCAGACAACGGCGGTCGTTGTGTGGCTGTCGGGCATCTGCATTCTGATGGCAAAGCAGGTGGTAGAGTATATCCGGCTTGTAAGGCTGGCAGCCGGATACGCGGAGCGGGTAATGACGCCGGAGCAGAGAGCGTTTCTCGACGGACTGAAAGAACAATATGGAATCCGGTGCCGCGTGTTTCTCTACGAGGCGACGGACAAGGGATATACCATGACTTTCGGATTCTTCTGTCCCGTGATTGTCTGTGGGAGAGAAATAGCAAGCCGGGAGGCGGAACTGCTTGTACGGCATGAGCTGGTACATATCAGACGCAGGGATGCGTTTTGGAAAATGCTCATGCAGTTGGCGGCGATGCTGCACTGGTGGAATCCGTTGGTATGGAAGCTGCGCCGCGATTTTGAACAGGTCTGCGAGTGTTCCTGTGATGAGACCGTGATGCAGAACACAACGGACGAGGAGGTGGAGGAGTATCTGCGCTTAATGATTGAGGAGGCGCGGGAGAAGAAAGACGAAGATGTCTCCCTGCGGTGGAATGCCGGTTTCGGAGACAACGCACAAAAGATAAAGGAAAGGATGGAAAATTTAATGAACAAGAAAAAGTGGAACCGTACTGCGGCAGTGACATTAGTGGCGGTATTGGCTTTTGCAAACTCTATGACGGTGTTTGCGTATCGGGATTCGTTTCACGAGGAAGCGTCAACCGATGTTTCGCAAGAGATGATAGAGGAAACGCTGCAAAGCGATACATTTCTATTTGTTCCAGAAGGAGCGGTAGGAGAAGCATTGCAGGAATTTGAACAATTGGATGAGTCAGATGCCATTATAGATATATTGTATGATAACCAGTTTATCGACGAAGAGGGAAATGTCTATCCGATTGCGGAGGATGAGGGAGTTGAACCGTATTGTGATCATACTTTTGTTTCAGGCAGGGGTGAATATCATATAAAGCTGTCGGGTGGTAGCTGTAAAGTGAATGTTTTTCAGGCGCAGAGATGCAGTAAATGTGGCTATGTTATACAGGGTGACTTGATCAGCACGACTACTTATACGACTTGTCCGCATTGACGGTGCCATTTTCAGGATAGCTGACATGCGATGATGATTACTACAAATGGGAGGCTCACATTGGCAGTACCGTTTTCAGGATGGCTGTCATGCGATGACGAACGTTACATATGTGATCTGCTCATATTGACAGTTTACTTTCAGGGCAGTTTTCATGCGACGATGATTACTACATATGGGGAGGCCCACATTGGCAGAACCATTTTCAGGATGACTGTCATGCAATGACGAATGTTGCCTATGCAGTCTGCCCGCATTGACGGTGTCATTTTCAGGATAGCTGACATGCGATGATGATTACTACAAATGGGAGGTCCACATTGGCAGTACCATTTTCAGGATGGCTGTCATGCGATGGCAATTACGGGATCTGACGTGTGGCATACGCACATGGACAGAGCCGACGGGATGGCGGCATCCCGACTCGCAAACCGGCGTTTCCGGGTTTTCTCGGAAGCATCGGACATTTACAAGGTAATGCCGCAGTTAAGAAAGCGGACTTTAAGGTCATGGGTTTTCTTCTGCGAACATTATAGCACTGAGGTTCAGTGTAAAAGGGGATAGGATACGGGCGGCTGTGCAGATAGCCGCCCGGCCTGTGTTTTTGGGGAGGAAAAACCGGTTGATGATTCGCGCGGTTGCGAAATGTTTTACCGGGCATTATAATGAAATAAAAGAAGCTATTTTTGAGGAGAGGGTGTGACTATGACCGGGAGAAGCAGACCATTTATCCGGAAAATAGTGACGGAACAAGAACAGAGATTGGCAAGCGGATGAGGAAGGGGCGTTATAGTGAGCGTGTTGCAGAAAAAGCCTGAAATTATCGTGTTTGCGGGTCTCAACGGTTCGGGAAAGAGTACATTTACCGAATTGTTAAAGCCGCCGATTGACTATTTCAATGCGGACGAAATTAAAAAAACTTGAAGCGCTCTGATCTTGAAACGGCGCAGCTTGCGGAAAAGCAGCGTGAAGAACATATAGAGCATATAGAGAAGTTTAAATTGAAGGTTTTGGATGAAGATATAAATAAAGGAAATAACAGGAAATAGGCTTGCAGTTTTCTGCGGGCCTGTTATAATATCTTATATAATAGTAAACAGATAGGAAATATATGAAAGGAAAGCGTGGAGATAACAGAGAGATGAATAAGAGAATTTATTTAGATAACGCTGCGACCACCAGAGTGTCCGAGGAGGTATTGCAGGAGATGCTGCCTTATTTCCGGGAATGTTATGCGAACCCTTCCGCGATTTACGGTTTCGCGGGGGAGGCGAAGAAGGCGGTGGGGATCGCCAGAGAGCGGGCGGCGGATCTGATCGGCGTAAAGCCGAATGAAATCTACTTTACGGCGGGGGGCAGCGAGTCCGACAATTGGGCAGTCCGCGCCGTGGCGGAGGGGCTTTCCGACAAGGGGAGGCATATCATTACAAGCAAAATCGAGCACCACGCGGTACTGCACACCTGTCAGTATCTGGAAAAGCAGGGATATGAGGTGACGTATCTGGATGTGGATGAGGAGGGGAAAATTTCACCGGAAGCCTTGGAAAAGGCAGTCCGTCCGGACACCGTACTGATTTCCCTGATGGCGGCAAATAACGAGATCGGCACCATAGAGCCGATTGCGCGGATCGGAGAGATTGCCCATGAGCGGGGTGTCCTCTTTCACACGGATGCAGTGCAGGCATACGGGCATGTGCCCCTAAACATGGAGAAGATGCACATTGACCTGCTTTCCGCCAGCGGTCATAAGCTGAACGGACCGAAGGGTGTGGGGATTCTTTACTGCCGGGAAAATGTGCGGCTTCGTCCGCTCATTCACGGCGGCGCGCAGGAGAGGGGCCGCAGAGCAGGCACCCTGAATGTACCGGGTATTGTGGGCTTTGGGAAGGCGGCGGCTCTGGCGGGAGAAACCATGCAGGAACGGAGCGACAGAGAAGCGGCTTTGCGGGACTATTTGATTGACAGGGTGCTTGCGGAGATTCCCTATACAAGACTGAACGGTTCGAGACAGGAAAGGCTCTCCAACAACGCCCATTTCTGCTTCCGTTTCATAGAGGGAGAGTCCTTGCTGATTCTATTAGACCAGCGGGGCATCTGCGGCTCCAGCGGGTCGGCGTGCACCTCGGGGGCGCTGGATCCGTCCCATGTGCTTCTCGCCATCGGCCTGCCCCATGAGATCGCGCACGGGTCGCTTAGGCTGACGCTCTCTGCGGAGACGACGAAGGAGGAAATCGACGTGACCGTGGAGGCGCTCAAGGAGATCGTAGGGCGGCTGCGGGACATGTCGCCTTTGTATGAGGACGCGATGAGGAGAGGACAGATTGAAAAATAAGTCTGATGACCTTATTTTTCAATCGTGACTTTGAGAAAGAGCATCTCAAAGTCGGTGATCGCAGATGAGAAACCGCCTACGCGAATTTCTCATCGCGTGTCATATCAGTAAACTGCTCTGACATGGAGGAAATATGTACAGCGAAAAAGTGATGGATCATTTTAACAATCCCCGCAACATGGGGGAAATCGAGAATCCCAGCGGCGTCGGTACCGTGGGCAACGCCAAGTGCGGCGACATTATGCGCATGTATCTGGATGTGGACGAGGCGGGGGTCATACGCGATGTGAAGTTCAAGACTTTCGGCTGCGGGGCCGCGGTGGCGACCAGCAGTATGGCAACCGAGCTGGTGAAAGGAAAGACGGTGCAGGAGGCTTTGCAGGTGACGAACAAGGCTGTGATGGAGGCGCTGGACGGCCTGCCGCCTGTGAAGGTACACTGTTCCCTGCTGGCGGAGGAGGCCATCCATGCGGCGCTCTGGGATTACGCGAAGAAGCGGGGGATTGTAATTGAGGGGCTGAAGGAGCCGGTGGCGGATATAGATGAGATAGGGGAAGGATAGACCTGTATTTTGGCATTTTGTGTGCATCATGTCGTTGCAATTCACACCAATGGATCGTAAATTACTGCGAAATCCGGCGTGGGCGTGAATGGTTTACGGCCCATGAGATCGATTTCTCACGGACCGTAAACCGGCATGAGTGATGAGGTTAGGGAAACGCTGATTAAGGCGTTTCCCGCACCGGATTTGCGCCGCGAAGCGGCACATTCCTTTGCAAATCCGTGTGCATCCGCCGGAGGCTCTAAGGAAGTGCTGATTTAATCAGCGCTTCCTTAGTTCTCTGTGCCGTCGGTTTTTTCCGCCTCACGCACCGTCGTGACTTTGCGCACACCGGGAAGGGCGGCAATACGCTCCCGCACAGCCTTCGTGTCGGCGGTCATGCGGATGCTCACACGGTAGTTGAAGGAATCTGCCAGCGGATTTCCCTCAATGCCGGCGGTCAGTTCCGTCATTTCCGCGCCGTTTTCGTCAGTAAAGTAAGCGGCCTTAAATTCTTCCCACGCCTCGTCGCCGCTGACATACCGCACGGAGAGAGATTCGCAGGAAGAAAGCTCGCTGATTTTGGCAAGCTCTTGACCTATGTGGTCAATCTCGGCTTGGGACAGATCGGCATCCATAAAGACGGCAAGCTGCTTCTCCTGATATACAGTGTAGGCAAGAGATGTGGAGCCGACCGCGAAGATACAGAAAAAGGCGGCGGCAGCAGCAGCGCAGAGCCTGCGGTACCGGGCGGAATGGACGCGGCGGCCGTTGGAGCGGGCACGCAGCGGGATGAGATGATTGCGGCAGGAATGTTCGCCGCGTGCCGTACAGCTTTCTGCGATCGCGTCCGCCATTCCGGACGGCATGATAAGAGCTTCTTTTATCTGCATCATATTTTTTTTGTTCATAATGTGACCTCCTTGTATTTAGTGATTTTTTGACACTTGTTTTATTCTTCCATCTCCAGCCGCAGCGCTTCTCTTGCCCGCTGCAGCCGTTTTTTGACGGCGCTCTCCGACAAGCCCAGAATTTCTCCGATTTCTTTCACCGAGTAGCCTTCGAAATAATACAGCATGAGCACAGTCTTCCATTTGGCGGGCAGGGCATACAGCTCCTGCAGGTGCGGATGTTCCTGGGCGGGAAGGCATTCCCGAAGCGGCTCCAGATCCATATAAGTGTGTCGTTTGCGGAAGCGCAGGCAGTCTTTACAGCAGTTTGCGGTGACCCGCAGAAGCCACGCTTTCTCGTGTGCAGAGGACATAAATGCGGGCGCTTTTTCCAGATAGCGCAGCAGCGTCTCCTGCAAAGCGTCCTGTACGTCATGGGGATTGCCCAGAAGCACATAGGCCGTGCGGTAGAGCATGTCGCCGTAGGCTTGCAGGATACGTTCGACTTCCGGTTCGTTCTTTTCGCTCAAGACGGATTCCCCCTTTCCATGTTTATTTTATAGAAAATTGCGGCAGTGTAAACCCCGACGTCGGATTTCTGAGAGCTCTCACCCTAACCGCCATGTCACAGCCCTGCTGTGACTCAAATCAATGCGGAGAATGCCCGTATTTTGGGTATTCTTCTGTGTGAGAGGGAGTTGTAAAGCAACTCTCTCTCACGCTATATACGGATGACACGCTAAAAAGGTGACAGCGATTTGCTGTTTCTTTGAAAATGCATTATGTATATGAAGCTTCCGGGGATATATGGTATAATGGGCGTTAGAGTGAGAAACGCGAAACGTGCTTCTAAAGACGTCCCGCCATAGGACAGAGACGCAAAGTCAGCAAGCTGACTTGGAAGCACTAAGTTTCGCGTAGGAGAATGCCAAAAACAGGCATTCTTCGCACGGATTTGAGATTCTGCAAAGCGGAATCATGGCGGTTAGCGGGAAGAATGAGCTTGCTCGTTCGGTGAGCGGCGGATGGCGATCATGAATTGACGACTCATGATATGACGACCGTTAGCAGCGCCGCAGTAGAATAAAAAGGGAGCGGGGAAAAATGGAAAATACTAACATGGAAAACGCGAGGATGCAAAAATTTCAGGCGGGCGACATCATCATGCGCGAGGGCGGGACTTATGATGAGATGTACAAGGTGGTGTCGGGATCAGTAGAGGTTTACATAAGATATGGAGAAAGGGATGAGCATCTGATCGGCATTTACTCTAAATCCAAGTGCTTTGGTGAGATGAGCGTGCTCTCCGATCAGGCGGCCATCTACACGGTGGTTGCCTTTGACGACGTTCTGCTGATGCGCATTACAAAGGACTATCTGGAGGAGTTTATCAGGAATAATCCGAAAAATGCCATTGACATCATGAAAAATATGGTTCACACGACGGTGGTGATGCAGAAAAACATCGGCCTGCTGCTTGATGATCTGTACGACAAAGATGGCGCCAACAAGAGAAGGACGGAGGAAATCCGTCAAAAGATTATGCAGTACAGTGCGGGCGGCCTGCACTTTACGCCGTAAACCCGCGAAAGCCGGAGGCGGGAGGGAAGACGGGAGGAAGCAGGAGGCAGTGGACATCGGCAGGAGGAAAGGAAGGAAACCCGAATGGAATTGCAGGAACTTATTGCGCTGGTGAAGGAGACGAAAACTTTTGTGAAAAACAGGGAGAGGGCAGGGCATATCAGGACAAAGGGGTGTGCGGACTACGTGACACAGGTAGATACGGACATCCAGAGCTTTCTTGCCCGCGAGCTTGGGCGGCGTTTCCCCGATATTCAGTTTTTGGGTGAGGAGGAGGGGCTGCACGAGATGTCCGGTGATACCTACTGGATTCTCGACCCCATTGACGGTACAACCAATCTGATTCACGATTATCGGCACAGCGTTGTCTCTCTGGCGCTTTATGAGAAGGGGGAGACTGCGCTGGGTATCATTTATGACCCCTTTCGGGAGGATGTCTACTGCGCGCAGAGGGGAAAGGGCAGTTTCCTGAACGGAATGCCCATTCATGTGTCGGATGCCGAGGCTTTGCGCGAGACAATCATAACGGTGGGAACCTCGCCATACGACAGAGAACTGGCAGACGAAAACTTTAAAAGGATTCGGCGTGTGTTCGACAGCGCGCAGGATATCCGCAGGACGGGCACGGCGGCCATGGATCTTGCCTATGTGGCGTGCGGGCGCACAGGGGGCTTTTTTGAGCCGCGCTTAAGTCCGTGGGATTTTGCGGCAGGACAGCTTTTGGTGAAAGAGGCGGGCGGACAGGTGACCGACTTTGCGGGGGAACCGCTGGGATTTTCGAGTAGAAGCAGCGTTGTGGCATCCAACGGGAAGGTGCATGAAGAGCTGCGGGGCCTGCTGTAGTGCGGGATGGATGCTTTATACGTTCTTCCTGTATTTTCTGTGCCTCTTTCTGCAATCTCTGCTGTTCCATAGCGCACCTTCCTTTAAGGGAAGTATCGCATAATCTGCCGGAAAGGACGAATGTGGATAACTTTTGGGACTGGTAAAAGTGACGGTATGGAAAAGCTGCCCGCGAGTCAGTCAGGAGGGGAAAAGCAGCTGAAAAACAGCCCCGGTACACAAAAAGACGTGAGGGAAGAAAAGAAAGCAGGCAGAATGGCGGCTGGGGAGTAGCCTATCCACAATTCTGCCCGTTCTGCCTGTTGGTGGTGTATAACATTTTTTTCAAATTCGGCATTGTGCCTAAACCTGACGTGGGTGTGAAAAGTAACTATGTAAGAGGACATCTATAAAAATGAGTGAATGAAAGACTTGATTATTTCAGTTACTTGTGCTAGCATGTAACCGTTGAACAAATAAACCATTGATCCAGAAAGAAAAGGAGGGCTTACCATGCAGGAAAATACAACAATCCAGAACAGAATGATGCAACCGACAATCAAAGGTATGTCACTCCGTGCGTCTTACAGATAGCCTTATTTTACTGCGCCTATAGAAAGCGCCGAGAATGATCTTGGAAATTTCTATTATTCTGCACTGTATAGATGGTGGAAGTATGACACAGCACCTTTGGGGTGCTTTTTTTGCGCCCATTTTTACAGAAAAAGGGAAAAGAAAGATTATGAAAACAGTAAAGGGCATTTACGCCGATGCGAGGATTTTTACAGATGATGTAGAAGATTACGCTCTGGCACAGGTAAAAATGATATGTGATAACGAAATTGCAGCGGGCAGTACGATCTGCATGATGCCGGACATCCATCCGGGTAAGATCGCGCCGATTGGACTTTCCATGACGGTCACGGATAAGGTGATCCCGCAGCTCTTAGGAGTCGATATCGGGTGCGGCATGACCTGTGTAAAACTGAATAAAAATAATGCAGAGTTCCAGAAGTTAGACAGGGTGATCCGGGAGCTTGTACCATCTGGTTTTACCATTCGCCAGACCCCTCATTACATGGCGGAGGAGTTTTCTTATGAAGGACTCCATTGTATCCGCCATATCAACAGGCAGAAAGCAGACAGGAGCCTTGGTACGCTTGGCGGCGGCAACCATTTCATCGAACTGGATAAGGGTGATGATGGCAGCCTGTATCTTGTTGTGCATACCGGGAGCAGGCATTTAGGGGAGGAGGTGGCGGAATACTACACGAAACTTGCCAATACCAGCCTGAAAGAGCAGGGAAAGGAAGTTCCCTATTACATGAGTTATCTGGAAGGAGAGAACAAGGCAGCCTATCTGGAAGATGTACAGATTATCCAGCGCTACGCCGAGTGGAACAGACAGATCATTGTCAGAGAGATCCTGAAAGGCATGAAGTGGAAGGCGGCGGAGCAGTTTTCCGTGCCGCACAACTACCTGGATGATTCCGGCATACTACGCAAAGGTTCTATTTCCGCGAAAAAGGGAGAATCGGTGGTCATTCCGGCAAATATGCGGGACGGCATTATCTTAGGCATGGGAAAAGGCAATGCAGTATGGAATTACTCTGCGCCGCATGGTTCCGGCAGAAAGTTAAGACGGGACGATGTGAAAAATCAATATACGGTAGCGGCGTTTAAAAAGGAGATGAAGGGTATTTACAGCAGTTGTGTCAGTGCAGATACCTTGGATGAAGCGCCTTTTGCCTACCGCTCCATAACGGAGATCGCAGAGCAGATCAGAGATACGGTAGAGGTAACTGAGATATGGAAGCCTGTCTATAATTTCAAGGCAGGGAGCAGAAAGTAGAGGAGAAAAAATTTATGATAGTACAGATCAGTGCAGGACAGGGACCGTCCGAGTGCCAGCTTGCGGTGGCGAAGCTGTTTGAGGCATTACAGAAAGAATACGGCGATCTGGTAGAGATATCCGACAACAAGGGCTATGAAAAAGGCTGTTATGATTCCATTCGATTCCGGACAGGGCAGGATCTGAGCAGTCTTGAAGGTACCGTATTGTGGATATGTAAAAGTCCCTTCCGCCCGAACCACAAGAGGAAGAACTGGTATGTGGATGTGAGCATTATCCCGGAACAGGAGGAAGTCGCATCCGGGAAAGAATACCGTATCGAGAAGTTCCACTGCGGCGGAAAAGGCGGTCAGAACGTGAACAAAGTAGAGACTGGCGTGCGGATCATCCATATACCGACAGGAATCATCGCGCAGTCTACCGAAGAACGGAGCCAGTTTCTGAATAAGCAGCGTGCCATGGAGAAGCTGCAGGAGAAACTGGCGGATTTACAGAAAGAGCAGGAGGCAGAACAGACGAATGCCGCATGGCGGGAGCATACCCGCATTGTCAGGGGAAACCCGGTGCGGACTTATGAAGGAGAGAGGTTTATTCTGAAAAAACGGCAGTAATGATCCTGCTCTGGGAGTAAGGGACTAAGGCAGACGGAAGGAGTGCGTGGGAGCGTCCGCAGTTTTGGCACAGGACACGCTGTATATGGAGCGTGAGCTTCCTGCCGTCAGTCTTGACATGACGGCGGTAGGAACCGTATCGGATACAGGCGCCGGAACATCCGCAGGTACAGGGAAGACAGGAGAGTTCCACCCTCTGCAGGAGGTCTTCATAAGATTTTTGGGAAACAGGATTGCTTTCACGGACAGTAGAGCAGATTGTTGACGGTATGAGTCTATTTGATGACGATCTGATGTCTATGGTGTTTGATGGTAACATAGAAGCAACGGAGCTTTTGTTAAAGATTATATTGAAAAAGGACGATATTCAAGTTGTAAGTGTTGTAGGGCAGAGAGAATTGCAAAGCCCTGTAGTTGGCGGGCGGGATATCCGCTTGGATATTCTGGCAAAGGACAGCACGGGAAAGCAGTATAATGTAGAGGTACAGCAAAAACCGGAAGGGGCGCACATACGCCGTGCCAGATTTAATAGCAGTATGATGGATTCCCGGATGTTGAAAGAGGGGCAGGAGTTTTCGGAGCTTCAGGATTCGTATATGGTGTTTATTACCCAGACGGATATCTTTAAGCATGGGATACCGATCTATACGATTAATCGCCATTTTGAGGAAACGAATGAGTTATTTGATGATGGCTCTCATATTGTGTATGTGAATGGAAACTATAAGGGAGACGATACGGTTGGAAGATTGATGCATGACTTTGGCTGTAAGGAATCGAAGGATATGTATTATCCGGAACTGGCTAAAGGGGTAAGGCATTTTAAGGAAGAAGGAGGTAGAGAGAGAATGTGTGAAGCGGTTGAGAAGTATGCGAAGGACTATGCAAAAGAATATGCGGAAAATGCAAGGCTGAATAGCCTGCTGGAATCCATAAAGAATTTGATGGATTCCATGAAATGGTCTGCGGAACAGGCAATGACGGCTATGAAGGTATCAGAGGCGGATAGAGATATGCTTTTGAAGGAATTGTAAATTAGTGTAGATCAAAGTGGAACGGAGACCGAGAAAGAATGTGTGAAGCGGTTGAGAAGTATGCGAAAGACTATGCAAAAGAATATGCAGAAAAGTATGCGGAGCAAAAGGCAGAAATTGTAAGACTGAACAGTCTGTTGGAGTCCATAAAGAATTTGATGGAGTCTATGAAGTGGTCTGCAGAGCAGGCAATGTCGGCTATGAAGGTATCAGAGGCGGATAGAGATATGCTTTTGAAGGAATTGTAAATTAGTGTAGATCAAAGTGGAACGGAGACCGAGAAAGAATGTGCGAAGCGGTTGAGAAGTATGGGAATAGAAGAGCAGAAAGTGCAAGGTTAAATATTCTGCTTGAAAATGTGAGAAATTTGATGGAATCTATGAAATGGTCTGCGGAACAGGCAATGTCGGCTATGAAGGTATCAGAGGCGGATAGAGATATGTTTTTGAAGGAATTATGAGTAATAAGTGAAATATGGCATCGTAATATGCGGTGCTACTTTCATAAAGATTCATGTAGAGGGTGTAGAGTTCTATAGTTTCATGGTAAATTGGTGCTATATTAGTGGGGAGAACTCCAACATATAGGAAAGGTCAATAACTTTTTGGTTATTGACCTTTTAATAACTTTAAAGTATAATTTATTTATGGCAGGAGGAAAATAAATTTGTACGAGATTTATTTTTATAAAGATAAGAACGGAAAAGAACCGGTAAAGGAATATATAGCAGGATTGGCGGCAAAGAAAGATAAAGACAGCCGAATTAAACTGAACTAAATTATGGATTATGTAAAAACCCTTAGTGAGTATGGTGTTGTCCGTCAAATTAGAAGCGGATGCTCCAGTCACATTAAAACAGTGTGACCGGAAG
>VSNH01000032.1:0-15471 GCA_009774215.1 Lachnospiraceae bacterium
TTATTTCCCTGATATTCGCTCCCATTATCCGTCTGCTGATGACGATACTTACCCCTGTTATTTTTTTGGTGGACATGCTCTCCAACTGGATTCTCCGGTTGTTACATATCAGCTCCGAGGGTAACAATTTCAGCATCACCGAAAAAGAGTTGAAAACCTATGTGGACGTAAGCCACGAGGGCGGCGCGATCGAGTCGGAGGAGCGCACGCTCATCTACAACGTGTTCGATTTCGGTGACACCGTTGCAAAGGACATTATGATCCCCCGTATCCAGATGACCACGGTTCCTTTAAGCGCCACCTATCAGGAGCTGCTCTCCACTTTCCAGTCCTGCATGTTTACGCGCCTTCCCGTCTACGACGAAGACCCTGACCACATCATCGGTATTGTCAATATCAAAGATTTTATTCTGGTGAAGGATAAGGAAAAATTCAGCCTCAAGAAGATTTTGCGGGAGGCTTATTATACCTATGAGTACAAGAATGTATCTGATTTGTTAATGGAAATTCGGGAAACATCCTGCAACATCGCCTTTGTCTTAAGCGAGTACGGCGCTACCGTCGGCATGATCACGATGGAGGACATGATTGAGGAGCTGGTAGGCGAAATCCGTGACGAGTACGACGCGGACGAGGAAGAACTGATTCAGGAAACAGAGGAGGGCCAGTATCTGGTGGAGGGCGGTATGAAGCTGGACGACATAAACGACGCCCTCAACATCTCACTGGATTCCGAGGATTACGATTCCATCGGCGGTCTTATGCTGGAAAAGCTCGACCGTCTGCCCCAAGATCAGGAAACCATCACTTTAGAGAACGGCATCACTCTGCGTGCTTGCGGCATTCAGGACAACCATATCGTGAAAGTGCTGATTACCCTTCCGCCCGAAGACGCGCAAGAAGAGGCGCAAGTGCTTGAGGACTCCTGATTATCATAGATTCCGGCGCCCCTTCGCTTCGCAGCTTTTCCTCCGCGCGAAAGCCCCATGTAACGCTGATACAAGGCAGCGATGCGTTTTTCGCCGTCTGAATATCCACCTCGGAGTCTCCCACATAGACTGCGTGGGAGGCAACACATCCAAGTTCACGAAGCGCCCGGTACACCGTATCAGGCGCAGGTTTTCTCTTCACTTCCGCACTCTCCCCGATGGAGACCGAAATAAATTCCCCAAAATATTTTTTGCACAGTTTCTTGACCGCGCCGTCGAATTTGTTGGAGACAATGGCGAGATGATATCCCTGCGCTTTCAGTTCAGCGAGCATTTCCTGCACCCCCTCATAAGGGCTCGTCTTATCCTCACAATGCTCCGCATAGTGCGCCTTAAATGCTGCCAGAGCCGCCTCGTAGTCGGGATTTTCCAAGCCCTGTGGTATGCTGCGCTCCAAAAGTTTGGGCGCGCCGTTTCCCACAAAGGTGCGCACCTCGTCAATCGTATGTACAGGAAAGCCAAACGTTTCCATGGCGTAATTGACGCTGTCCGTCAGATCCTCCAACGTATCGAGGAGTGTCCCGTCCAAATCAAAAATAACCGTATCTGTCATGCCTCTCTTTTCCTTCCTGTCCAAGATGTGCGCCGACTGTCTCTCGTACACTCTCCCAGCACTCACAAACTCGACCTCCGGACATTCCGCCTGCCTCAGCTCGGCTCCACGAGGTTCAGGATCGCCTCAATCTCCGCCCCGTTTTCCGGCGCCGGCTCCAGAATCTCATGCTTCCCGTCCGGTGTGACTCTGGCAATCATATTGCCGTCCTTCGTGTTTTCCATCGCGTAATACAGCACTTCTTCCGAGTCCCGCTTAAAGACCGCATAAACCCGATAGCACAAGCCCTTTTTATTCGCCTCGTCAGGCATATCCAGACGGGTAAGCTGTATCGTATCCGTCAGGTTTAACGTCATAAAGGAGAAATCCTCCGCCCTGCAGCCACACTTTTTCCCCTTCGGATAGACCTCGTCGTAAAGCTGCAGAAGAAGCGCCCCCTCCTCCTGCTGCAGCCGCTTAAGCCCCGCCTCCTTCTGTTCAAACAGGAACCTTGGCAGGAGAAGAAGCGATACCCGGTTGTGGGCAAAATCCTTAAACTGTTCCGGCGTCAGCTGGACGGTCTTCATCTGCCCGACTGCCTTTCTGCGCTTTTCCGCTATCTCCAGAACCGCTTTATTCAATATCATCATGCCGGTAAAGGGATTGACCACAACCTCCTCCACCTTATCCTGATTGGCTGCCGCCATGGAGACCACTCCCATAAAGGGCATTGCCATCACCATAGGACTCTTTTTGTCCTCGGGAATCTGCTGTGGCGAAGTAAAAATAGGCAGCGCCTGTTCCCCCGTCTCTTTGCGCAGCAGACAGGGCACAATTTTCGTGTCCTTGGGAAACTGCACCGGCTTTCCCGTTTTCAACTGCTCCATGAGCGCCGGATCCATGTCCTTCGGCGGTATGGCCGGCACCAGCACAATGGATTTCTCCAAAAGCTCCATCACCTTCACGTAGCTGTCCCTCTCCTTATCCGAGCGAAAAGCCGCGATCGCCTCCTCCAGCGCCTTGTTATTCATTTTCTGTTCCGCCATATTACCCTCCGTTTCGAGACGCTTATCACCGTCCTGTTTGACCGTCTTGTTCCAAGGCAATCCCCGCTGCAAACAGCCGTCAAGGTCATGAAAGCACGACTTTGGCTCGTTGCTCGCAGGAATAAAGCACCGATGGATCGATTATTGCTCTCACGCCTTCTCCGGCGCGGGTGTGATCGCGATCTGCAGCTCCGCAAGCTGCTTCTCGTCCACCGTACCCGGCGCCTCCGTCATCAGACAGGAGGCATCCTTGATCTTCGGGAACGCAATCACCTCACGGATACTTTCCGCATGGGTCAAAAGCATCACGATACGGTCAAGGCCGTAGGCAAGCCCCGCATGAGGCGGCACACCGTACTTGAAGGCGTTTAACAGGAAGCCGAACTGCTCCCACGCCTGCTCCTTGGTAAAGCCCAGCACCTCAAACATTTTCTCCTGAATGTCGTCCTGATGGATTCTGACGGAACCGCCGCCAAGCTCCACCCCGTTTAATACGATATCATACGCCTTCGCGCGCACCCTACCCGGATCAGAGTCGATATACTGCCAATCCTCCTCCATAGGCATGGTGAAAGGATGGTGCATCGCCATAAAGCGGTTCTCCTCCTCACTCCACTCAAGGAGCGGGAACTCCACGACCCAGAGGAAGTTAAACTGCGACTCGTCGATCAGCCCGAGCTGTTTTCCAAGCTCCACACGCAGCGCGCCAAGCACGCTGTAGACGATATTTTTCTTATCTGCCGCAAAGAGAAGCAGATCGCCCTTCTCTCCCTGCATCGCCCGTACCAGCTTGTCCAGTTCCTCCTCCGCCATAAACTTTGCAAAGGAAGACTTGTATGTGCCATCCTCCTGCACACTTAAATAGGCCAGTCCCTTCGCGCCATAGCCCTTCGCGAAGTCAACCAGCGCGTCGATCTTCTTCCTGGGCATAGCCGCCTGTCCCTTCACATTTAAACCGCGGACGGAGCCGCCGCTTTCCAGCGCGGAGGTGAACACCCCGAAACCGCATCCCGCAACCACATCCGACACATCTGTCAATTCCATCGCAAAGCGGGTGTCCGGCTTGTCGGAACCGAAACGATCCATCGCCTCCTGCCATGTCATGCGCGGCAGGGGAAGCTGCACATCCAGACCGATGGCCTCCTTGCAGATATGCTGAATCAGCCGCTCATTTACTTCCAATACATCATCCACATCCACAAAAGACAACTCCATGTCCGCCTGGGTAAACTCCGGCTGCCTGTCCGCCCGCAGATCCTCGTCCCGGAAACATTTCGCAATCTGGAAATACCGGTCGTACCCGGAGCACATCAGAAGCTGCTTGTAGAGCTGCGGCGATTGGGGCAGCGCATAGAAACTGCCCGGATGCACACGGCTCGGCACCAGATAATCCCTTGCCCCCTCCGGCGTGGACTTACACAAAATCGGCGTCTCGATCTCCAAAAATCCTTCCTTCGCCATAAAGTCCCGCATTTCGGAAACGATCTTGCTCCGAAGCATCAATTTTTCCTGGATATCCGGTCTTCTCAGATCCAGATAACGATACTTTAAGCGGATCTCTTCCTTTGTCTTGGAATCTGCCTCCACCGGGAAAGGCGGTGTCTCGGATTCCGACAGCACGCGCACCTGTGCGGCGCGTATCTCGATCTCTCCCGTCTTCAAATTCTCGTTGACGGCGCCGGCGCGCTTCTCCACCTTGCCCACAACGGCAATGACAAACTCACTGCGCATCTTCTCCGCCTTGGCAAAAGCCTCCGCCCCGCAGTCGCTCTCCTCGAATATAATCTGTAAAATGCCGGAGCGGTCGCGCAGATCCACAAATATGATGCCGCCCTTGTTCCTCTGTTTCTGCACCCATCCCATAACGGTCACTTCTTCCCCCACGTTGCTTAAGGAAAGTTCCGCACAGCGGTGCGACCTCTTTAAACCCTTCATTGATTCTGCCATAATCGTGTTTTCCTCCTTCGGGAGCACATGTATATTTGAAAATCAGCATAGCACCGCAATTTTTCAAACTGTCTCCTGTTCTGACGCTTTACGCCATTTATCTTTTTAGTTCTTCTCTATAAAACTCCTCAAACTCCTCATACCCCTGCGCGGTGAGCTGCTCCTTCTGGAACTTTTTGTTCTTGTTCATACGCGCCACCAGAATCCGGTTCCCTTTCTCCCGCTCCGCCTGCGCTTTCGTCATCACCTCACACAGTTTTTCGGAAGGCAGCCCCTTTTCCATCAGATAGGCGATTTTCTTTCCCGCCTTCGGCACCTTGAAGCCGCTCTCTAAAAGCAATAGGATAATCCGCTCAAAGCCGATGGAAAACCCGCAGGCCGGCACGTCGTTGCCCGTAAACTTCCCCACCATCTTGTCATATCTTCCGCCGCCGCCGCAGCTGCCGCCAAACTCCGGCATGTCGATCTCAAAAATCGTGCCTGTGTAGTAGGACATGCCGCGCACCAGAGTCGGGTCGAACACCAGCTTGAAGAAGTCGCCCTTGGTCGCCTCCACGCTGTCTATGATCTCATGAAAGCTCTCCATAACGCCATCGGCAAGCACACCGTCCAGTTTTTCTGAAATGTAGGCAATGGCGTCATCCGCCGTCTCCATCCCCGCAAACAGCGCCAGATACTTGTCCACGCTCTCCTGAGAAAACCCGGCTTCTAAAAGCTCCGCCGCCACACCATTCCTGCCAATCTTATCCATCTTATCTAAAATAATGAATACCTGATCGTAATCCTCTTCGGCGAAACCGCTGTAAGCCGCCATCGCCTTTAAAATCTGCCTGTCGTTGATGCGGATGTTGAAATCTTTGAAACCGATTTTGCCAAGGGTCGTGGTAGTTGCCAAAATCAGCTCGATCTCCGCCAGATTCGTCGCCTCTCCCAGAATATCGATATCACACTGCATGAACTGGCGGTAGCGTCCCCGCTGGGGTCTGTCCGCCCGCCATACATTGCCCATCTGCAAAGCTTTGAACGGTGCGGGCAATTCGTTTGCATGGTTGGAATAATACCGTACCAGAGGCACCGTCAGATCATAGCGCAGTCCCCCGTCCGTCAGGTCTTCCTCGCTCTTCGCCTCGTCGATGCGCAGCTTCTCGCCCCGCTTCAATATTTTAAAAATCAGCTTTTCGTTCTCGCCGCCCGCCTTGCAGTTCAAGTTCGCAAGGTTTTCCACACAGGGCGTCTCGATCGAAGTAAAGCCGAAATTTCCGTAGGTTTCTTTAATGATGCCGATCACATAGTCGCGGATCTCCATCTCCTCGGGGAGAATGTCCTTCATGCCTGTCATCGGTTTTTTGCTTAGCGCCATGGTTACCTCCGTGTGTTATTTCCTGTCTTTATTCTCTTTTAGTGAATGAATGGTACATGCTTGTTAGATTTTACACTCTTTTTTAAGTTTTTTCAAGATGTGGGAAGTTTTTGAAATAAGCGCCTGAACAATACAACTCTAATTTCAATATGTCTATAATTTCTAATCTGATTCCCCTGCATACCGTCTCCGATAATACGCCATCGTCCGATATTCCAAAATATCCTTCATCTGCCGCTTAAAAGCATTATTCTGTACAATCTCCGCAAGCAGTGCCGACGGCTGTGTAATACCCAGATAATTTCCAGTAAGAATCCGCATCTGTACGCCCCTGTCCAATGCTGCCTGTAAATCCTTCAAGATCATTTTCACACCGGATTCCATCAGGAAAGAAACGATAATATCAATACAAACCGCTTTCTGCATACTCATCTTTAACTGGTAATACAGAAAGCGGCCCCTGTTTCGATCCCCCGTCATCACATCTGTCTGTGCAGCGGTTTCCATCTGTAATGGTGTCTCCTGTCCATTGCCCAGATTCAATTTTTTCGTAAGATCAAATTGAGCCATTTTTCCTCGCTTCTCCCTGGACGTGCATCTGCACTGACCCACTCCTCTTCTACCTGTAGTTCTTTCATATCCCGAATAAAATCTGCAAAGGTTTCTTCCGTCATATCCGTGAAATAGCGCCCGTCCCGCTCTCCCTCAAAAGTGCCATACTTAAAAGAAGTATAGATGATGCCGTTTGCTTTCAAGGCGACAATCATCTTTCGCATAACTTCGACAAGTTCCTCTCGTGTCAGATGCAAAATCGAGGAACATGCCCAGATGCCATCGTACTCCGATATCTCAGATAATTCCTGAAAAAACATGTGGCGTATCTGTATTCCCGTATATTCGGAAGCAAGTTTACATAACTCTTCCGAACCGTCTATGGCATCCACCTGATACCCCTGCTCCAAAAAGGCTTTTGTGTCACGACCGGATCCACAACCGAAATCGAGAATGCGGGCGGCGGCATAAAGCCGGGAAAGGAAGCGGTTTTGGGTGGCTGTGAATTCTACGGATACTGTGTTTTTGCAGAATTGGACGGCGTTTTGGTTGTAGTAATTGAGGGTTTGGGCCATTTCAAGCATGGAATTTCCCTTCTACATAATTCATTTGTGTGTAGGTTTCATTTTTCTCTACCTGCTGAACCGTAGAATTAATTTGTGTGGTCACAGAGGGGTCAGATGTTACATATTTTATATAGGGTAAATGCCTTTTCTTTAAATTCATCAAAGTCTATCTTACTCATTTATTATAAAATTATTTTTTCAGTTTATCAAACACTTTTGTAATACGGTTCTTTCACCATATGCTAAAGCATTCCCTCACTCATACATCCCCTTCACCTCAACTAACTCCGCCCCCTCTTCCCCCGCTCTCCTCTTCACTGCTTCCGTAAACCCACTCTTGCTGATAAAAATCAGCCACTTTTCCTTCACGCCGGGAAACGCTTCCGTCGCTGTCACCAGATCGTCATACTCATCCATTCCCATCGGTCTGTTTCGAAACTTGCATTCCACAAAGATGCCCCTCTCTCCTTTTCTGTCAAGAGCAAGCAGATCCACATCATCCTGCGCCTTGATGACCGGATTATTCCCCCACCACTTTCCAATGGCATGCGGAACAAAAGGAAGTATACCACCTTTAGCCCTCCTGACCAAATACTGCCTGCAAATATCTTCAAATACGGGCCCCATATAGTCATTGATTCCCTCCATGATTTCATCCGCCGCCCGTTCAGTTCCCAACATACTATAATAACTTTTGTTAGAAAACACATATCTGTACCAGAATCTGTAAAAGTGATCAGTAATCTCATAAATGCCCTTTTTACTTCCATTCGTTTCACCGCATGGAACATGCTTTTCCAGCAACCGGAGTGTCTGCAATGTCAACATATATTTACTGCATTTGCTCTTTTCCTCGTGAATGCGGTCTGCAATTTCCATTATTCTGTTACAGCCGTTTGCCACCGCTTCCAGAATGGAATTATAAACAGCCGGTTCTCTAAGTTCCATGCGCAGCAATGTCTGCGGCTCATCATTTAAAAAAGCGCCTTCCGTCAACATCTCCGAAATTAAATTTTCTCTGAGAGCACGTTTGGGATCAAAAGCGTTCAAATATCTTGGAACACCGCCCAGAATACCGTAAGCGATCAACTTTTCCTCTTCAGAATAATCAGGAAAAAACGCAGCGCTTTCCAGATAATCAAAAGGGAGCACTTCCATACTGCCCGTACTGCGTCCATATAAGGGGCTCTTATATCCCATCACATCATTCAACATAAAACTGACGCTTGAACCGCAAAAAATCAGAAACAAATTACGTTCTTTCCAATCGTGGTCGATTTTATGCTGGAAAATGCTTTTAACACTCGGATTGCTCTCCGCTAAAAAAGGAAACTCGTCAATAATCAACACAGTCTTTTGCTTTTGTGCTTTTTTACCAAAATAATCTAAAGCATCTGACCAGCTTGCAAAACTCGCTATAAAGCCGCCGTCAAAATGCTCCTGCAAAAGTTTCGAAAAATCCTGTAAATTTAAGGTATCGTTCTTTTCCTGTGCAGAAAAAAATATGGTTTTGTGCATTTTTGAGAATTCCTGCAAAATCGTAGTTTTTCCTATTCTCCGCCTTCCGTACATAACCATAAACTCAAAACGCTCGCTTGCATACATTCGTTCCAGTTGGTTCATTTCCTGCAATCTTCCAATCATTGTGCTCCTCCATTTTAGGCAAAAAGAAAACTACTCATAGGTAGTATACTCTAAAGTAGTTTTCTTTTCAATGATTATTATTTCCTTACTATATTACTTTTCCTACCTCGACGACGGCACCATCCTGATAATCCTTCCTGCAAACTCATTAAAGTTCTGGGTCTGAAGAATCACCTTCCCCGGTCCGGTCAGCTTCGTCAGAAACAGTCCCTCACCGCCTAAAAAGATATTTTTCAGCCCTTTCACGGTCTCGATTTCATAATTGACCGTTCTTTCAAAGGCAACCACATTTCCCGTGTCAACCTTGAGGACTTCTCCGGGCGCGAGATTTTTCTCCACCTTATTGCCGTCGATTTCCAAAAATACCATGCCGCTGCCACTGATATCCTGCAGGATAAAGCCTTCCCCACCGAAGAGACCTGCAGAAAACTTTTTGGTAAAAGTTATGTTCATGTTCACCGTCTCCTGCGCGCAGAGAAACGCCCCCTTCTGGCAGATCAGGCCGCCGTTTGCGCCCACGTCAACGGGAAGCACTTCTCCCGCCACGGTTGACGCAAAGGCCACCATACTTCCCGCACGCTCCGCCTTGTAGGTCGCCATAAAAAGGGATTCCCCCGAAAACATCCTGCCGATGCTCTTGCCGAGACCGCCCTTCATGTTGGAATCCATGGCGATTCCCTCCGACATCCACGCCATACCGCCCGACTGTGTATACATCGCCTCCCCCGGCGCGTCAAACCAAACCTCCACAGCAGGCATCGTGTCTCCGATAATTCTGTACTGCATATTGAAATCCTCCTTTGCACAACATTCTTTTCGGTTTTATTTTATCATATTTTCTTCCATCGCTCTACTGGCTTTTCTGTCGGCGCGTCTCACAAAATGTCATGAGCGCGGACGATCTTGTGCGCAAAAGGTGCCGTGACAGGGAGGAGTATTATCAACACTTGCGCAATTATGAGCGGAAGATTGAGCAGGATCGCTTGGAGCACGAGCAGGATCTTCGCAATTACGAGCGGAAGATTGAGCAAGATCGCATGAAGCACGAGCAGGCAATTGCCAAAAAAGACACCTTGATTCAACATCTCCTTGCGGAGAACGAAGCTCTTAAAAAGCAAGAAATATAATATGCCGCAACAGGCAGGGCAGCGATACATTTTATCCCTGCCCTGCCTGTCTCTCTTATTCCCGTAAATTCTTATCTCTGTCCTTCTGTCTCCTCCCCTTTCCTGCGCCGCAGTGCCACAAATATCACGACAGCCATCACCGCAAGGATAAATGCCAGCCAGATAAAGTAACAGAGCCCAAGGAAGGTCGGGCAGATATGGCAGAGCCCACACTTGGCGTCCGTGTCTGTGCTGCCCGTCTCCACATAGGCGATGGCGTAGCTTGAGAACATGTCCGTGCTGACAGTGATGGTGTCGGGCGCATCGTCCAGATCGTTCATAAAGGTGTACGTCCCGTTATGGGCACGGATGATGTAAAATTCCCTGCCGTCACTTAGCAGTTTTTCGGGAATGCTTACCACCACTTCTATGGGTTCGTCCGTCTCGGTGATGGCGTTCCAGTCTCCGGCTCCGATCCTGATGAACATGGAGATGTCAACGTACATACCGAGTACGAGTCCGGGTACTTCTTCGCTGTATGCCTCGATGCCGCTCTCGATCACTTCCCTGTCCTGTGCGGGTACTTTTTCGGAGATATCCGTCACGTCTATCCGAATCTCTATGGTCTTGCCGCCGTTTACAAGTTCCTGCTGACCGGGTGTCAGTACCGCCTTAACGACCGCTTCGGTGTCCGCCACGGCTGCGGTACATTTTTCTTCCTCGCATACCACCGTCACGATGACCGTGCCGTCTCCGAGTCTCACTTCCGCCTGTTGTACCGGTGTGCCTGTGGTCTGCCCGGTATCTGTGCCGTCCGCCGTCCGGGTCTGCGCATCAGGGCCGCCTTCCGTGGATGTGCCTGCGTCTGCGCCGCCCGTCTCCTGCCTTCCCGCTTCCGTATCAGAGTCCCCCAAAGGCTCCCCACTTTCTTTAAACTCCGTGCTTTCTTCCTGTCCGGATTTTGTTCCCGGTCTGCTCTCCGGCTGTTTCCCTGCCGGATGCGTGTCGCCGGGTGCCGGTTCCGGCGGTGTGGGTTTGGCGGGCGGAGTCACAGGCGGTTTTTGTGTCGGGTTACCGGGCTCTGGCGTGGATGTGCCCGGGTCTGTGTCCTCCGGCTTGGGCGCCGGGTCTTCCGGGTCTGGTTTCGGATCGTCCTCTTTGTCCCCACCGTCTGAGGGTTTACTGGCGGTTTTCTTTGCCACGCCCTCCACGGTAACGGTCTTGTTTTCTCTGATATCACTGATGGTATAAGTATTGTCCGCCGTCGGTTCCACTTTGACACCGTTTACTTTGACCGCAAAACCGGCGGTCTTCTGGTAGCCGTTGCTTAATGCAAATAGGAAGGTAAAGCTGCCGCCTTCCTTCACAGGACTTTCGCTGCCTGCCTCCGTGGACAGGGTATAGCCTGCGCCTGTCTGCAGGGTGACGGTGTATACCGTGGTATAGACCGCATAGACGGTCATGCCCGTAGTGATATTCGTAAATACGGCGGGCGTTGTCCCCTGTTCTTCCATATACCATGCACCTATGGCATTTTCCTTCGCCGGTACGGACGGGATGTCCGTTAAGGACGTACCATAATCCACGGATACTTCTATGTATTTCTGCCCGTCTACCATAAAGGTTACTGTAATCTGATAGGCGCCTATCGCTGTCGGCTCGCTTGGTTCACTGGCAAAATTGGAGGTTCCTGCCTTGACGCGCACGGTATAGGTGCCGGGTGCAAGCCCTGTGATCTGTCCGTTTCCGTCTGCTGTATGGCTTACCCACGTCCTGCCGCCGTCTGTGGAAACCTCGTAGGCAGTACCGACGGTAAGGTCAGTCAGTTTCCCGGTGCCGCCCGGCGCAGTTACATCTACGCCCGCTGGTGCGGGTTTCGCGGGTCTTGCCGGGATGGACAGGCTCTGCGCGGGGCTGTCGGTGGTCTCGCTGCCGTTGCCCTTCCTGATGATACTTAGAGTGGTTCCGAACCAGCCCTCCTTGAGCGGGATACAGCCGTCCGCGTCCGCTGTATACTCGGTGCCGTCTATAATGTATTTTCCGCCTGCCGTAAGTCCTGTCAGTTTTTCTTCCCGGTAACCGATTTCTGCCGCAGGCGTTTTCTCCGGTCCCTTGACCTTTATGGTGAAAGTCTTTGCCGCTTCATTTCCCGCATTGTCGGTGGCGGTGACCGTAATCTCCGTGATGCCCGTGGGTATTTCTGACGCGGGGATGGTAAAAGTACTTTCCGTCTGTAATGCGTTTGTACCAACGGTGACAGTCTGTTTCGTGCCGTTCTCCCCGGCTTTATAGGTGATGGAGGCAATTCCCGCTGAGATGGCATTTTTCGGGTCGTCCTTTACCGTCACCTGGATAGCCGTGGGGGTATCATAGTAGCCCGTCTTGGCGTTAGTGGTGATGGTCGGCGGGGTATCTTCCACGATCACGCCACCCGCGCCTTTCGTGCCTATGGTCACGCTGTCAGCGGCATTGCCCGCCTTGTCGGTACAGGTAATGGTGATGATCCCTCGGAAATCCTTATCAAAGGCAATCTTCGCCTCGCCGTCCTTGATCTCCGCCGTCTCTGTCTTGGCACTGCCACTGTCAAGGGTGCCGTCCGCGTTTTTTGGTGTCTGCGTATAGCTGATCTTGTCCACGCCGCTGCCCGTGTCCGTGACAGGCACATGGATGACCATGCTCTTTTTGCCGATGATCCAGTCTAAAAAATTCTTCGACTTATTTTCGTAAGTAAGTTCGCCAATCTTTGGTTTCGACTTATCCAGTTTTACCGTAAACAGGTCGCTCTCCTCCGATTCGTTTCCCGCTGCGTCCTTCGCCTTGAAGCTATAGGTATGCTCTCCATCCGTAACAGAGGGGTAATCATAGGTCATGCTGCCTGTGCCGGGTGTGAAACCGTCTATTTTTGTATAGGAGTCGTTTCCGTCAACGCTCACCCACAGTTCAGTCACACCCACACCGTCATACAGTTTCAGCGGGATTTTGCCCAGTGCGTTCGTCCAGTCCGCAGGCAGGGTCACGCCGTTTTGCAGTACGGGTTTGTCGGGCGCCGTTTTGTCCACGATTGTAAAGGAAATCTGCGCCGTTGCCCCTCCGATCGTCAACTTGGCCGTAGCGATTCCGGGATCGGTGTTATTCTCGTAGAGGATCGAAGTCTCATCCGGCTTATTGTCATCCTGCTCTACCCAGTCATTGCTGTAAGTGACCTGCACCGGCGTAACCGCGCTTCCCGTATAATCCAGATCTGCTCCCTCTCTTATGGAAAGCTCTGCTGTGGCGGACACACTGCCGCATGTACATGTCTGCGTAACCACCGGGCCGGCGGCGGTATAGGTAAACCCGCCATGCTCGGACGCTGTTATTTTGTCCTGATAGTCACTCCCTACAATCGCCCGGTATCCCTCCAGATATTGACACGAAGGGATATAGATGTTGGTTAAACCTGAACATGATACAAATACATCTCCTCCCGATGTTGGAGGTACCGCCCCTTGAAACCTCACCGTAGTCAGAACCGTACAAAGGAGGAACGCGTACGACCCTATATTTTCCACGCTGGACGGTATTTCCACATTCGTCAGACCAACACAATACGAGAACGCCCCTTCCCCTATACTTGTCACACTGGACGGTATTTCCACCTCCGTCAAAGACTGGCACGCTATAAATGCCCCTTCCCCTATACTTGTCACACCGGACGGTATCTGCACGCTTTGCAAGTTATCGCAATTGCCAAATGTATAATCCTCTATCCTTACCACACCGGACGGTATTTTAATGCTTTGAATCGCTCGGCAGGCATAAAATGCGTCCGACCCTATACTTGTCACACTAGACGGTATTTCCACATTCGTCAAAACTCCACAATTTGAAAATGCCTTCGACCCTATACTTGTCACACTGGGCGGTATTTCCACCTCCTCCAAATAAGCACAGCCCAAAAATACACTATCCCCTATGCTCGTCACGCCATCCTCAATGATAATCTTTGTGATAACACGGTTGCCATCAAATGGACTAGTATTGCTCCCATAATCAGTCATCGCACCGCTTCCACTGATGGTTAGCACGCCTGTCGTACTGTCGAAAGTCCAGCTCACATTATCTCCGCAAGTGCCGCTGTCAGCTAATGCTGCTGCCATCACCTGTGCGCTTTCTCCGGCTGTCTTTGCAATCTCCATCCATACTTTCAGTTTTTCCAATGCCTCTTCGGAAAACCGTGCCTGCTGTTCCTCTGTCAGCGTCTCATATTCCTCCCAGATGGCAAGGGCTTCCTCCGCATACGCATACAGCTTTTCTTCCCATGCCGCATAGCCTTCCTCATCCTTGTCCCTGTCCGGCTCTGCGGCAAGGTATTCCTCTCCGTCCGGCAGTGCCGCTATCCGGTCAAGCAATGTCTGCATGACAGCGTCTGTGTCGTTCTCTACCGTTACCGTAATTTGAGGCAGGCTGACGCCATACGCCAGTGTATAGCCATCGGGCAAACTAGCGGTAAAAATATAAGTTCCCTCTGTATTTCCGTCATACCCTGGCTCAGACTGCCATGTCACGCCGTCTATCGTAACGGTTTCTTCCTGCTTTTCGGTCTGTGTGTTCTCTAAGGTCTGCACGGAAATCACATTTTCCGCAAGATACTCTGTCATGGTGACGGTATGGGTTTCCTGTGCGGGTGCGCTTTCCTGCGGTTCCTCCGAGGGCGCGTTTTCCTGCTCGTTCTCACTCCCGCCCCGTTCCTCTGCGAGCGCACTTTCCCCTTCGCTGTTTTCCTCCGTTTCGGAGCTGCCTTCGTCCCTGTTTTCTGTCTCGGTTGTTTCCTCTGATTCTCCGTCCGCTCCGGGCTGTGCGTCCTCTCCGTCCCCGGTCTCCGCATCCTTATCCCCGGTTTCACCGCCTGTTTCCGTATCTTCCTGCTCCGTGTCGGACGGCTCGCCTTCTTCCGTCTCCCCGGTGCCGCCGTCCTCATCCTCCGTGCCGTCCGTGTCCACGCCCGACTCTTCGCCGCCATTTTCCCCGGCATCTTCTTTGCCGCCACCGTCCGTTTTATCTTCTGCATCTTCTGATAACTGCTCTGTCACAACCGCCTCCAGCGTGTCGGGGAGCGTCAGTTCCGAAAGCGCAGTTCCCACCGGGACCGTCTGCTCCCTGATCTTCTCAGGCAGCGCGGTAAAGTCGGTGATATGACGCGTTACCGGCTGTTCCTGCCCTGTCGCCGCAAAGGCGGAGAGTGTCACCAGAATATCCGGGTAAGTGTGAATCAGCACACAAAAACTGAGCATCACCGCCAGTATGCGCAGACGCCTTTTTCTTCTTGCTTTCAACCATGCACGTTGTTCATCCATAACTGTATTCCTCCTGTAAGCTTTCTGCTCTGCTTATATGCATAAGCAGACTCGAAATGCTTCGCATTTCTCGTTCGCGTTGCTCGTCATAAATCGTCATAGACAGTCTTGCGTGCAAGCACGCATCCTGTCTCTAACGCTCTCTGACTCTGCTTATGCGCGCAGAAAGCCGCTATCTCCACGGGAACATATGGTTCTTGTTCCGTGAAGATAACGGCTTTGTAATTGTAATAACAGTCTTGTTGTAGAGCGGACAGCAAAAAAAGGCGCAAAAGAGCGCAGGTCGGCTAAGGCTTGGCTTGGCTTGGCTTGGCTTGGCTTGGCTTGGCTTCCTTTCCAGTCCGGTGATATTTTATGTTTTTTTTTGTTTAGGTGATGTTAGTTTATAGTATT
>VSNH01000032.1:15481-28157 GCA_009774215.1 Lachnospiraceae bacterium
ATGCCCAGCCGAGGCTTGGCTTGGCTTGGCTTGGCTTGGCTAACCATTGTATCCTTTCGCGTCATTTTCTGTCAACTCCGTTTTTCCTTAAATTTGTGTTAAAGTGAGCTTATTGTAGTGTAAAAACTTCGCTTTTGCTATGGGGTTGGTATGGATTGTCGTTTTTGCGGTATACTTTTCATAGTTTAATTTACAAAAATATTGCTTGAATATTGATCGAATCATTGCCATGACTAAAAATCTTATTGGAAACGATATGACAATTAAAGGCAAATAAAAAGGATGGCAATCCATTTTCACGAATCACCATCTCTTCATCCCACTATATATTCAATTTTTCTTGTTTATGACCTGTTCCAAAAAACAGCCAGACTCATTGCCCGAATTTCTGAGTCACAAAAGTCAGTTTCCCAAAAGCGCCCGTTTCCTCTCGATCATTTCATCCACCCTCTCGATATACTGGGTCACATCCTTCACATTCTCGCACCGCTCGATCCGGTCGTCCGAAAACACGCCCTTGGTGATGGAGCCGGCACCCAGCGCTGCGATTGTCTGCTTTTCCTCGTTGATCAGAATGTTGTAGATGCCGTACTTACCCTGTCTGGAATAGCCCACATTCTCAAAATTACCCGACATATTTTTCTGACGGTAAAGATAATAAGGCACCATGTCCAAAGCCGCCGCCCCACGGGACGCGATCTCCATGATCTCCTCCGTGTTATTGTAGGCGGTCGCACCGTGTTCCTCGATCCATTTCCCCAGTTTGGAGGCACGTTTCACCGCAAGGGAATGCACCGTCAGGGCATCCGGCGAAAGCATCTTAACCGCCTCTATGGTATGCGCCACATCCGCCGCTGTCTCCCCGGGCAGGCCCAGAATGATATCCATATTGATATTGTCAAACCCGGTCTTCCTCGCCAGATGAAATGCCTCCTCCACCTGTTCCACGGTATGCCGCCTGCCGATCAGGTCAAGGGTCTCCTGCTTCATGGTCTGGGGATTCACGGAAATTCTCGTCACCCCGTTTTCCAGAAGCACCCGCAGCTTTTCCTCCGTAATGCTGTCGGCTCTCCCCGCCTCCACCGTGAACTCCTGCACGGTGCTGAAATCAAACGCACCCTTCAGCTTCGTAAGGAGCCGCGCCAGCTCCTGCGCTGACAGGGACGTGGGCGTGCCGCCGCCGATATAGACGGTATCCAGTATCTTATCCCGCATCATTTCTGCCGTCGCTTCAATCTCGCGCTCCAGCGCCGCCAGATAACTGCCCACCTTCTTTTTCCACGCGCCGATGGGATAAGAAGTGAAGGAACAGTACAGACAGGTGGTGGGGCAGAAGGGAATCCCCACGTAAAGGCTGTAACCGTCCTCATAATGGAGGGTGCTCAGAATCTGCTGTTCTCTCTTTGCGATATCCAACGCCAGCGCGGTTTTCTCCTCACTCACCAGATGTATGGTTTTCATGTAGCCGGCGGTCTCCGCCTCGCTTTTCCCCTGTTCCATCATGGTCATGGCGATCTTTGTGGGACGGATGCCCGTCAGATTCCCCCACGGCAAAGTCGTGCCCGTCTCCTCGCAGAGAGATTGATAGAAAAACCGCTTGAACGCATTTTTATATTCCGGGGTGCCCGCCGGCTCCTGCGGCTGCCAGATGTATACATGGCCGTCTCCTTCCTTATTTGCCATTGCCGTTCCGCCCTTTAATTCAGTGTTATGTAAACCGCAATCAGCCCTGTCATTATGTAAACTATCATAAGATTCCGTCGCCGCTTTCTCACACCCCGTCTTTCCCGTTTCTATCTGTCGGGAACCTCTGATCATCCTCAGCGTCACCTCATCCTCGCCGAAAAACAGCTCCATCACCGGCTCGCCTTCCAGAATCCTTCTGTCCCTGACCTCTGAATCCGGTGCCAGCATCCGCGGCTCCCACTCCGGGTAAAAGGACTTCAAAAGCGCCTGTATGTCATATTCAAACTGTGTCTTGTTACTCTTTATGATCTGTATCACAATCATCCTCCGTATCAGGGTCTCAAATGAAAATTTTTCTCCATCAGCCCAGTATTGACTTCCAGATAAATTTCATGCGATGACTCTATATGAAATCATCGATCAGTTTTCTATGGAAGCGCTGATTAAATCAGCACTTCCTTAGAGCCTCCGGCGGATGCACACGGATTTGCAAAGGAATGTGCCGCTTCGCGGCGCAAATCCGGTGCGGGAAACGCTTTAATCAGCGTTTCCCTATATTTCTTATCCTCGCCTTCAAAGATTTCAGCGCCCTCGCACATATATGCCTGAATCAGATACTTTCTTGCTTTCTCCATATTATGGCTCTCATAAAAGCTTTCTCCCAATCTTAACAAAATGAAGGGATTTCCGATTCCGTCAGGACATTTCAATGCCTCATTCAGATACTCTATGGCGCTGTCATACTTGCCATCAAGGTATGACACGTCTCCCAACGCCGTATATAGCCACGTACTCGCCTCCCAGTTATACTTTGGCAACGGCACATATGCCAGCGCTTCAAGGAATAATTGTTTTGCCTTGTCAAGCTCCCCCTTTTCCGCGCACTTGTCTGCCCTGTTACTTAAACTGGTAATTTTCTTATATGTCTTTTCGTCAAGTTCTTCGTTGCCCTTTCCAACGGCATTAGAATCATTCACGTTTAAACCGACATTCCGGTCTGATTTTCCTCTGTTCTTCTTATCTGCCAAAAAATCTGCATACTTCTTATCATACTCTGTCAGACGCCAACCGTTTTTCACCGCACTGTGCAAATTTTTACGGGCTTCTTCATAATTGCCGAGTTCATATTCCACTTTACCACGGTAGTATTCTTTTTCTCCTTTATCTCCTGTCTCCCTCTCCCTTTTTTCCGCTATATAATCCATTTTACCGATCCATTGCCGCATAACTTCTTTGTCACCGCAGTCAATCGCATTTTCAATAATTCCCGCTACGACAGAAAAACTCTCCTCATGGTCTATTTTGTTTCCCGGAAGCAGCTCCCACATTTCATATAGCATTTCAAACGCCTTTTTATAATCGCCTTTTTCACTATAAAGACACATTTCATCATAACATTCTGTCATTCTGTCCCTTAGCTCTTCTTCAGTTAAAATTTCCATCTTGATTCCCTCCAAATGTGTTTACTCCAAACACTCGGCTCATATTTTATCAAGTAATATCTCACATATGCCAAATCCCCAAAAAAGACACTTGTATTCATTAATAGACAATCACTTTCCCTTTTTGAAATCTCCCCTTATATCCGCACGGCAAATGTCCCGACAAATAGATTTCCAAAATATTATTCATCAAGTCACACTGGTATAATTCCGAGTAAAAATCAAAAATAAATACCATAGTTACGTTGCACTCAATGTCCAGTATAAAGCTTTCCGGAAGATTTTTCTCAGTTACGGCATCTTTCACCGCCGCCATAATATCTGGCACATACTTCTCCTTAATCCGCGCAAGCTC
This sequence comes from Lachnospiraceae bacterium, assembly GCA_009774215.1. Lineage (GTDB taxonomy): Bacteria > Bacillota > Clostridia > Lachnospirales > Lachnospiraceae > UBA3282. The sequence goes on from VSNH01000032.1 coordinate 18,965, forward strand.
CTCATTCCATTTCTCAAAAGCATCCGGGTGATGCTCCATCAAAAAAGCCCATATTTCATTTTTCTCTTCACCAACTATATTTTCCCATCTGACAGAATTAATCTTTTCTTCCGCTTCCGATAAACTTTGCGCCCAAATAAAGCGAAAATTCTGATAGATTTCTTCCCTGTCTCCGCATCTGCTCAGCCAATCACATTGCAACAGTTTTTCGTACAAAACGTCATAATTATACATGTCAAATCCCCTCCTATGCTTCCCAGCCCCGCCCGTTTTCAAGTGACACCGTTCTCCTGTGAATCCGCTCTGTCAAATGACCCGATGAAAATATTCTACTATATACACAGACACAATTCCAATCTGTTTTCCTTAAACTTTTCATGTACTTCGACGCACCATTTCTCCCCAGAAATGACTGCCGCTCTACCTATCCCGCGGCATCCCCATCTTGTCCCGCACCCCCGCCGCGTCAATACCGGGATGGGTCAGATAGAGACGGCAGATCTGCTCCGTCATTTCCTTAGATATTTTATATTTTTCGGCGATGTCAGAAACACTTTTCCCTTTATCAATATCCCGCAGAATCAGACGCAGTTTGTCCACAGAAAACGCCGCCTCCGACGATTTTTTCCCGCCGTCTGCCTTTTCTTTTTCAGACGCAGCACACCCGTTTTTTTGATCCGTGGAAACCTGTGTGTCCTGCACAATGTCCTTTCTGATAACCCGAAGCTCTCCCGTCTCCTCCTCCACTTCCACCACCGCCATGGTCACAGGCTGGGAGAAACGCCTCGGTCCGCAGCTCCCGGGATTTAAGAAAAGACAGTCTCCCTCCCTGCGCTCCTCGTATTTATGCGAATGCCCAAACACCGCCAGATCATAATGCCCCATCTCTTTCGGCATATGCTTTTTGTTATGTACCATGAAAACCCGCAGACCGCAGATCTCCTCCGACAGACTTTCCGGCAGTCCCTCCGCCCACTCCTTGTCCGCATTCCCCCGGACGATATAGAGCGGCGCAATCTCCTTAAGGCTCTCCATCACCTTCGGCGTATTGATATCCCCCGCATGTAAAATCACATCGCACCCCTGCAGAATCTCCGCCACCTCATCCCGCAGCTTCCCGTGCGTATCCGACAGCACACCGATCCGTTTCATGTCCCTCTCCTCTCAAGGCAACAGGCGCCTCCGCCTCCAAGAAGCGCCTGTTTTTATACTCTTTATATTTTGTTAAACGGCTCCTTATAGCACGCCACGCTCCCCAACTCCTCCTCAATCCTAAGAAGCTGGTTGTACTTCGCCACCCGGTCGCTTCTGCAGGGCGCACCCGTCTTGATCTGCCCGGCGTTCACCGCCACCGCCAAGTCCGCGATAAAGGTATCCTCCGTCTCACCGGAACGGTGGGAAATCACCGCCTTATAGCCGTTTTTCTGCGCCATCTCTATGGCGTCCATCGCCTCGCTGACCGTACCGATCTGGTTCACCTTCACCAGAATCGCGTTTGCCACCTGCAGTTTGATGCCCGCGTCCAGACGCTTGGTATTTGTGACAAACAGATCGTCGCCCACAAGCTGGATTTTCTCGCCCAGTTTTTTCGTCATCATCTGCCAGCCGTCCCAGTCGTCCTCCGCCAGTCCGTCCTCGATCGAGACGATGGGATAACGCTCCACCAGTTCCTCATAGTAAGCCACCATCTCCTCGGTACTCCTCGTAATCTCGGGAATCTCACCGCAGTCCGGCGTCTGACAGCCCGCCTCGTAGCACGACGTCACAAAAGAACCTTCTAACTCCTGCCTGTGCCGCTTTAACTCCGTCTCGCCCGGGAAATGGTATACCCCGTCTGCCTCATTATAAAGCTCGGAAGCCGCCACGTCCAGCGCAATCTTGATATCCTGCCCCGGCGTGTAACCCGCCGCCTTGATGGACTCCACAATCAGATCCAGCACCGCGAAGGCGTCCGGCAAAGATGGCGCGAATCCGCCCTCGTCGCCGACGCCCGTGGAAAGTCCCCTGTCGTTACATATTTTCTTTAAGTTGTGGTAAATCTCCGCGCATATGCGCAGTCCGTCCGCAAAGCTTTCCGCCTGCACGGGCATAATCATAAACTCCTGAAAATCCACGGTATTGTCCGCATGTTTGCCGCCGTTTAGAATATTCATCATCGGCACCGGCAAAAGTCTGGTGTACGCACCGCCCAGATAGCGGTACAGGGGAATCCCTAGAGCCGCCGCGCCCGCTCTGGCACATGCCATGGAAACGCCAAGCGTCGCATTCGCCCCCAGATTGCTCTTGTTGTCCGTGCCGTCCTGTTCGATCAATGTCCGGTCAATCAGCCCCTGATCAAAGGCGTCCATGCCCAGAAGCGCCTCGCGAATTTTTGTGTTCACATTATTGACCGCCTTGGTCGTTCCCAGACCGAAGTACACCGTCTCCCCGTCGCGAAGCTCCACCGCCTCAAACCGCCCGGTGCTGGCGCCGCTCGGCACAGCCGCCCGCCCCTTGTACTGGCAGCCGCCCACCTCCTTCTCCACGGTCACCTCAGCCTCCACGGTGGGATTGCCGCGGGAATCTAATATCTGCCTTGCATGTACATCCACAATTCTCAGTTTGCTGCCCATATAAAAACCTCCTCTGCGCACTTTTTATATCTAGTATGCGCAAGGGAGGTCTGAAACATGTACTTATCCATATTTATGTATGAAACTAATTTACTTTGCCGCCGTAACCGTGAGCGCGTGCATATACGCGTCGTCCCCTCTGGAACAGGTCACGGAAATTTTCTTCCCCTTCACCAGAACCTTACAACCGATGGGAGCGGAAACCTTGTCCATCTTTAACTCCATCTCGCCCGCGGAAGTATCCAATAAAAGAATATTTTCCGTAGACTTTTCCTTCACCGTGCCGATCACCGTAGACTGTGACGAAGTGTCCACGGAAGCCGAGGAACTGTCCTTCACGCCCACAATAGACGCCGCATGAAGGTTGCTGTCCGATCCTCTGAAATAGGTAACCATCAGCTTATTGTCCGGCGTCAGAACCATCCCTTTGGACGTATCCGTACTGTCGTCGATCTGAAAGGTAAAAGTCCCCTCGGAAGTTGCCAGATAAAGCGTTGCCTCCTCGGTATTTTCCTTCACCGTACCCGTCACGGATCTCGTCTCTCCTGTGGGATTCACCACCGGCGTCTGCGTGTACGTCTGGGAAAACGTTCCTGTCTGGGACAAGTCACTTGAGGGAATGGGCGCCGCCGCCACATCCGCAATGCTGATGGCATGCATGTAAGCGTCCTCGCCTCTCGCGCAGCTCACCACATATTTCCCGGACACCACCAGAACAGAGCAGTTGCTAAGATCCGTATTCTTGTCGACCTTTAACTCCATTTCGCCCTGCGCCGTATCCAGATGCAAAACGTCTTCTGTGGTGTTTGCATTTACCGTTCCGACCACACTGGAAACCTTTGAGGTATCCAGTTCCACGCTGGGATTTTCCCCGTTCTCCGATATCGTAACCGCATGTAGATAGCCGTCGTTTCCGTTGGCTACCGACACACTGATCTTCTTGTCCGGCAAAAGCATCTTGCAGTTGCCTGTGCTGGTACTCCCGTCAATTTTTATCTCCATTCTGCCATCCGAAGTGTCCAGATATAACAGCTTGGCAGTCGTCCCCTCCATCACCTTGCCCTGTACCGTGGCAATCACTTCCTCCGCCTGCACGTCCATTCTTATCGCCGCAGGCGCAAGCAGCATCCCACAGGCGGCAAGAGCCGTCATACAAACCCTCGCTGATCTTTTGTATTTTTTCATGCTTTCCTCCTCACCTGAGCAGATTTTGCGTGTTGCGCAAGATTACCATAATAAATACTTATGTAAATCTATCATACAACACTTCGGGCAAAAAAAGCAAGCATTTTTCAAATTACTTTAACTTAACACTATTGTTTGTAAAAAACCTCTCCGTTACACCAGAAATAATCCCTCTCCTCCGAGATCCCCAGTATGTACCATGCCAGTTCGCCTTCCTTTGTCCCGCGCCAGTAAATTGCCAGCTCCGGGCAAAGCCCCCTGCTGCTCCTGTCCACAACATCCCACTCATAATACGTGTCGCCGTAGAACTCTACTGCCGGATAGTAAACCACCGCTTTGTCACCGTCAAACTGCAATACCACATCATATTCTTCACTGTCACCCACATCCTTTGGGTGGTAATACCATATTCCCTGCAGCGCCTCTTTTGTGATCTTGCCCCAGTCGCCGAGCACATATGTATTTTCCACCGCAGAGGCGTCCGCATCCATGTTTAAATTCTCAAAAACCGACGCTTCAATCAGGCAGTCGCCCCTCTCTTCCGTATGCGTTTCAGAGAACGTCTCCGTGTCGCGAATCCACCCCTCCGCAATATGATTACTGAGAAAACGCCTGTGCCCTGACTCAACGCTCACTTTCACCTCGCATGTCCGCACCCAGTCATCCCCGTCGAACTGCAATGTGACAACCGTGCCATCCTCATTGAGCACACCGTCCACACACACGAACCGACAGTAATTGGTATCCCCGCTCTCCGAACAGAAACTGTCCGTCTCCGCGTAATACCAGTCCTTCATCCCCTGGCTGCCCGTTGCCACAAGCTCGTCATAGGTAAATCCCACTTTATCCAGAAGCAGCGCGTCCACAGCCGCCTTATCGATCGCGCCAAAATCCGTTTCGATTTCCGCATAGTTCCAACGCGCCAAATGCGCCCGCTTCTCCTCATCCGTTCCCGGTCGCCCAACCCCCGCGCTGCTGTAAAACACCTGATAGAGATCGATCTCCGCAGGATTCTCCCAGTCGGACAAAAGGAATCCATAATTGGAAAAGTCCTGTATCCACTCCGTATATTCCGCAAGCTCCTCCTCCGTCAAACGCCTGCCGTTTTCAGGTATCTCTAACCCCTTTTCCTCTTTCGCAGAGGGGGACGGCTCCCCGCTTTCCAGCCCCGCCCGGTTCCAGTCATCTGCTGCCGGCTGCACATCCGCGCTGTCTGCTTCCGTCTCCGCAGCTCCCGCCTCATCCGCCAGCCCGCCAGCTTCATCAGGCAAAGCATCCCCGCCGGACAAACCGCCTTCGCCGTCAGCTTCCGCGCCGTCATTCTCCGTCTCAGAAACATCCGCCTCAGAAATCTCATGCCCCTGTGCCGCACCATCCGCCTGCTGCCCGCACCCAACACAAAGCCCCAGCACACAAACTCCCGCTAAAACCGCCAACTTCTTCCTCATTCACACTTCCTCCATCTATAAAAATAATCCATTTTACGGAGCCGGACACGAGAGAACATTTTGTACAATCTGCCACTACCCTTCATATCAGACACATTTTTATAAGCTGCTCCCACCTCATTCACATCCATGCGGAGAATGCCGCTTTTGGGCATTCTCCTGCGCAAAATATAGAGCTTCTTGGCGTCCCGTCCAATGGCGGGACGTCTTTAGAAGCTCTTTTTGCGCTATTCATTGCGTATCGCTGCCAGCGGGCTAAGCCTCATCGCCCTCCTCGCCGGGAAAAAACCCGCCACCATGCCCACCATCACCGCAAACACAAGCGACAGGAACACAAGCCAGATCGGAATGTAAGAAATACCGCCGGTCGTACCCATATATTCATTGGCGTTCGCCGCCACTTTATTAATGATCACAGACAGGATAAAGCTCAAAATCAGTCCGATCACGCCGCCGATAAAACCGATAAACCCTGCCTCCATCAGAAAGAGACTGCGGATGTTTCTCAGGTCGCACCCCAGCACCTTCATCACACCGATCTCCTTCGTCCGCTCGTAGATGGACATCATCATCGTGTTGGTGATGCCGATTGCCGCCACAAACAAAGACACCGCGCCGATACCGCCGAGCACCGCCTGAATGTACCCCATGGTCTTCTGCTCGGACTCCACCCACTCCGCCTGACTGTTTGCCTCGTACCCCAGTTCCTGCAGGCTCTTCTGCAGTGCCACCACATTGTCCATGCTGTCCACGTTCACCAGAAGCTGGCTGTAAAAAATTTCCTTGTAAGGCTTTCCCGTCTTCGTTGAAGGCTGTCCGGGAATCACCTTATTCTTGAAGATTTTTCTCAGCTCTGCCATGAGCTGATCGATATCGCAAAAGGTATACCAACCGTACTGCGACCACTGGTCTTCCCCGGGCTGTGCCTCCACCCCGCAGGTGTCAATCAGATATTTCTTCGGCGGTTTCTTCGTCTGTCCATTCTCATCCGTGGAACCCGCCTCATAGTAAGCGTTCATATCAAAAATGATAAAAATGGGATCTTTCATCAAATCAATATCCGGCAGTGTCCCCGTCTCGTAGTAACTGCCGCCGCTTCCCTTTGAATTGTAAAAGTCCTGTAACACCTGACAGCCATAGAAAAAGGTGAGTTTCTCGTCATTCCCGGGAAGCTGTCCCTGCTCCACCTTGATATCCAAATCCTCAAAATATTCCTTCGGCAGTCCCTGTAACTGCAGATAACCCTCGTAGCTCCCGTATTTGGCAAGCGCCTGCGTCCGCAGCATAGGATACACCGACTCCACATGCTCCATGGCACTGATCTCGTTGATCAGTTTCTGATCCAGACGCTTCACCTCCTCCGAGGAGGAATCGCCCCACGGCTCGTACACCGTGACCTGGGTCAAGCTTCCGTATGACTCGTACTGCGCCATCAGGGAACGGCTCAAGCCCAGACCCAGAGATACCATGACTACAATGGAAGCGACGCCGATCACCACGCCAAGCACCGTCAGAACCGTTCGCACTTTTCTTTTCCAGAGATTACTGCTGCTCATCCGCAGCAAATCAAGAAATTTCATAGCCCTTTACTCATCCAGCTCCTTCTCTAATTCCGCCAGCTCCTGCGCCTCCAGAAGAGCCGCCTTTTTCTTTTTGCGTAGCTTTAAGAATACGCCAAGCCCCACGCCAGCCAGAACAACAGCCCCGGAAACACTGCCCACAATTATCCCCGTCTTAGGGTTGCCGCCTTCTCCGTCGTCCATCATCATGTCACCGCCCATCATGCCATCATCACCCATCATCATGTCGTCCATCATGGGCTCATTTACAAAGAGGGTAATCTCCTTCTCCGCCGTGGTCACATTGCCCGCGTCATCCTCGTAGGAGATTTCCAATTTCACAATGCCGTCGTCCATCGTTGCCGCCTGGCCAGTCAGCATCACGTCCACATTTCCCGTGTTGCCGGACTGGAGATTGCCCACAAAGGCCGACGCCTCCGCGATGGATTCCGCGATAAATTTCACCTGCACATTATAGAGAGTCGTCTTTCCCGTATTGTAAATGCTGAACATCACGTTGGACTGGGAGCCCACTTCTATATTGTCGGGCACCACTTCCGGGATGCTCGTGTCAAAACGGCTCTCCTGCAAAATCGGGATCGACACGCTCGCCTTGTCCGTCAGATCAAAAACCGTTGCCGCATCATACTTCATGTTGACGTCCAGCACATACGGCTTCTGCGCCAGATCCGCCTTCGCCGTCATCTCAATCTCGATATCCGCCGAGGTGTCCGGGGCAATTTTCTCCATATAGACAGAACTTGACCCCGACGTTGGCAGAAAGGCGGAGTACGTGTTCGTCTTGTCCTCACCCTCCTGCGCCGCCTGCATATCAAAGAGCACGTTAGTCACCGTCGTATCCTTGGAGGTATTTTTGACATGGATGGTCAAGGTGAAGGTCTCCCCCGCGAAAACCTTTGCCGGATTCGTCTCAAAGCCGGTTACCACAATACGGGGCTTTGAGCCGGATGCCTCCTGCCCGTTGCCGCCGATGATACCGCTGCCCGGCTTTCCGATTGTCTTCACGTACACCGTAAGCTCCGCCGGCTCTTCGCTGCGGACGCCCGCTTTCGTGTAGGATATATGGAATTTTAACGGGTAATACCCCGTCATCACATCGCTTCTCGTCTTAAAGTGGAAGGTAAACTCCCTGCGGTTCGCCATAGCCGCCTCTTTCGTCTGGCATCCGGGAATAAAAGGCTCTGTCTGCAAATAGTTGGTAGTATCCGGCTCAAAAGGCCACTCCGTCACCAGCGTGGAAATCACCGGCTCCACGATCAGGTCGTTTAACTCCTCCGTTCCGAAATTGACGATAGGCAGCACGATGGATACGCCCTGCCCGTAACTCACAACCGGCGTCTGCCAGTTGTCCGCCACCTGTATAAATTCGCTGGTCGTCTGCGAAAGTTTCGTTGTCGCCGCGGATTCCATGGACGATTTCACGGAATTGACATAGGCCCACAGTTCCGTCAGAGACATTTCCGTATTGGCAATATAGTAGACCGCACTGTCGAACACTTTGTGCAGGCTTTCCATCATCTTCTCATCCAGATGATATTTCACTTCCAGACTCTGCATATAGTAGAGCAGATCCTCGTCGGCGTCAAAGCGGTCGTCGTCCGTGATCACACGATCGGAATTTCTCTCCACATATTTAATTTCTTCCGCATCGTTTTCACTGACGCTCTCCTTTTTCTCCTCCGCGTATGCCACGGACGCAGCGCCAAATCCGCCCGTCTGTCCCACCACGGCTAACGCAAAAAACAGGCACGCCAGACTTCCTGCCAAACGCCTTACTGCACTCCTACGGCTCTCCATTTTCCCTCTCATTTCTCCTATCCTTCCAATTCTCAAACTTTTTTGCAAGACTCCTGCGCTGCAATCTCCTCCGGCATATCCTCCCCGCTCCGCTCTTCGATCTCCAAAATCTTTCCGTCCCGGATCCGAATCACGATATCCGCAAAACCCGCCAGATAATTGTCGTGGGTCACCATCACCAGCGTCTGGTTTTTCTCCCGCACCACCCGCTTCATCAGGTTCATCACCTCCACGGAAGTGTTAGAATCGAGGTTTCCCGTGGGCTCGTCCGCAAAGATAATCTCCGGCTCCACCACAAGCGCCCTGGCCACGCCGACACGCTGCTGCTGTCCGCCGGACATCTGGTTCGGGCGGTGTCTTTTATGCTTGGTCAGCCCCACCAAATCCAGCATCTCCTCTGCCCTTTTGTTGCGGCTCTTCTTGTCCATGCCCTGAAAGGTCAGCGGCAGCGCTACGTTCTCGATGGCGTTCATGGTGCCCATCAGATTGAAGGACTGAAAGATAAAACCGATGTGCTCCCTGCGAAATGCCACGAGCTGGTTCTCCGTCTTTTTTTCCATGTGCTCCCCTG
>VSNH01000033.1:0-24722 GCA_009774215.1 Lachnospiraceae bacterium
CAGGCGACGAGCAGAATGAAAATGAAGGGGACGAGACGGGGGACAATTCGGATGATAACATAACACCCGATATTGAAAACCCCGACGAGGATCAGGACACAGAGAACCCTGATGAGGAGGTAACCGATCCTGCCGAGACAGAGATTCCGGACGAAACAGATGTTCCGGACGAGACCGAGGTACCTGACGAGGAGGAAGAAACCGATAAGGCCAGCGTAAATGACAGCTCTGTCAATGCGTTGATTCCCTCTGAGCTGACAATCAAAGCTGTAGAGCCTGATACCTCTGAGGGTGCAGAGGCGGGTGCGACAAAAGACCTTGCTTCCGCTAAGATTACTTACACGAACGGCTGCGTTTCCGGTGATAAGATGCGTAAGGATGCCGATATCACCTTCAAGCTGGATCCTATTGCGGGTAAAAAGTTGGGAGCCATTCAGTTTAAGACAAAAGGTACTGCTGCAGATGCAACGGAGTCAGCGGCGCAAGCAGTAACTCAGGATGGCGACACCTACAGGATCGCGAAGTCCGAGCTGATGCATGAAGTGACGGCGGCTGACGGCACAAAGGCGACGGTAAATGATGTGAACGTTACCATCATTGTTAATACCACCGATGTGCAGTATACTCTGAAAGCTGATAACAGCAGCGCTACTTATAAGGTATATCTTACTAAGACCACCGAAGATAATAAGGTCGTGGCTGATACCACTAAAGAAATCACGTCAGGAGGTCTGACGAATAAGGTTAATTTTGCCGACAAGGATAAAGACATTTCTTTCGTGGTTAAGAAAGACAGCGGCAACAACAAACTGAGAAGCGTATCCGTTGCAGCTGGTGACGGCGAGGGGAAAGCGCTCACCTCCACATCCAAAACGGATGAGTCAGATGGCGCAGATCCGATCTACACCTTTAAGCCTGCCGATCTGGAGAGCGCGGCACAGAATGAAGATCAGGATATCACCATTACGATAGAGGCCAGTGATGCGGCAACCATCACTATTTCTGCACCGGTCAGCGATCCTGTTGGAGCGGTGAATTTTGGCGCGGTTACTGATGCGGACGCGCTGTACACAGAGGCTGATGAGACGGTAGCCGGAAATGTTGCCGGTACCGCGACAGAAGGGCAGAAAGTAATCTTCACCGCGACAGCCACTGACAATTACACGGCGCTTAAGGCTGACGATGTGACTGCTATCTTCACGCCGGAAGGCGGAGAAGCGGAACCAATCGAAGTGAATGCGGTTGCAGAGACAAAGAAAATTGTGGAGGGTGCAGAAAAGACAATCCCTGCACACTACATGATTGATCTTGCCGGTGTTACCAACGTGGGTACTCTGGCAGTTACGGCAAAGACAACGCTGGATACCTCCAAGGATACTGTGAGGACGGCTGACTTTTCATCTGTTTCCGAAAATTCGGTAGAGATTAAGCAAAAGACTACCAATAAGGTTCTGACGGGTAAAACAGAGAACACGGCAGCCGATGATTTACAGTTTTCGGCAACAGAGAAGCCCGGCTACGAGATTTATCAGGTGGAAGCCGTATATGACAAAGTATATAAGGGTCAGGGCGAAAACGGCGCTGATTTGGCGACAATATCCCGTAAAGAGAATTTGTATGTAAAAGAAAATACCCTGCTCAACGAGAACAACACTGGGTATGTAGATGCGACAGGCACTCTGACTAACCTTGCTGTAAAGTTTACCGGTACAGATGACAGTGACGATGGGGGCCATAACGGCAAGACATGGACAGCCAAGAGCGTAAAAGTCAATGTATACGCTAAGATGACGGCGGTTACGGGCGAGAAGACCGTCACCTTTACCTCTGCATCAGCGAAGCCTTACGACTACGAAGTGACTACAGGCGACACTGTCGTTGCAGGCGAAAGCGATAATGAGTATGTCGTAAAGCCCGGCGCGGACTTCTTTACCTTTACGGTAGACGCTGTGACTGCGCCTCTTGTTACGGCAGATAATGATGATGGCGTAAGCATCGTAGGCGCTCCCGAGAAGACAGAGACCGGTTATACGTATCAAATCGCGGCCGGTGCACTGGGGGATACGCAGACAATCAACATTGATCGTGACATCTTCAATATTGAAGTCAATTACGATAAGACGAATGTAAGTGCGGAAGTGTATATCGCAGGAAGTCAGGAAGCAAAAACGCCTACGGATGGAAGTGAGGATGCAAAAGACACTTATGCTGGCGTAGAAGCAGACACCTCTTATAAATTTATCATTTCTGCACAGAATGATACCACTAAGATTTCCAAGGTATCCTACAAAGTGGGAGACGCCGAGGAACAGACCGTGACAGCCAAAGGCGGCAGCTACGTATTTACCACAGACGTGACCGACGATGTGAAAGTAACGGTCGAGACGGCGGATGAGTATGATTTGGTTGTAAAAGAGAACGGAGAAGTTGTAACGCCCGACAAGAGCAAGGTTTACAATGTAGGCCATGCTTCCACGGTTACAGCACAGCTTCTTAACGGCGAAACCGAGATGCCTTTGTTCAACGCGGACGTTAAGGACGGCAATGCCGTTGCAGCTACCATCGCAAAGATCACAGACGACGTCGTTACTCTGGAGTTTGATTCCACGGAGTATAATAAGGTACTGACTGTAGAGTTAACCTTAAATGACAAAGAGAGAACGAAACAGTCCTTCAAGGTAAAGACTACCGCGGCAGCGGCTGAGGTGAGCCTTGCAGGCGTAAAGAACAGTAAGGTTGAAATTCCTGTAGACACAGAGGCGGCATATAAGCTCACCGTTAAGACCAAAAATGCAAGCGCGGATGGTCTTAATGCAAAGGTTGTGCCTGCGGACGACACTAAGAAAGCAGACGAGGCAGCTATCACGGCAGCACAGAATGCTGTCGCTGCTACAATCGAAGACGGCAATCTTGTCATTACGGCTAAGCCTGCCATGACAGGCGCAGCGGATGCGGCGAAGGTTATCATCGTAGATGAGAGCGGTCTTACGACAGAGCAGAAAAAGGCTCTCACTGTGGACAACGCGCTGAAAGGCGGCGTTGTGACGGTAAGCACCAAGGACGCTACGATTGTAGGCAAAAATCCTACCGTAAAGCTGGTGGCAGCTACCGACAAGACAATCAAGGTACAGCTTGGCGTTCCGAAGGAAGTTGTAAATCCGATTACAGGTAAGATTTATTACAAGGTGGAGCTTACGGTTCCCCAGAGTCCGGCCTTCCCGGAGGGCGTAACTGATGCCCAGAAGACGGCAATTACCGCGGCGCTGACAGCAGCGGCTACAGATTGGAATACCAATAACCTGTATCAGTCAAAAGAAGATATTGATGCAGACGGCGGTCTCTTAGAGATTCCGGTCATGAAGTTTACGGATGCCAATGTTACGGCTGGTTTAGATAAGGGGGCACTGTTGAGCGGCTTCTCTGTAAAGGCGACTTTACTGCAGACCACTACGGCAGATGGACTTCCTAGCGCAGCGGCAACCACCATCGAGGGCGGCAGCGCAGCGCTTGAGAACCTTGCAACCAAGAACCCTTACTACGAAGTGAAGCTTGGCCTCAAGAAAGGCACCACCAACCTGATTACTGGTCAGGATAAGGATGTAGTCGTGGCAACTCCTAACTTTAACAAGCTGACTTCTTACAGCACCGTTAAGGTAGCGTTTGTAAACACCTCCAGCGGCGAACTGATCGGGAGTGGCGCTTCTAACGGATATGCCGATGGATATAGGGGCCTGTATGCAAAATACGATGAGCTGAGCAATACTGTAAAGGTAAACGCTTCGGGGGCTTCATACACATCTAATGCAGGAGATGCCTTCAAGAATCTAGGGGTTAAGGTGACCGCTTTTGCGGAGGATTCTGCATACGGCGCAGTGGCGACCCAGAAGCTGACGGTAGTAAACGGCATTCAGGCAATCAATCCTACAGCACCGCTCGAGATTTATAAGGCGGACAAAAAGGCGGCAACCTTTACCGTTGCGACAGATTTAAATAACGTCAGCAGAAATAAGAAATTTGCGCCTAAGACGAAGAAGCTGGAATATGAGATCGTAGATGCAACAACCAATAAAGCAGCGAATCTGAGTCCGGCTCTCAAGGCAAACGTGACCGTGAAAAACGGTAAGGTAACTATCAACAAGAACTATGTTGTTGCTCCTAAGTCGGCGCAGAACCAATTTAAGGTTAAAGTACATGCGATTGACTATGCGGACAGCGATGTTGTGGAGTACACAGACACGATCACCATCACGGACGAAGGCTTAGCGCTTGGAACGATTGCCGTGTTTGATGTGGCGACCGGTAAGCTTGTGGCTGTCAATGACGGTTCTATTGAAGCTACCAAAAAAGATAATGAATATCGGGTAGCGATACTTGCGCCCGGCGTAAAGACCACGAAAAAGGCTTATGACCTGAGCGAAGGCTCTGCGGATATTATTGATCCTGCACTTGTGACCTTCAAATCCAGCAACGCCAAGAGTGTAGCTGTCGATCCGAAAAGCGGCGAATTAACGGTATTAAAAGCTGCTAAAAATGTGAGCATCACGGTAACACCGAAAGATGGCAGCAAGCCGGCGAAAAATACAAACGTATTGAAGCTGAAGAATGTCGGTCAGGTTTCCGCATCGCCGCTGCTTGTGATTTCCAGATACAAGACTTCCGCTTTGGGAAGCGTAGATAAGCTGCATGAAGGCGGCGCGGCAACGATCAACTACAACGGCAACAGCACCAACAATTACTTTAAGCTGGATGTTGTCAAGGCGGTTACCGCAAACAATGCGACCACTTATGAGCCTTTCTATCTTGCAAACTACAGCATCAGCTATAAGGGTGCAAAGGCGATTGGCAAGGCAGTAAATGACGGCTATGGTGACAGCATTACGATTGTGGCAAACGCTGCAGATGCAGTGATTACCCTGAAGGATAAGACAAACAAGAGCGCACCTGCTGTTGTTTACACGCTGCACAACAATGACTTTGTGGCGGATAAGAACGCGAAGGCGCCTAAGATTAGCACAAAGGAAAAGATGACCCAGAACACTTGGGCAGACTTGGTAGAGTACACAGTTAAGGGCGGCAAGAACGACGACTTTACAGATAAGTATGTGATGCTGTCTATTGACCAGACCAAGAAGAATCCGACGGATATTGCAAAGGTATTCAAGGATGGCGACAACAGCTATCTCGACAAGCCGCTTCCGATTCTGTTGGGCGCAAGCTTTAACCTGTTTGTAAATACGAATTGCCTTTCCGGAAGCTACAATCTGGTAGCCACAGTTGGTTCTTTGGAGAACGGCGTATTTAAGCCGGAATACAAGGACGCGAAGGTTACGGTTAAGATTACGAAGGCAAAAGCAGCTTCTTTAAGTGCGACGGGCAACTACACACTGGCACTCAAAGCAGGCAACGGCGCGTATATCAAGTATAAGTCCGGCAACGGATGGGTTGACTTTACAAATGAAGCAGATGCGAATGGCAACTACGCAAAGAATGCGATCATCAACGGTCAGGAGAACCACTTCACCGATTACTTTGAGGTGTTCTACGATTACGATGGCATGTATGTGGCATTGAAGAATACGCTTCAGCTCACTGATCTTGAAAAGATTGCAGACGATGCAAACAAGAACGACCGTATCGGTTATATCAGCATCAATAACGGTTCCAAGTTTATTGATGTGAAACTGACCATCACGCTTAAGGATTACACGAAGGATAAGACCAAGTATAAGGTAACGGCAACTCCTGTACTGGATGGACCGAAGGCAGTAACGGCTCTCACGATTCTGGAAGGTAAGACGCCGGTAGATGTGAGCGCTATGATGGCTGTATCTGCAGCAGGCTTTACACCGGTCTATGACAGAGAAGGTAACTGCTACTTAGAAGCAGCAAATCTTCCGGCAGGAAGTCATAAGGTAGATCTGTATATCGTTCCTTGGAATGCGCCGAAGGCTTACAGAGATGCGATTACGGCTGCCAGCGGAGATGCCGCGAAGCGTGAGGCATACGAAAAGTATGGTATCAAGGCCAGCATTACAGTGAAGGCTGCAGACAAGACTACGGCTAAGAACAAGGTTGCTCTGGTAAATAAGGGCAGCAACAAGTGGACGGTAGCGGATACCGATTACAATGCACCTACAAGCTGGTCGAAGTACACGCCTTTCAGATTTAACAGCAAACTGAGCGTGGCGGAGACCACCGACATTGCCATCAAGGCAACCGTAAACGGCAAAGATGTAGACTATGTTACCTTTGATCTGGCAGACAAGAAGTATATGTCTTATGAAAATGTTTCACTGCAGGGCGGCGGAACCCAGAGATGTATCGTACTGCCTGCAAGCTATCCGATGGAGATTAAGCTCGACAAGGCGAAACTTGCAGCGGCGATCACGGCGAATGCAGCTCTTGAAGCAAGGGAGCAGAATAGGAATCTCGACTGGGGCAAGACTCTCAATGTAAAGGCAACCTTCAGCTACGGCGCAAACGGCCCGAAGGAAGATGAACTGACCTTCCAGATTAAGCTGCCCGGCAATGCAGGCGCAGCGGATACGGCAGTTACAGAAGCACTGGAAGCGGCTGAGAAGAAGCTGCAGTCTGATATCGAGACTTATACGAGACAGCTTGTGGATAGGAACAGCTATTACCTTAATAATGGCAGTTCACCGGATTTAGTAATCCGCAATATTAACTACGCAGTTGAGTCCTATATCAGAAATGAGGTTAACAAAGCCATTCAGGGTGCGGCTGTTACCGTGGAGATTACAAACAACGGTACAAAGACTGAAAGTGTGGATGGAACCGATGTTACCACATATCAGATTGCAAGTGAGTGGACGGTTATCGTTAAGACTACCGCAACAGGTACAGCTGATTTGTATAATCACAAGTTTGTGATTCCTGACAATGCGGATACTGACAGTATTATAGCGGCTATTGAAGGTTTATCTCTGGGAAGCAATGATGGTAGTGACACAACCATCAAAGATACCGAGGACAAGGTACTGCTCAAGGTAACGGCAGACACCACCGCGGCAGAATTTGCAGCGGCAGTCAGAGCGAAACTGGGAGCAGCGGCTACAAGGAATCTCTCCATTACGGCAAGCATTGTCGGAGAGCCTAAGAAGCCTACCACGGAGGATAACGGATCCATTACCTTCAAGCTGACGGTCAAAGATTTGTCCAAAGCGCCAAATGAGGACGGATATACAACTTCGACGGATGAAATCGAGTATGTTCTGGCAACGTTAGATGACTTGGCAAAATGTAAAGGTAAAGTTACCGGCGGACTGACAGCAGCAGTATTGTCGACTATCGTCAAGGATGCATGGAAAGAGACTCACACAACAGATGCAGCTCTTGAGGCGAAAGTGAAGGAGCTGGTAGCGGCGAAGGCGAATGAGCTGATCGATAACAATCCGGCTATTACAGTTAGTGGTATTGCGAAGAATACAGATACTACGCCTGCTGATATTTTCGAACTGACAGCGCCTACAAGCTCGACTGATACAAATGGTAAGATTTCCTTCACACTGCAGATGACTGAGACCGGAAAGACGGCAGAGGAGCTGGCGGATGCTTCCTATCAGTTAGCGATTGCAGAGACCACATTGACCTCCGGTGACGAGTTCCAGTCTCCCGCAGAGCTTCTTAACGCGGCAAAAGCGATTAATGAAATCGACTATGTGGCAGACCAGGCTGCAGCGATTGCGGCAATCAAGGAAAAGGTTGTAGCGCTGAGCAAGAATCCGGGATATAACACAGCCGGTATTGTGGTGGATGCTACACCGGATAAAACAGAAGACGGGACCACAACTAAAGGAACGGAGTTTACAGCGCCGACGGATTCGGCGGATGGCACCATCACTAAGGTTATTGTCAAGGTAGGAACTGAGGCTGATCAGGAGGCTACGATAGCCAGCATTACCATTAAAAAGCAGGCGACTGTTCCTACAGAGTAAGGACACTGTGACAAATTGATATGTGTTATTTTAAGAAATAAGTAAAAACAGGGGCTGCTACGCTAATTGAGTTAGTGTGCAGCTCCTGTTTCATTACGGAAAAGTGAAAAAGTTCGTTCCGGTTGTAATTTTCAGCAAAGTACGGTAAAATAATAAGAAGCAGAAAAGGAGTCACTGATTGTTTTGGATATACCGTTCGAGATCAGAAGTGCATACCGGGATGAATGGGAAGATGCCATGTCGCTTGCGTGGCGTACTTTTATGAAATTTGAGGCTGACGTCTATACGCCTGAAGGTGTAAAGAACTTCGAGAATTTTATCACGGATTCCACGCTTTACAGAATGTTTGTCATGGGCGCGTATCAGATGTTTGTGGCCCTTGACGGGAAAAAGCTCGTGGGGATGCTCACGCTTCGCGACAGGGTGCACATCTCTCTGTTGTTTGTGGACGAGAGATACCACAGAAGGGGCATCGGGCGGGCGCTGATACAATATATATCAAATTATCTTCTGACGGAGCTGCAGGAGAGCCGTGTGACGGTTAACTCCTCGCCCTACGGGGTGGAGTTCTATCATAAGCTGGGGTTTCGGGATTTGCGGCCGCAGGAGAAAAAAGACGGTATTATCTATACGCCGATGGAGTTTGTGCTTTGACGAACTTGATGGAGTCAATGACGGGGGAAGCTTATGGAGTATATTAAGAGCAAAGATATTTATCTGTTGATGAGGGACATTCTGAAGCTGATCAATCCCACTCTGATGGAGCATGGATCCAGGGTGGCTTATATTGTATATAAGATGCTTCAGGAAGAAAACAGATACGAGGAGTTTGAGCTGGCGGATATCGTTATGGTTGCGACGATGCACGATATCGGCGCCTATAAGACGGAAAAAACCAGAATCAACGATATGCTGCAGTATGAAACGAGAGACAGCATGGCGCATTCCATCTACGGGTATCTCTTCTTTAAGTATTTGTCCCCGGTGCCGGATATGGCGAAGGTGCTGATGTACCACTGCAGGGATTATGAAAAGCTGCAGACGGTTGATTATGCTTACAAAGATGTGGCGGCTTATGTCAATATTGCTGAAAAGATAGACATTTACTCCAATACGATGGGCGCGCAGTTTGATCCCCGCATGTTCCAGAAACAGGCGGGTACGAAGCTTTCCGCAGCGGGTCTTGACCGTTTTTACCAATGCGATGCGAAGTACAATATTTTGGAAAAATTGAAAGATAATTCTTATAAGGAAGAACTCAATGATATCGCTGAGTATATGATCTTTTCCAACGAAGATAAAAAGACTTTCATGGATATGCTGATTTACTGTACGGGCTTTGTCAGAGAGAGCGCGGTGCTTGATACGGTTACTACGATCTGTATCTGCGAGGAGATTGCAGCCCGTCTGTTCCTGCCGGATCAGGACAGGGAAATGATTTATTATGCGGCACTTCTTCACGATCTCGGGATGCTTGGGATATCGCAGGACATACTACAGGCGCCCCGCAAGCTGAAACCGGAAGAGATCAAGCATGTGCGCACCCATGTGGGCATTACGCAGGAGAAGCTGGAGCATAAGGTGGACGCTGAGGTGGTGGCGATCGCGCTGGCGCATCATGAGAGGGGAGACGGAAACGGCTATCCCCAGCGGCTGACTGATAAAAAGATAAGCCTCCAGCAGAGCGTGCTGCAGGTGGGGGATGTGGTAAGCGCTCTGGTAAATAAGCGCAGCTACAGGGAGGCGGCGCCGAAGCAGCAGGTGCTTCGGCTCCTGAACGAAGAAGTTGAAAAGAAGCGTTTCAAGCGGCAGCCGGTTATGGTGCTGGTGGAATCTTACGATGAGGTCATGGCTCATGTGAAGAAGGAAACCGCCAGAATCCTGAAAATGTATCAGACGCTCAATATGCAGTATCAGCAGGTCAGCACGAAGTATAAAATCTAAATTAGTTTGTTTTTTTACATATTTTTATATTTTTTATGGATTTTCGCATTCCGGTGATATATAATCGTATATAGCTGAGTAATTTTTTGGAGTGACAAACGTGGGTAAATTTTTCGATATGGACAGTCCTGTCATGCGGGTCTTGAACCGTGTGGGAGATCTGATGATTATGAATTTTCTAATGATTCTCTGCTGTATTCCCGTGATAACCGCAGGAGCGGCCTTTACGGCGATGCATTATGTACTGCTTAAGATTGTGCGCGGGGAAGAAGGATATCTGATTAAGGGTTTCTTTAAATCCTTTAAGGAGAATTTTAAACAGGCTACGATCCTATGGCTTTTGATGCTTCTGGTGGTTGTAGTCTATGTGGGAGATTCGTTGATCTTCAACTATTCAGGGTTGACCTTCCCGAAAGCGGTTGTAATCGCGGTAGTGGCGGTGGGAATTCTGCTTATGATGGCAGCGGTTTATGTTTTCCCGCTACAGGCCAGATTTGAAAATTCGGTGAAGAATACGCTTAAGAATGCAATGATACTGGCTTTTGCCAATCTTCCGAAAACGTTGCTGATGGTGGGATGTTATATACTGCCTCTGGTGATTGCGTATTTTTCGAATTATGCGCTTTTGTTTGTCTTTCTGTTTGGCATTTCAGCGCCGGCTTACGGGGCGGCGTGGTTATACAGTGGTATTTTTAAAAAGTTGGAGCCGGAAACAGAGAAAGTTGCTGATGACATGGACTTTTCTCTGAGAATTGACGAGGAGAATCAGGAAATCGATGGATAATCAAAACAGGTCAAGCGTATTACAGTGGCTTATTCCGACGGGCATCATGATGGTGGTGGTTATCGGTATGCTGCTCAGTTTTTCGGCAAAGAGCAATAAAGAGGCAGAAAACTCGGTTTCCAAGACGTTGATTGCCTCGACGGAAGGGTATGGAGAGCGTTTTCTGCACGAACTGCAAAAAGTGGGCAAGGTAGGGGAGACGACTGCCAGTTTGCTTAATATGGAAGGAACGCAGGATGCAGACCGCGTGATGGAGCTGCTTGGGATAGCGGCGGAATGTGCCGGGGTGGAAAAGGTTCTCTACTGCAGTGCGGACGGAAATGCGGTGGATCAGACGGGCGCTTCCTTTACAATCGGGCAGGAGCCTTGGTTTGAGGAAGTTGGCATAGGCGAATTTCCCTATGTGTATACGAGTGAGGAGCAGGCCGTTGTCGTGGTGAAGCACATCGGGCAGAATGCGGAGCAGGGCTGGCTAATGCTTTATTATCCGATGGAACGGTTTGCGGACATGCTGTTGCAGTCGGGTTATGATTCTACCAGCTTTCTCGTTGTTTTGGATTTAGAAGGAAATATACTGGGCGTGAGCGGTGCGGCGACGAATGCCTGTCTGAAAGGCGGAAATATTTTCACGGCGATGGAGGCGGAAAATAAGGAGAATGCCAGGACGTTACGCAACCGCCTGAACAACAGTTCCCGGGGAAGTGTGGAAATACAAACGGGAAAACAGGTGCAGCTTTTGACCTCCGTGCCGCTTGGGACAAACCGGTGGAGTCTGGTGCTGGGAGTCAGCGAGGCATATGCGAGTCGGCAGGCGAATTATCTTCGAAAGAATACGAGCGATATGATCCTTGCCCTGATTATTGTGATTGCGGTGTTCTTCTGTGTTGTCATGGTAATTAATATCGTCGGGAAGATACGGAGCAACGAGAAGAAAAAGGAATTGGAGGACAAGGCGGATACGGATCTTCTGACCGGGCTGAATAATAAGCTGGCCACAGAGCGTAAGATTAAAGATTACATGGCAAAGAATCCCGATAAACAGTGCATGATGTTCATGATTGACGTTGATAATTTTAAGAAGATCAATGATACCATGGGACATGCTTTCGGTGATGAAGTGCTTCGTTCTCTCGGTATCCAGATTGGAGCGATTTTTAGAGCCAGTGATATCATAGGCCGCGTGGGCGGTGATGAGTTCATGGTATTTCTTAAGGATGTCGCGACCGAGGAGGCTATTTTGAAAGAAGCCAGAAAGATGGAGGTCTTCTTTAAGAACTTTCAGGCTGGCGAATATGTGAAGTATAAGGCTACGGCCAGTATTGGCGTGGCGGTATTCCCGCAGGAAGGCAGTGATTTTGAGACGCTTTATAAAGCGGCTGACCAGGGAGTATACAAGGCGAAGAAGAGAGGAAAGAACCAGCTTGCATTTTACAGGGACAGGGGTGCAGCGGAACAGGATGTGCCGTCTGAAACGGCAGAATAAGCGATAGGCAGTTAAGCTAAGGGGTGCAGTCGAGAGGACGGCCCCCTTTTTTTGTGTGCTCAGACGTAAAATCACTGGAAATTGCGGCAACGAAAACCATTTAGCAAGAATGGATGATCTTATCGCGATTTTATCCTTTTTATAACGAATTTTGGAGAAATAGGGGAGAAAATTGAGGCAACATCTATGGTAGCTACGCTTGCAGGCTGTGGCAGCGATCCCGCTCCGGCGGCTGAGGCTCCTGCAGCAGAGGAAACTCCTGCAGCAGAGGAAGAGGCTCCTGCGGCAGAAGAGGAAGCTCCTGCAGCAGAGGAAGCTCCTGCTGCAGATGCCGGTGCAACAACCGGTGACCTCGCTTACAGCGGAAACATCTCCATCATGCACTTCTCTACCTCTGAGGAGTCCGAGGGTAACGGTGGTTCCGACGGCTTCAGAACATGCCTTGCAAACTGGCAGAACGATCACGGCAACATCACGCTGGATGAGGAAGTTCTGGCAAACGACGACTACAAGACACAGATCGCTACCCGCGCGGCAGCAGACGATCTTCCGGATGTATTCCTGCTTCAAGGTATGAACACCATCAGCTGGGCAGGCCAGGGTCTTGTATATGATTTGACAGACAGCATCAAGAATTCTCCGTATGCAGATCAGTACAACATGGACTATCTGGTACCTTTCACCGCAGACGGTAAGTACTATGCTTATCCCGCTCTGACAGGCGGTACCTGTACCGTAGTAATCTACGACGAGGCTATGTGGAAAGAGGCAGGTTTTGATTCCTTCCCGACCACTTGGGCTGACGTAGAGAAGGCGGCTGAGTATTTCAGCGGTCAGGGTATCGACACCATCGCATTCGGTAACTCCGGACAGTGGCAGATGAACTCCTGCTTCGTATCCTGCCTTGGCTATCAGTACACAGGCACACAGTGGTTCTCCGATATCATTGCAGGTACGGGTAACTTCGAAGCGCCTGAGTTTGTGGCAGCTCTGACAGAGACACAGCGTCTGTTCCACGACACCAACATCTTCAACAAGGACTTCAACGCAGTATCCAACGAGGATGCTCGTGAGTACTACATCTCCGGCGACGCTGCAGCGTTCATCGGCGGTAACTGGGATGCTTCCTACATCCAGGCTACTCTGGAAGGTGACCCGAAGAAGGATACCACAAAGTTCGCAGTTCTTCCTCAGGCAGCAGACGCTACCAAGTATGAGAACTTCCAGAATATCGGTCTTGGTTATGGTATGGCAATCAGCGCTAAAGCAGCTTCCGATTCCGACAAGCTTGCGGCTTGTATCGATCTTTGCCAGTATCTGACAGGCCCTGCGTTCTCTGAGTATGTAGGCGCGAACTACGCACTGGCTGGCTTCTGCAGCTCCGATGTAGATCTTTCCGCATTTGACCAGTACACACAGGATTTCTACAACTTCTCCTATGTGGACAACAAGGGCTGTGAGATTTACGACTCCTATGTAGACGGTTCCGTTTGGTCCGTACTTAACACCGAGATGCAGGAAATGGTTAACGGTGACAAAGATCCCGCGACCGTTGCGGCAGATACACAGGCTGCTTACAAGGCATACTTAGGCCAGTAACAAATTGAGCGCAAGCGCTCAATTGCGAGCACTGTTTCGCAGGCTCGGCACAAATTCAGCGTGATGAAAGCTGAGAAGGTTTTACAACATAAAACATAGGTAATGCCGCCTGGGAGGATTTCTCCCGGGCGGATGCTTACCTGAAAGGGTCTTTGTTTAAGCGTGAGCTTAATTTGGCGAAGCGGCAGAAAACGTCTTCGTTTCGCATTTGGGGTATGTCTCAGTTACGTTGGAATGAGCATTAAAAGGAAATGGGGGCGAATCTATGCTGAAATCTATCAAACCGAAAAAATGGGTAGTGGCTGCATATCTGGCTGTGCCCGTGGCGCTGTATGTGTTCACGGTATTTGCACCGCTTGTTGCAGCTCTTTTTTACAGTTTCTTTGAGTGGAAGGGCGGACCGGTTAAGACATTTAACGGTCTAGCCAATTACACGCAGTTGTTTAATGATGAGGTGTTCTGGAGTTCCTTCTGGCACAATATCTTTCTGGTGATCGTCTGTATCATCGGGCAGATCGGTTTGGCATTTATTGTTGTGCTGCTGATTAACTCCAAGGTGACCAAGCTGCAGGGCATCCATAGAACATTCGGATTCTTTCCTAGCACAATCTCGGCAGTCTGCATCGGTTTTATCTGGCAGATGATCTATGATTCCAAGAGAGGTCTGCTGAATTTCTTTTTAGAGAAGATCGGCAGAGAGGATTTACAGAAGGTGTGGCTGAATGAGCCCAAGCTGGTTATGCTGTTGGTGTCCATTCCTTTGATCTGGCAGTTTATCGGTTATTATATGGTAATCCTGCTGTCAGCGGTTTCCTCCATCAGCACAGAGGTTCTGGAGTCCGCGGAAATTGATGGCGCTACGGGAATCCAGCGCGCGCGTTACATAGTTTTACCTCTGATTAAGAATACGCTGCTTGTATGTATTACCCTCTGTGTAGCGGGTAACATGAAAGCATTCGATAATATTTACGTCATGACTTCCGGTGGACCGGGTTATTCCTCCATGGTTATGGCAATGTACGGATATAAGGTTTCCTTCGAGCAGTCTAACCTCGGGTACGGTTCCTGTATTTCTGTGGGTATCTTTGTTCTGGCGCTGGCCGTGATCGGCGGTTCTCAGGTTTTGATGAATTACTTTATGACGGACAGCTATGACCGCCAGGAAGCAAAACATCTGAAGCAGATCGAGAAGGAAAGAAAACAGGCAATCAAAGCCCGCAAGGCGAGCATGTAAAGGAGGGGATCTGCTATGGCTAAAGAAATGAAAATGACAAAAGTAGAAGACAATTCGGCAGGCACCCGTGTGAAGCGAGGCGTGCTTACGGTAGTGATTAACTTTTTCTTATGGTTCTTCTCATTGACTTGTATTTTCCCGCTGTTTTGGATGCTTTATTCGTCCTTGAAGGAGAAGAGGGTGTTCAATGCGGATATTATGGGTCTGCCGAAAGAACCGTGGTATACGCTGCTCCTGCCGTATGTTTCCTTTGCGCTGCCCATGTCGATCTTTTTGGTGCAGGGCTATGTGAAGGGTATTCCGACG
Source organism: Lachnospiraceae bacterium (assembly GCA_009774215.1). Lineage (GTDB taxonomy): Bacteria > Bacillota > Clostridia > Lachnospirales > Lachnospiraceae > UBA3282. Next base: position 15,306 of record VSNH01000033.1, read on the forward strand.
GAGCTCGAAGAGGCGGCCGCGATCGACGGTTCTACGTTTTCAAAGACCTTGTTCGGCATCATCCTTCCGGTATGTAAACCGATTCTCGTGACGGTAGCAATTATCAACGTATTTAGCTGCTGGAATGAGTTCTCTTTCGCCTTGATTCTGATTAAGGATAGGGCGCTGTACACAGTACCGCTGGGACTCAAGCAGTTCACGGGCCAGTTTACGTCGGATTATCCGAAGATTATGTCGGCGATGTTGATTACCATGGCTCCCATCGTGATTTTCTACTTCGCATTCAGCAAGCAGATCATCAAGGGTATGGTTGCCGGAGCTGTGAAGGGTTAATTGATTTCAAAGAGTTGGGGTTAGAAATTTTGGAGATTGATATTGCGTTTACCGTCAGTTGTTGCACCGACAACTGACGGAGGCAAAATGGAATTGCATTTCATTATATGGGGGAGTTATAGGCCGGGGACGAGAAATCGTCTCCGGTTATTTTTAAGGTAATAAATTCTGGGGATCTCTTTTCTTGTAAACAATTCTCTGGATGATGACAACGTGCATAATTTCGTCGACTTCATAATAGACATAGTAATTTTTCCCCCTTTTTGGAAAAGTGTTCCCACTGTCCATCTCCCGAAATTTGATGAATATTCATACATTTCTTAATTCTTCATGGGATATAAGTAACTGTACCTGAAAAACCACCTACTGAATATTGAGAAAATTAAGGTTGAGAATTGAAAAAGGCTGCCGTTTTGATTGGGTAGCCTTTTGGATTTTATTTGACTTATCGATTATTTATTTTCTCATTCAGATTCTTCTCTGTATTCAAAGACAAACCACTTTTCATTCATATAAATCTCTATTGTATCGTCTGCTCCATACTGATAACCAAATCCACTTCCAAAATTAGACTGATTATCTTCTGTTGGTATTTCAGTTCCATCGACAGTTGACGTTATTTCTCCATCCATATTTCCGCAACGCCAGTTGATCGTGCTTTCTTTCCCTGTATCATAATATAATTTACCATCCACTCTTACCATAGGGATTCTGTCATACATTACATCAGCTTCTTCCTGTTTGAGCATCAGCTCTTCATCCAAGTCCAGTCCCAGCATATTTCGTAAATTGCTTATGTATTCCGGATCTTTCACCATATCATCCGTGACCATATAGCTGGAAATGGGATTCTGCCATGGAATCACAAAAATATCTCTGTCGTCTATGTCAAAGGCAGACAGAATCAATGCCATTTCCTCTGGTGAAGCACCTTTTAATGCCATTAACTCTTCCAAAGTTTTCTGACGGTTGGTTCCCTGCATCAGCCCAAAACGATAGTCATCCTCTGCCATCTGCCAAACATAAACCTCCAGCCCCTTGAAGGTTCCAAGCTCAAAGTATTCTGGGTATTTTTCACGCAATTTATCTATTTCAGGAGAGTTCCACTCATATTCTGATTCAAGACCATCGGAAATATGCGTGACATTTGCTTCTGAATTTGTGTTTTTTACACATGCACACAATACAATTGAGACAAGACTGCATAAACAAACAATACGGTATAATTTCTTTTTCATGGCTATTCTCCTCAAAAATATATTTTATATCATACTATATTTTACCGCATATTACAATGCAGGGTAAATAGTCGGAATTGTTTCTGACTACTCCCCATCGTCTGACAGTCAAATAAGCCTACCAATTGATTGCTGATAGGCTTATCAAATAATCCCGCAATTTAAAATTCATAGAATATTAAAACCACTAAAACGTATTATTATACAATCCAAATGCATATTTATAGTCCGATTTTCAATGGGTACACAATTCCGAAAAGGGAGTAATTTTTATAAGGCATACGGCGGACAGACGTGCTATGTAAAATTTTATCATGGACTAAAGGAAACATATAAGGAAAAAATGATAATTGCAAAATAGATTTCTTAAGACCTTGTATGAAATTTCTCGAAATGTCCGGTTCTAATAACGCATAGGTGATGTAAGTGTTGATATCAAGAAGATCACTTCTGGCTCGTGGGATAAATATAATTCAGTAATTATTCATAGGCGCCGAACCTCTCTTCCAGCTCCGCAAACACTTCCTCAAATTCATAGTATTCGCCGCGTTCAAATGCCCTGCGACCCTCATTGATGGATTCAATAAAATTTGCCAGTTCGTCTTCTGTGAGACTTGCCAAATACTCGTCAAAAACCCCATCAGATGAGAAGTCGGGTGCGTAAGTAGTAGCAGCTTCCACAAAAATACCTCCTTTTCAATTTTGATTGTTACTATCCTATCACAATTACAATATTATTACAACGGAAATATTTGCATTGACATATACCCCACAGGGGTATATAATGCCTATATCAAATCACAGTACTCATGAAGTGAAACAGTTCGATTTGTATAGAATTATTATTTAAATTTTAAAAACGGGAGAAAATATATGGGTGAAGAAAAAAAAGCCGTGGACGACGTGTGCGCCTGCTGCCGACATAAGAGTACGCCGCGGGACGCGGGGGAACAGAAAAATTTACAGAATCGTATTAATCGAATTATCGGCCAGCTAAAAGGGATTCAGGGAATGATCGAGGATAACCGCTACTGCGGTGATGTTCTTGTTCAGATCGGCGCGGTGGAGAGCGCGCTCCAGAGCCTGGGCTATGTGATTTTGGCAGAGCACATGATGACCTGTGTGGCGGAGGGTGTACAGCAGGGGAACACGGAGATACTCGCGGAGGCCGTAGAACTGATGAAAAAAATAAAGTAACAGTTCAGCCGAACCGTATTGTCAGGCAGGTTTTGCTTGCATGAATTTTGCGGACGAATAACGGTCTGAGGGAACGCTCAAATAATGGCTGATTGAGCGGTGCACAATCCGTGGCCATGAAACGGCGAAGAAGAGCCGGAGACGCGTTTTGCAAACGGGAGTGGGCCGAGCAGAGAATGTTGGGAGCTAAGTATGAAAACAGAAAAATTTAACGTGACGGGCATGACTTGTGCAGCCTGCAGTGCACATGTGGAGAAAGCAGTGCGCGGCGTCGCAGGGGTTGATTCGGTCAGTGTCAATTTACTTATGAATAATATGGTAGCGTCGTTTCAGGAGCCTGCGACGGCGGCAGCGATCTGCCAGGCTGTGGAGAAAGCCGGGTACGGTGCGGCTCCCGTTAACGCGGGCAGCGCAGCGGGGAATTGCAGCGGGCAAAGCTGCAGTGTGAATGGGAAGAACAGAAGAGCCGCGGCTGGGGGAGAGGACGCTTTTGTGGATCATGAGACGCCGAAGATGCGCCGCAGACTGATAGCATCCCTGTGTCTTCTGCTTCCGCTTATGTATGTGTCCATGGGGCATCTGATGTGGGGGTGGCCCGTGCCGGAAGGGCTTGCGGGAAATCCGTGGGCCATTGCGCTGTACCAGCTTCTCCTGACGGGGCTGGTGATGGTCATTAATCAGAAGTTTTTTGTAAACGGTTTTACCGGGCTGCTCCATCGCGCGCCGAATATGGACACTCTCGTTGCCCTTGGAAGCGCGGCGGCTTTTGTGTACAGTGCGGCGGTGATGTTCCGTATGGGCGGCGCATACGGCGTGGGCGGTACGGAAATGGCAATGCATTGTCTGCATGACATGTATTTTGAGTCGGCGGCGATGATTCTTACTTTAATTACAGTGGGCAAAATGCTGGAGGCATACAGCAAGGGAAAGACGACGAACGCGGTTAAAAGTCTGATGGATCTGGCGCCGAAAATCGCCCATGTGATCCGCGACGGCGTGGAAGTGACGATAGACGCGGATGAAGTCGCGGCGGGAGATACCTTTGTCGTGAAGCCCGGCGAGAGCATTCCCGTGGACGGCGAAGTAATCAGCGGCGAAAGTGCGGTGGATGAGGCGGCGCTTACGGGTGAGAGCCTTCCTGTGGATAAAGGGGTCGGTGACAGGGTCAGTGCGGCGACGCTGAACCAAAACGGCGCGTTGACATGCGTGGCGACGCGTGTGGGCGGAGACACGACTTTGAACCAAATCATTGATATGGTGGAGAATGCAGTGGCGACGAAGGCGCCCATTGCACAGGTGGCCGATCGGGTGTCCGGCGTCTTTGTGCCGGTAGTGATTACACTTGCGCTCATCACGGGAGCGGTCTGGCTGCTTGCGGGGGCGGGCGTCGGCAAGGCTCTCTCCTATGCGATCAGCGTGCTGGTGATCAGCTGCCCCTGCTCGCTTGGGCTGGCTACGCCTGTGGCGATCATGGTGGGCAACGGCAGAGGAGCGGGGCAGGGTATTCTCTTCAAGAACGCGACGGCGTTAGAACAGATGGGCAAAACGAATTTCGTGGTGTTGGATAAAACGGGAACCGTGACGGAAGGGAAACCCCGTGTGACCGATATCTGTCCTGTGGACGGCGTTTCCGGGGAGGAGCTTTTGCGGGTGGCGGCATCCTTGGAAAAGAAAAGTGAGCATCCGCTTGCGAGGGCGATTTGTGAGCGCGCCGTCGAGGAAGGGATTGTGCTGTCTGAAGCGGAGGAATTTAAGGCGCTTCCCGGATGGGGCGTGGAGGGTGTGCTGCAGCGAGGTTTTGGCGGTGATGCAGAAAGTGCCGCAGCGATGTGCTGCGTCAGAGATGTGGGAAATGTGACGGCGGCGCGGTCTGGCGGTGTGGCAGCCGGAGAAACCGGGGTTCCGGCATTGGGCGGGAAGGCGGCTTTGCTCGAAGAGCGCGGCCTTCTGTCGGAAGAATTTAGACGGCTCGGTGAGAGCATGGCCGAGGGAGGAAAAACGCCGCTCTATTTTGCGGCGGGCGGCGTTTTGCTTGGCATGATCGCCGTGGCGGATGTGGTGAAGCCGGACAGTGCGCAGGCGGTGGAAGAGTTGAAAAACATGGGCATCCATGTGATTATGCTGACGGGGGATAACCGACGCACGGCCGAGGCTGTCCGTGCGCAGGTCGGAATCGACGCTGTGGTGGCGGACGTTCTGCCCGGAGATAAGGAAGCGGTAATCAGGCGGCTTTCCGAGTACGGTAAGGTAGCTATGGTGGGGGACGGCATCAACGATGCGCCCGCATTGACGCGGGCGGATGTGGGGATTGCCATAGGCGCGGGCGCGGATGTGGCGCTGGACGCGGCGGACATTGTTCTGGTAAAATCGAAGTTGACGGATGTATCGGCGGCGGTACGCCTTTCCAGACAAGTGTTGAAAAATATCCATGAGAATCTGTTTTGGGCGTTTTTTTATAACTGCATCGGCATCCCCGTTGCCGCGGGCGTGCTCGTGCCGTTTACAGGGCTCTCCTTAAATCCCATGTTTGCGGCGGCGGCCATGAGCCTGTCCAGCTTCTGCGTGGTCACAAACGCTCTGCGGCTGAATCTGTTTTCCGTCCGCAGTACGGCGAAGGACAGGAAGGCGCATACGGTTCCTATGCCGAAATTGTCCGATGATTTTGCTAATACGCGGCAGTCAGGCGGTCGGGCGGAAGGCGGGGGAGAAAAAGGCGCAGAAATTTATGGTGCAGACCGGAGAGACGGCCGTCGGGAGGACGGCAAAAAAGAAGAACCGAGAAAAGGCAGGAAAAATGGTGACGAAAGCCGCCGGGAAAGTAATAAAGAAAACAGTCAGGAAGAAAGAAAGGAGAACGAGAGTATGGTTAAGGTATTGGATGTGGAGGGAATGATGTGCGGGAAATGCCAGGCACATGTACAGAAAGCGCTGGAGGGCATTGCCGGGGTGACGGCTGTGGAAGTCAGTTTGGAAAATAAAACAGCGAGCGTGACGATGGAAAATGAGATTGCCGACGAGACGCTTACGGGTGCCGTGGTTGAAGCTGGGTACGAGGTGAAGGGCTGTAGAATTGCGTAAGCGGACAATGACGTGATGCTCTGAGTGCGCCCGGTGCGGAGCGGCATCTGTAATGCCTATGGTCTGACGTCAATTTGCGGGCATTTATGCAAAATGCACAGGAAAGCGGTATATTCTTAGTCAAATTGCCGTGTGTCTTAAAAAAAACTTAATAATGTAAGCAATATTTACAATCGGAAACGAAATCTTTGTGGAATAGTGGTATAGCAAAGGGGACAAAAGTCCGTTATACTAATCTACAGAAATAATCGTCCGGGAAACGATTTATGCGGGCGAAAAAAATAAAAATAAAATATAGGAGGCAATCATGGCAAGTTTATCTTTAAAGAATGTCTGCAAGGTATACCCTAACGGATTCGAGGCAGTAAAAGATTTCAACCTTGAAATCGCAGATCAGGAGTTTATCATTTTCGTAGGCCCTTCGGGCTGTGGTAAGTCTACCACACTTCGTATGATCGCAGGTCTGGAGGATATCTCTTCCGGTGAATTGAAGATCGGTGACAGAGTTGTTAACGACGTGGAGCCCAAGGACAGAGATATCGCGATGGTATTCCAGAATTACGCTCTGTATCCGCATATGTCCGTGTATGATAACATGGCATTCGGCCTTAAGCTTAGAAAGGTTCCGAAGGATGAGATTGACAAGATGGTGAAAGAGGCTGCGAAGATTCTTGATCTGACAGCTCTTCTGGATCGTAAGCCGAAGGCTCTTTCCGGTGGTCAGAGACAGCGTGTGGCTATGGGTCGTGCAATCGTTCGTAACCCTAAGGTATTCCTGATGGATGAGCCGCTGTCCAACTTGGATGCGAAGCTCCGTGTACAGATGCGTGTTGAGATTTCCAAGCTGCATCAGAGACTGGGCACCACCATCATTTATGTAACACATGACCAGACAGAGGCTATGACCCTTGGTACCAGAATCGTCGTTATGAAGGACGGCGTGGTACAGCAGGTTGATACCCCTCAGAATTTGTATCAGAAGCCTCAGAACCTGTTTGTAGCAGGCTTCATGGGATCGCCGCAGATGAACTTCCTTGACGCGGTTGTTGAGAAGAGTGGTGATACCGCTAACCTTAAGGTTGCCGGCCAGACCATTCCGTTACCGCCCGCTAAGTCCAAGAAGCTGATCGACGGGGGCTATGTAGGCAAGACCGTTACATTCGGTATCCGTCCCGAGGACGTATATGATTCCGAGATGTTCATTGAGACTGCGAAGTGCGTATTCGAGTCTACCATTAAGGTTTACGAGCTGCTCGGTGCAGAGGTATACTTATACTTTGATCTCGCTGAGTTCCCGATTACCGCAAGAGTGGATTCCCGCACTACGGCAAGACCTGGTGACACAGTTAAGTTTGCTTTCGATGTTGAGAAGATTCATGTCTTCGACAAAGAGACAGAGCAGACCATCACTAACTAATAGAAATGACTGCAGGGGAGGGAGGCGTAAGCACCCCTCCCTTTTTGCGCGATGACAATGAGCAGTGCGCGGACTGAGAAAAAAGACAGCGGGGAGCTTGCTCACTGAAGTATTTATTTCGATGGATGCACAGGGGTACTTGTTTGGCACGGATCGAAGCGGAGCGTAGGCAGCCTGTGAACGAGATGAAGCGAAGCGGAATCGAGTGTGCACTGCTATATAGATGGAGGAATATATGATTTCAAGTCAGATTATTAAGGCCAGTATAGAGGAGCTTTCAGCGATTTCCAAGGTTTCCCTTGCGGTATGGGATCCGGAAGGAAAGGAGATCGCGGCGACCTTTGAGACAGATGATATTTCCCCGTCGTTGGTTTCGGGATTTGTTGATTCTCCCGCAGACAGTCAGGTGATTGGGATACATCATCTTCTTAAGGTCTTGGATGATGATGAGGTGATTTTCGTTTTGGATGCGAAAGGCGGCAGCGAGGACACCTACATGATCGGCAGGATTGCGGTCAGCCAGCTTCAGCATTTGATTGTCGCTTACAAGGAGCGGTACGATCGAAATAATTTTTTCCAGAATCTGCTGTTGGATAATATGCTTCTGGTAGACATATATAACAGGGCGAAAAAACTGCATATTGAGGCGGTAGTTCCCAGGGCAGTCTTTCTGGTTGAAACAGATAAGGAGAAGGACGGCACTGCCATGGAGCTTTTGAACGGCATGTTCACGTCGCAGGTTGGCGACTATATTACGGCGGTGGATGAGAGCAATGTGATTTTGATTAAGGCGCTTAACCCTGAGGATGGTTATGAGAGGCTGGAACAGATCGCCGATACGATTGCGGATATGATGAACACGGAGGCGATGCTTAATGTGCGCGTGGCTTACGGTACGATTGTAGAAGAGCTTAAGGAGGTGTCGAAGTCATACAAAGAGGCTAAGATGGCTCTGGACGTGGGCAAGATTTTCTATGCGGAGAAGAAGGTGACGGCCTATAATATGCTGGGAATTGGCCGTTTGATTTATCAGCTTCCGATCAATCTGTGCAGACTTTTTATTGATGAGATTTTTGGGTCGAATGTACCGTCCGAGCTTGACGATGAAACCCTGACAACGATTAATAAGTTTTTTGAGAATAATCTGAATGTGTCTGAGACTTCAAGACAGCTCTATGTGCACCGCAATACACTGGTGTATCGGATTGAGAAGCTGCAGAAGAGCACGGGATTGGATATCCGCGTGTTTGACGACGCGCTGACGTTTAAAATTGCGCTGATGGTTGTGAACTATATGAGATATCTGGATTCTCTTGATTATTGACGTGTATCATATAAGCTGGTAGCAAACAGGAAAGCGGCTCGCATGAGCCGCTTTTTGCGCGTATAAGCAGAGTCAGAAGTACAGATGCATCGCGCGCATGCTTGCATGAAAGGCAGGGCATATGTGCTTATGCGCATAAGCAAAGTTTAAGTTCTACTTTACCGGCGACGCGCATATATATGAAGTGAAGGATTATAAATTTGCAACTTGCGTCCTTTGAGTGCGCGGACGCTCCGGAATGGAGGCTTTTATGTATCAGAAGGAAATCATATATTTGGGTTTGTATAAGGACGGCGACCGTCTCGGGAGCGCGGGCTTTCTCAAGGTGGAAAAACGGGACAAGGACGCAATCATGTCGCTGGTGGTAAAAAATGTGCCGCATTCCATAAACGGAAAATACCCGGTACGCTATTACAGCGGCTCGGATTGGAAAGAGGAGGACGGCATTACGGTGCGGCAAGGCAGCGGACAGTGGGAAAAGCAGGAGCCGGATTCTCTGGAAAAAGTTCGTCTGCAGATTATGCTGCCGGGTGGTTATCTGGTAGAGGGCGCCGGCAAGGAGGCAATAAGACAGACGTCTGCCGCGAACGAGAAGGCGAAAGTCGAACGGCTGCCGGATGTGGAATCTGTGGTGTCTCAGACGACGCAATCCGGAGTTGGGGAATCGGAACGGGATACGCAGAAAATAGCAGTGTTTCGAGGAGAACAATCCGTCGCTGCGGCATCGAATGCATCCATGCGGGAAGGAGCCGTCGCTGCGGCATCGAATGCATCCATGCGGGAAGGAGCCGCCGCTGCGGCATCGAATGCATCCATGCGGGAAGGAGCCG
>VSNH01000033.1:24822-27913 GCA_009774215.1 Lachnospiraceae bacterium
GGCATCGAATGCATCCATGCGGGAAGGAGCCGCCGCTGTGGCATCGAATGCATCCATGCGGGAAGGAGCCGCCGCTGCGGCATCGAATGCATCCATGCGGGAAGGAGCCGCCGCTGTGGCATCGAATGCGTCTATGCGGGAGGAGTCTGCTGCTGCGGAGCCGACCGTGGCAATGTCGGAGCGGTCGGTGGCCGTAGACGCGGCCGGTCAGCATGTTGCAGCCGGGCGGGACGCGTCAATGTTGGAGCCGGTTACGCTGCAGGCACAGCCGAAAAAGATAGAGCGCGTCCCGATACAACGTCGGGAAAGCCGAGAAAACAGTGTAGTCCCGGAGCAGCCGCAGATGCCCCTTATGGCGGATGCCTTTGTCATAGAAGGGTTAAAGGAGGATAAGTGGGAACAGATTCTGGACACCTTCGACAATATCCATCCCTACGGTGACGAGCGCGCCTATGTGAAGCTGGAGCCGAAAGATTTTATTATTTTGTCCGGTAAATATCAGCATCTGGTAAACAATAGCTTTTTGCTGCACGGCTTTTATAATTATCGACATATAATTTTGGGAAAAGAAGGAGAGGTCTATTATCTGGGTGTTCCGGGCGTTTTCTACGAGAGGGAAAAAATGGTGGCGCTGATGTTCGGCTTTGAGGCTTTCGAATGCGAAAGCGGAGAGTCCAAGGCGGGCGAGTTCGGGTACTATCTGAGAAAGGTAGAGTTGTAAATGGGATTGCATTCCTTCCATAGTCGGTGCCTGCCCGTGCGCTGTCGGGGCTGCGGCCAAACGGATGAAAGGATGCACCGCCCCTTTAGATTCCCTCGCAGTCGAAAGCGGGAATAAAACTTTCCAGACAGGTTTCACCCTCCTGGATAAAGCCGTTTTCAATGCCGATCCGTATGGCGAAGTCCACCGTTTTTTCGTATTCCCTGTCGGATACCCGGCGATTCAGCGAAGGAATGCCGGAAACCTGTGAAAGCGGCGTGTACTGATTCATAATACTGACATATATGTCGTTTTTGAACGTTTCATGGAGATATCGTAAAATCTGCCGACTGTCTCTGCCGCAGCCGGGCAAAAGCAGATGGCGGACGATTACGCCCCGCTTCATGAGAGAATCCTCTCCGTCCGTAAAGACAGGAGCGCCAACTTGCCGAACCATTTCCGCGATGGCGGCTGATGCCATTTCAAAGTAATCGGGTGCATGGGAATAGCTTGCGCTAAGCGTCGCGTCACGGTATTTTAAATCGGGCAGGTAAATGTCGATCAGGCCCTCCAGCATACGGAGCATTTCCGGCTTCTCATAGGCGGAGGTATTATAAATTACAGGGATGGAAAGTCCCTGTTTTTTGGATGCTTTCAGTGCGCATATGATCTGTGGAACAAAGTGGGTAGGCGTGACGAGGTTTAAGTTGTGCGCACCCTTTTCCTGCAGTTCCAGAAAAATATCGGACAGGCGGGTTACTGTGATCGCCCGTCCGGCTTGCCCGTGGGCAATTTCGTGATTCTGGCAGTACACACAGCGAAGGTTACAGCCGCTGAAAAAAACGGCGCCGGAACCGTTTGTGCCGGACAAGCACGGTTCCTCCCAGAAATGGAGAGCCGCTCTTGCGGCAGCAAGCCTTGCAGTCTGTCCGCAGTAACCGATTTCACCGGCATTTCTGTTGACATGACATTCTCTTGGGCAGAGCGCACAATCTGACAGCTCCGGCCAAGTTTCGTTTTTGTTGATTGACTGATCGGTATCTTTCATTTCTGTTTTTCCATCATCGTGAGTTTGTGGCAGGAAAATGCCCTGAAATTCAAAACCGTGCGCCTTATGTCGAACCGTAACCCATGTACGTTACCTTTACAGTTAACTCCGCCAGGCACCCTCACGGCACATGAAAGGTTCCACTTAGTGCTGCTGTGTTCCCACCCTGACACGGTTCATGGATTCTCATTGCGTAAGACCCAAACTTCAACGCCACTTGTAAAGGGCAGCTACGCAGACGCAGGCCCTCGATAAAGCATCACCCCCACTGGAGCGGATTGTGGGTACAGGGCACCGCTAACGCCCCGGCTGCACGGTTTAATCAGTATACTGTTTTTTTGAAGGTTTGTCAACTTGAAAATCGCTTCCTTGGCCCGCACTTCCTTGGCCCGCACTGCATTCCGGTTTTTAGCAATCCCTCTCCCATTTCCAGCCCCAATGTGCTACAATAGGTAGGGCAAAAGAAACGGAGATGACATATTATTATGAAAAAACTGGGAAGAAACGACGCCTGCTGGTGCGGCAGCGGCAAAAAATACAAAGCCTGCCATATGGCGATGGACGAAAAGATAGAGAGCTACGAACTGCGGGGGTGCATTGTTCCGAGACATGACATCCTGAAAACACCGGAACAGCTTCAGGGCATTCGGGAAAGCAGCAAGCTGAATATCGCGATTCTGGATGAGATTGAGCGGCAGATTCATATCGGCATGATCACGGAGGAAATTGATAAAATCGTCCGGGATATGACGAAGGAAATGGGCGGGATCGCTGCGCCTCTGGGCTACGAGGGCTTTCCGAAAAGCGTCTGCACCTCCATCAATGAGGTCGTATGTCACGGCATTCCTGACGAAAACCGTCTGCTAAAGGACGGCGATATCGTCAATGTGGATGTATCTACGATATATAAGGGATATTTTTCGGACTCTTCGCGCATGTTTATGCTGGGGAATGTGCCGGAGGAAACGCGCAGGCTTGTGCGGGTGGCAAGAGAATGCATCGATGTGGGACTTGATCAGGTGAAGCCCTGGAATTTCCTCGGAGATATGGCGCAGGCCATCAACGATTACGCGAAGCAGAACGGCTATTCTATCGTGCGGGAGATTGGCGGCCACGGCATTGGCTTGGAATTTCACGAGGAACCCTTTGTTAGTTATGTGACACGCAGGGGCACGGAGATGCTGATGGTGCCGGGCATGGTTTTCACCATTGAGCCAATGGTGAATATGGGCAAGGCGGATATTTACATTGATGACGAGGACGGCTGGACGGTCTACACCGATGACGGCAAGCCTTCCGCTCAGTGGGAAGTGACATTGGCGGTGACGGAAGACGGCTACGAG
>VSNH01000034.1 GCA_009774215.1 Lachnospiraceae bacterium
ATGTTTATTAGAGATATTCCCCTTAGTCCTCTTCTTCTTAGTCATCTTCCTCGTAGTCCTCTTCCTCGTAGTCCTCTTCCTCGTAGTCCTCTTCCTCGTAATCCTCGTCCTCGTAGTCCTCTTCCTCGTAATCCTCGTCTTCATAGCGGACAGAGCGGGGTTTCACGGATGCGCCTTTCACGCTTTTCGGAGGATGAGCGCGCTGATAAGACTCGATCATATCATCATCGAGACTCAAAAATTCCAGCGTGTCTTCCGTCACGCTGTCATAATCCTCATCATCAAACCGATCGTCCTCAAGCAGCTCCTCAAACCGAACCGGCCTGCGGTGATTTTCCTTATTCTGCCTCTTATTTTTCTTATTTTGCATTACAGTCCCACCTTAATTCCGTATCAATTGGTTGCATAGTTTATGTAAACCTCAAATCGAAACAATTCTTGGAAATTATAGCATAAAAATAGCGCAATATCAAGATTTTTGTCACACGCAGCGGGATGCCGAATTATGTAAATTGGTAATTCCTGTAAGATTTACGCCTTTTCCGCGATAATTGCGCGATATTTTACACCCATTTTACGGCATTTCTCGCTAATATGCGCTTGACTTTGACCGCCTCAACTGACACAATAGAAAGGCAACAGACAAACGGTTACCTTACAGAGATTGTGGGAAAAGGGGAATTTTTCATGATGTACATGCATTACTGTAAGCGTTGCCAGCGGGTTCATATGTTGAACGGGCATAAGCAGTTTTGTCCAAAATGTCAGGGACTGATTACCGAGCTTAAACTCAGCTATCTGGACTATGTATCTATGGATGAATCGCAGAGGGTTTCTTTTACGGTCTGCTGTGCCGACGATGAACAGCTCAGAAAACTGAGCACTACATATCGTATGTATAAGTACAGCAAATGGTATAAGGAATTGCAGCGGCAGCTTGCGCAGCCGACGGTTCACACCTTTGCCGTGCCGGAACAAAGCCCGCTGGAAAACGCCGTATCTATCGTATGATACGAAAACACGGAGAAAGAGAGCGCAGTCCAAATCTTCGGATCCCGGACGGCGCTCTTTTTCTGTTGTACGCCGTTTTGGAAGCTATGTTACTTATTAAGATTTTATGAGCCTTCTTTTTTCTGTAGATTTTTGTAAAAATTCATAGTAGAATAAATACGATTCATTACGCAGCCGCGAATCCTCTAAAGGTAAAAGTGCGGCGGCAGCGCATAAGACTTTCAGGAAAGGGTATGAATAAAAGCATGGGAGAAAATCAGGACAAAAATACATTGCAGGAAGAAAATATGACAGATTTGTCAGAATCCGTGGCGGAGCCGAAAAAGCGCAGCGGGCTTCTCGCCAATATTCAGTTCATTTTATTGGCTGCCATTGTGTTTGTCATCGGTTTCTCGGCGTACCGTCTCTACAAATGGAATAAAGGAACGCCTTCCGACTACGATCCGAACTACCAGACCACGGACTTCGATATTGAGGTGATGGATAACCTGATTCCGCTCGCTCCGGATAAGCGCGAGGGCTATGTGGACGACGGTGTGACCACCATCCTCTGTCTGGGCGACGATCCCTTCTCGCTGGAGCGGGGAGAGAACGGCCTGGCGGAGCAGATTGCAAAGAAAACAGGCGCAATCGTCTATAACGGCTCTTTCACGGGAACCACTATGGCGGCACAGTTCGCCTCTTACAACGACGGTTATATTCTGGATGCCTTCTCCTTCTCGTATGTGGCAAAAAGCCTCGCAAGCGGAGATTTCGACCTGATGAAAACGGCGGCAACCTACAGCTATGACGAAAATTTCGCCACAACGGCGCAGATGCTTTCCGAACTCGACATGAACACTGTAGATATGATCTGCGTGATGTACGACGGCAGCGACTATATCAATAAGCGGCCCTGCGACGATCCCAACGCGCCTTATGACGAGGTTACCTACACGGGCGCATTGCGTTCGGGCGTGAAGGCCATTCAGGAAGCCTTTCCCCACATCCGCATTGTGGTAATGTCCCACACCTTCTGCCACAGCATCGGCGAGGACGGCAATTTCCAGAACGGCGACCGGACGGACTTAGGCCACGGCACCTTGAGCCACTATCTGCAAAAAGAGCGGGATGCCACCATGGACGTGGGCGTTTCGTTTATCGACAACTTTTACGGCTCCGTCAACGAGGATAATTATCTGGATTATATGACGGATTACATCCACTTCAACGACGCGGGGCGGGAGCTTTTGGCGCAGAGGTTTGCAGACTGCCTGTTCCCCAGCGTGAAAAGTGATTCTAAAGACGTCGCGCCATAGGACGCAACGCCAAGAATCACTTTTCACGCGAGAGAATGCCTGAAATACGGCATTCTCTGTTAATAATCTACCGAAAACAGCGTCTCAAAATCAAACCGCTCCACCATATCCCGCGTCTCCTCAAGCGCTCTCTCCATCTCCTCCGCGCTCTTCACCTCGCATGTCCCGTCCGCAAAACACTCCGTCATAAAGCGGTTAAACCTCGCGTGATAATGGGTGTAATCCGCGTAATTGTTCAAATCCGTCACAATCTCCTCCCTGTTCGGGAAATAAAACACACGCACGTTATCGTAGGCAAGCAGCGTCTCCGCAATGCAGGCATATTCCCGCATCGTGGCCTCCATATGATTTTCCTGCATCACATCGTTCCAGTAAAGAATGCTGTAGGGCGGGAAAAAGATATAGAACGTCGTGTCCGGGTTCCGCGCAATGTACGGGCACAGATTGACCCGAAGGTTTTTGTCCGTGCTGTCAAGAAAAGCGTCCGGCGGCGTCTCCGCCTCCACAGGTGCGGGCGGCGCGTAATTGTGCATCACCCACTGGATATTGTAGTATTCGTCCGTCCACCAGCTCTGGTACACAGTAGCCAGATCGGTTTTATCCGGGTCTGCGAGCGGGCGAAACACGTAATTTAAAAGCACATCTTTGTTCAGCACATACTGTATGTCATTCAAATAATTGTCGTCGTAAAGATAGGCCGGAATCGGATATTTCGTCTCCTCCACGCCCCCCGTATAGGTCGTCACGTCAACCCCGAGAAAGACCGACTTTACCTCATGGCCGCTGTCAAAAATAATGTCCATGATATTGGCCTGATCCTTCGGGTAAGCGCCGCTGTAATTGAGTTTGATTGCCCGAAGCCCCATCAGCTCCTCAAACCAGTGGGTGTTGAAGTTCACCGTCATGGAGGAGCCTAGAATCACGCTGTCATAGTCCATGTGCTTGGCCATCCCCGGATTCTGGGTGAGCTGGTTGTCCACCAGATAGGGAAAGTCATCAAGCGGCGCGTGGTACTGGAAAAAAGGATCCACCCAGACCACCAGCGCAGCCGAGAGCAAAAGCAGGATTATGGTGAGGGAGACGATGGAAAGAATCCATTTTTTTAGACGCTTCATCCTGTTCCTCCTTACTAAAAATTAAAATACAAAAACGTGCTGACCCCGGAAAAGCTTAAGATGCACCACACCGCCAGCACCACCAGCAACGCCGCCGACACCGGACCGTATTTCAGGCGAGCCACCCGTTCCTGCGCATTCCGCCCGGCCATGGAAAAATACAGTCCTGCCGCCAGAATCACAAACATCAAAATGTAGCGGCTGAAGGACAGGTTGTCCAGATGCAGCACCTTGAGCACATACCAAAATTCGTCCGGCCGCAGACATTCCGCCAAATCCATGGAAATTTTCTTAACCTCTCCCCTGACAGCCGTCCAAAGAAGCGTATTCGCCTGCGCAATGCTTTCCGCCCGGAAATAAACCCATGCCACGCTGACATAGAGAAATGTGGCCATTTGTGACATCAATGTCACAATTTTGCCCCCTGTGCGTGACGCCTGTCCCGTTTCAGCCGCAGGCGTCATCTTCTGCCTCTCTGCCGTCGTCCCGATTGACGGTATCCCTGCACGTTTCCGCACCAGCCGGGGTCTGACATGTCCCTGCCAAAACCGCGTCACTACATACAGCGCTCCGTGCAGCATCCCCCAGACGATAAAATGAAAGCCCGCCCCGTGCCAGAGCCCGCTTAGGAAAAAGACAATCAAAAAGTTCAGGTACATCCGTCCCTCCCCTTTGCGGTTACCGCCCAGAGGAATATAGACATATTTCGTAAAGAAACGATTCAGGGTAATATGCCATCGCTTCCAGAAGTCCACAATGTTCGTCGCCTTGTAAGGAGAATTAAAATTGACGGGGATCTCAACGCCGAGCATCCTGCCGATACCCACGGCCATATCACAGTATCCGCTGAAATCAAAATAGAGCTGCAGGGCATAGAACAGAATCACCAGACAGGCATCCGCCCTGCCGAGATACGCCAGATTTTCATAGCCGTAATCCACGCCCGCGCCGAGCGTGTCCGCCAGAAGCGCCTTCTTGGCAAGCCCCAGCAGAAAGAGCGCAAGCCCGCCCGCAATCCGTTCCCAATCCGCTTTTTTTTCGCCAAATACCCGAAACTGCGGCAGCATTTCACTGTGGTTTACGATCGGCCCCGCGATGAGCTGCGGAAAAAAGGAGACGAACAGCGCATATTCTGACAAAGAGCAGTCCGCCACCTCGCCTCTGTAAGTGTCCACAATAAAGGAAATCTGCTGGAAGGTAAAAAAACTGATGCCCAGCGGCAGAAGAATGCCCCGCAGCACAAAATCAGTGCCAGCCACACCGTTCACGGTATCGAGAAAGAAGTCAAAATACTTGAAATAAAACAGCACACACAAGTTCAACGCAACTGCCAAAACCATAACCGTCCGGCGGGACACGGCTCCGTATCCTGCCGTCTTTTTTCCCGCTCTCTGTGCCGCTGCCACTCTCCGTCCAGCCGCATAGCCCTGTTCCGCTGTGTCTTCCTGTTTCCGCGCGCCGCCCCACAGTTTCTTTTGCGACAGTAATCTGTGAAACAGATAGTTCCCGGCAATGCTTAAAACCATAATCAGCAGATAAGACAGATTAAAATAACCGTAAAACCAAAATGACATGGCAGTCAGAAACACTCTTGCCGCCTCAGGCTTCCCGCTTTTCAGAAGACCATAGTATCCGAACAGGCATATAGGAAAAAATACAAACACAAACATATACGAATTAAATAACATAATCAAACCGCCCTCTACAGTGTCATATCCTTATATACCACATACTCCCCCACCTGACCATAAACCGAGTAGCCGTAATCCGTCAGCGGCTCCCGCATCTCCCGATCTTCCTTCAAAATCACATAGGCGCAGGGATACGTTCTTGCCAGCTCCGCGAAGGCGGGCGTGTCGATCACTTCCGCCTCCTCCATGGCCTCATACATAGCATTGTAGTAATCCCAGCGGGCGATCAGCATCTCACGGCCGTAGGGCAGCTCAATATCCGTGCTGTACTGCCTCACATAGTAAATCAGATCCGCCGGGACAAGCGCCGTGATCCGCCCCTCCTCCGGCTCTATCATATCCACGATGTCAATGGCCTCCTGGGGCAGATGATAGGCGTTCTGCGCCCGGGAGATATGCTCGCTGTCATAGACATAGTCCCCGCAGGCGGCAATCGCCAGACATACCACCGCCAGACCGATCCGCCTGTGCCTTCCCATCAGCCGGATCAGCCCGTAAGCGCTGACAATGCTCATCTGCAAAAGCCACAAAAGCCTGTAATAAGTCTCGGAATCCTCCATCAGCCGCACAAACACCTTGCGGAACAGGGGACAGAAAAACAGCAGCAGAATCAGCGTGGGCGCATAGACAAACAGCACACGCCTGCGCTTATCCTTCTCCGTCAGCCACAGATAAAGGAGCACAAAGAGATAAATCCCCGCAAGAAAGTGGTTTTCGTGATAACCCATATAATTTTTAAATATAACAACGCTCTCTAAAAAAATACCCCACATATTTTTCCTCTTCTCTGCGATATTCAGCACACGCCCATTCACAAAATGCGCCGTGCCCGAACCTTATTTTAAGAGGTAGCTGTACGCCATAATCACATACACCGCCATATACGCCACATTCGGGATACAGGCTGCCCCCACCTTAAAAAGAATTTTCCAATCCCGCTCCGCCACCGCCAGACAGAAGGTCGCCACCGCAATCAGGATACAGACAAGAAATACCGCGATAGAGCTGCAGATGCCCGCCGTCATGTTGACACAGACGAGTAAAATCCAGAGTCCCGCGTCCGTCCGTCCTTTTTTGACACCCTTGTCATAAATTTGCAAAAATACCCAGAACAGCGCCGGAATCACCAGCGAGCCCGCCAGCGCCTTCCCCTGCCAGGTGCGGGTCAGGAAAAAAGTTTCGTTGGTGTAGAGGGACACATTGCCGAAAATCTGGTACACCGCCATTATAATCATAAATAGGGAAAGATTCTCTTTTTGAAACACATTACCGCTCTGCGGAGCCCGCACAAAAAGCGCCCGACCGATTTCATAATACAAAAGATAAGTCAGCGGAATCAGCACAAGCGGCATCACCACATGGGACACAATCGTGGCGTGCATCCCCGCCCGCACCGAAACAAAAGCCACCCACATGGGGAAGACCGCCATCGCATGACGCACATCCAATCCCGTGGAACCGCCCGTCAGCGGCAGAATGCGGTACATCACACCCGCCTCCTGCGCGATCAGCGACTCCACCACATAGTAGGCGTCGTCGCCGTCGAAGGAGGTGAACGCCACCGCCCTGTAAAGCTGGAAACCGAGCAGAACGAAAAACAACAGCCATTCGATGCCCGGGCCTGTCAGGAACTTTTTCGCCATGACCACCAGACGCGCCCGTGAATCTCCGGAATTGACACTTGTGTCACTTTTCTTATCAGCAACATTCCGGGCCGCCGTACCATCTCCGCGCCCCATTCCCTCCGCGGCATTCTTCTGTCGTCCGCCGTCTGCCCACTTCCCCGCAAGAAGCCCCGGCTTTCCGGCCTTTCCGTTCCGATACAAAAGCCACACCCCAGCCGCCGCACAAAGAAGCGTCAGCACCGTAAACACGGAGGAAGCCGCTTTAAAGTTGTCATACTCCACCCAGAGAACCGCCGGCACCGCCGCCAGCTCAAAGATCGCCCACATGCCGAAATACCCGGAAAGCAGCACAAAGCCCGGGCTTCTCTTTTCCGCCGATATAAAATTTGCCGGGATCAGCCCGATACAGAACGGGATGACCAGAAGCCAGAATATCAAACTGATGACAGCCAGCATAATTTTGCCTCTCTTTTCCTTCCAAAACACGGTCTATAGTCAGTACTACTATAGCATACACCTCCTTATTTTTCCACATTACCCCAAAACTTTCCCACCCCAGTCTGTTCGTTTCCCGCTTTTCCGCGTCCGCAGTCCGCCGCGCCCACCGGAAATCATTGTGTACATCCTCCCCCAAACATGATAGAATTATAATAATGTCTCATTGGCAATATCCGCGGACAGACTATAGAACAGGGCGTTTTGCGCTTCGAAATGAGGTAATGCATGAAAAAAGTATACGTGATCGGCGCAGGGCCGGCAGGTTTGACTGCCGCCTACGAGTTACTCAGACAAGATAAAAACAAAGAATACAAGGTCACTGTGCTGGAGGAATCCGGCGCCATGGGCGGCATCTCCAAGACCGTCAACTACAAGGGAAACCGCATGGACATGGGCGGGCACCGCTTTTTCTCCAAAGTGCCCGAGGTGAATGCGTGGTGGGAACACATGCTGCCCACACAGGGCTCGCCCACCTACGATGATATCGTGCTGCACCGGGAAATGACGCTCTCTCCCGGCGGTCCGGATCCCGAAAAAGAGGATCGCGTGATGCTTCGCAGACACCGCGTGTCACGCATCTATTTTAACCAGAAATTTTTTGACTATCCGATTTCCCTAAAGCCGGAGACCTTTATTAACATGGGGTTTCTCGCTACCATGCAGGCGGGCTTCAGCTATCTTGCTTCCATGGTTCACAAACGGCAGGAAAATTCCTTGGAGGATTTTTATGTAAACCGTTTTGGAAAAAAACTCTACTCTATGTTCTTTGAAAACTATACGGAAAACTTATGGGGCAGACACCCTTCCGAAATCGCTCCCGACTGGGGCGCGCAGCGCGCTAAGGGGCTGTCCGTTGCCGCCATTTTAAAGGACGTTTTCTCCAAAATGCTGCCCGGAAAGAAAACCCGGGAAGTGGAAACCTCGCTCATTGAAGAATTTAGTTATCCCAAGCTCGGTCCCGGTCAGCTCTGGGAAGTGACCGCCGACCGGATTAAGGAGCTTGGCGGGGAAATCCTCTGCCACAGCAGGGCGGTGCGCCTCCACAAAGACGAGCAAAACCACATTACTTCCATCACCTACGAAACACCGGATGGCGAGGTGACCGCCGAGGGCGACATCTTCATTTCCTCCATGCCTGTGAAAGATTTGGTGGCAGGGATGAACGACGTGCCAAAAACCGAAGCAGAAATCGCCGCAGGGCTTCCCTACCGCGACTATATGACCGTGGGACTCCTGCTGCCGAAGCTGAATCTGAAAAACAAAACGAATTTGAAAACCATCAACAATATTGTGCCCGACTGCTGGATCTATGTGCATGACAGAACGGTTCGTCTGGGAAGATTCCAGATTTACAACAACTGGTCTCCCTACATGGTACGCGACTTGGCGCACACGGTATGGATTGGTCTGGAATATTTTGTCACCGAGGGGGACAAGTACTGGATCATGTCCGACGAGGATTTCACCCGTTTTGCGGTGGACGAAATCGTCAGCATGGGGCTCATCGACAAGCCCTCCGACGTGATGGATTCCCATGTGGAGCGGGTGAAAAAGGCTTACCCTGCCTACTTTGACACTTACAAAGATATGGACAAGCTGACCGCATACCTGAAGTCCATCGACAACCTTTATTGCGTGGGCAGAAACGGGCAGCACCGCTATAACAACATCGACCACTCCATGATGACCTCCTTCGAGACCGTGAAAAATATTTTGGGTGGCATTTCTTCCAAAGATAATATCTGGAATGTAAACACGGAAAAGACCTACCACGAGGAAGTGCAGAAGGAAACGCCTTCTGACCAGATTGAGGTTGACTGAACATCTGCGTGCCGACAACTCTGTCCCTGTGCGCATCTTTTTCACAGGCGTAGAGCAATCAACTGCGGCGGCTCTGCACCCGCTGCCATACGGTGCTTGCCAGAACAAGAACCGCCGTATAAGCAGCCATCTCGTATAAGTAGCGTGTGTTATGAATAGATTGCAGATAGTACCAGGGCGGGAGCAGCAGCTTTCCCGCCTTAAAATATGGCAGATTCAAAAAAACCGGGCACAGCGTCAGCATCGCTGCCAGAAGCGGCAAAAAAAGCATTCCCAGTCTGCGGGGCGTGCGGCACAGCATCCGCAGCAGATTGGAAAAGGCCAGCACACAGGCCGCAAACACCGCACAGCTCGCCGCTTCCCTCTTCCAGTCCGTAAACACCCCAGCCAGTTTACACGATAATAACAGCACAAGAGCCCCATCCAAAAGAAAGGCCGCGCCTGCCAAATAGGAAACCGAAAGCCGCCTTGATGCGGGTACACGCCCATAGACGCCGCGCTCCTCATCCTGCATGAAATAAAGCGAAGCCGCCAGCCCCACAAACGTAAACCAAATAGCAAGAATCCCCCGCAGCGGCGCCTGCACATAAGTGAAATCTTCCGATTCCCCGGGCGTTTCATCGGCATACACCATTTGAAACAGACTTCCCTCCACTGCCACTCTGTCATAGACCCGGCGCAGCTCTTCATCCGTCATTTCCGCGAGTCCCAGCTCATCCCGCACAAAGCCAGCATAAACCGCATAGGAAAAAGAGGGATAAATGGCGGCTGACAAAATTTCCCTCCCAAGGATGAGGGACACACTTTCCTTCCGTTCCACCACCGTCACTACCGGGCGCACCCTACGCCTCTCCGCAAGCTCCTCAATACGTTCCGAAAAATCCTCCGAAAAAATCCATGCCGCGTCCGCTTCCCCCGTCTCCGCCATACGCCGCGCCTGCTCCCCGTCTTCGCAGGGCAGATAACGCAGAACGCCTTTGTCCTTCAAAAGCCGCTCGGAAATCTCCTGCGCCGCCGCATCCCCCTCGGGCAAATACAGCGCAATCGTCGCAATCCCGGCGGGCTCTTCTGAAAGCCGCCCGACTCCTGCCGCAAGCAGGGGCGCCAGAAAGAGCATCAGAAGAAAGCCGCCCTTCTGCAAGAGCCGTTTCTGCAGCAGTATAAACCTTACGAGCAGTTGTCCCGGCATGTTCTGTCCCCCAAAAAGCAAAAATTATTAGAAGGAGAAACCCTTTACAATCTCTTTTTATTTTTAATTAACATCTTGCTTTTACTTCCCTATCCGCCATTCTCTGACCAATACAGTCAATGTAAGAAACGCCGCCAGCCATCCAAACACCGCCGCCCACGAAGCCGCCGGAATTTTCCCCAGAGCTCCCGCCTGCGCGAAGCGCGCCGCCGCGCCGGAAGGCAGAAGCTCTCCCAATGCCCGCATTGTTTCCGGGAAAAAAGCGGAAGGATAAAAATACCCCGAAAGATACCCCATGCCAATCCCGCAGATGAGCTGCAACAGAATCCCGTTTACAATGCCTTCCGCCGCCTCGAAGAGAAAAAGCTGCATAGCCGCAAACATAGCCGCCACGGGAAGAAAAAGCGGGAGGAACGTGAAAAAGGGCCCGGCGCCCATTCCCTCCCACTCGGGAATCGCCAAGAGCTCCTGCCCCAATCCAAAACCAAGGGGCAGGCATAACGAAAAAAGTCCCGCAAGCACGAGCAGCAGGTATGCCGCATATTCTCCCAGAATCTGCCGAAACGCCCCCACACCCCGGGCTTTCAGGAAACAGGAAAACGCGCCGTTTCCGTGCAGAAAAAGGGCACTGTTCAAAAGCCCCGACAGCAGAAGAAACAGTAAAATCACACCGCAAAAATAATACAGCTCCAGAGACAATCCGTCTCCATACCCCAGAATCTCGACCTCGCCAAATCCGCCCCTGTCAAGCGCCATCTGAATCAGCGCGAGATTCAGCTTATCCGTCTCCCTCCCGATCTCCTCCCCCCTGCCCTGATCGGCCAAAACACGCTGCATGGCGTAGATCGCGCTCTGGGAACAGGTCACAAGCGTGGAGGCCACATCCGTGATCTCCCCCATCACCATGGTGCCCAGCCCCTGCTGTCCCTGCGTCGCAGTATATGTGACAAGGTTGTCATTTGTTCCGTATACAATAGATTCCATCAGCCCCTCGGGCACACGCATCACGGCGTAAAGCTCTCCGCGCTCAAAGGCCGCCTCCGCCTCCCGCTCTTCCATGGGTATCAGTTCGACCATAAACCGGGAATCATCCATCTCCTGCACGGCGGCAATGCCAAACCCCAGATAAGAAGCCGACAAATCCCCCACCATGCCGATCCGATATCTTGTCCCCGCCGCCGCGGCCGCTCCCTGCGCAAGCAGCAGGCAGACCAGCGCGCCCGCGCAGACACAGACAGCCAGATCCACCAGGATCTGCCCGGGAAGCAGTCTCGCCATTCGTTTCAATTGTGCCAGAAAATAAGCCGCCGTCTGTTTCATGTATCCTCCATGATTCCACCGTTTGGAAACCCTCTCTCGCAGACATTCTCCAATGCCGGACACCATACTTCCCACACCATCACAGCGCTTCCGCCAGCCTGTGAAAATCCCCGTCATACGGATAAGAGTGCAGTGCCCCTCCCCGCAGAATATAGTACATGTTACATAACTCCAGATCCTGCGCGTCATGGCTCGCCATCAACACGATGCCGCCATCCTTTCTGTAAATATCCAGAAACCGGCGGATATTCTCCTTGCAGACGGGGTCAAGCGCCGCCGAGGGCTCGTCCAGCACCAGAATCCCGGGATGGGAAAGCACCGCACAGCCGATAGAAAGACGCTTCTTCATCCCGCCCGACATCTTACGCACAGGCGTTTTCAGAAAGCCGTCTATGCCAAGCAGCTTAAGCGCGCCGTCCGCAAGCTCCCGTTTCAGCGTCTCCCTGTCATACCACATGCGCAGATTGTCCCAGGCGTTCAGCTCCTCCATCAGCGGATCCCCCTGCGGCACATATCCCAGCACCTTTGGAATCAGTGCGGGACGGCGCAGCAGATCGGTTCCCCGATACAGAAAGGAGCCGCCGTCCGCCCTCCGCACGCCCGCCAAAATGGAAAGCAGCGTGGATTTCCCGCTGCCGTTGCTGCCGAGGATGACCGCACAGCTCCCGGCCTCCATTGAAAACGTTATATCTGTAAGCACCTGCTTTCGTGCATACGCCTTTTTGATTCCGGTCACTTCTATTTCCATGGACACCCCATTTCTGCGCCCTTGCGCCTTACTCCTTTTCTGAACTGCCAACCGCTTTGCCGCTCACAGACGTCTCCCCCGCATCCGAAACGCTGTCTTTCCCACACGCCTGCCACAGAGCCCAAACCGCCAACTCACTGCGTCTGTCCGACAAGCGCTCTCTTTACCGCCTCCGCGATACACGCCATGCCTGCCGCTGTAGGGTGCACCCCGTCGGTCGTCATTTCATGCAGATTTTCTATGGTAACGCCGCAGTCGGACAGATCAATGACCGGAAGGCCCCGGTTCTCCGCAATCCGGATAATCGTCTCCCCATAATCCGCCGACGTGAGCTTCCCGCTGTTTACAAACTCCACATAGGGCGTTTCCGTGCCGTAATCCCCAACCGGAAGCAGGGTGCAGCAGTAAATTTCCGCCAGCGGATAATTGGCCTGCACCTTGTCAAGCATCAGGGTATACGCATCGCTGAAGGTTTTGATCTCCCCTTCCTCCACCAGCCCCGTACCGTCGTTTTCCCCCAGCGGAATGGCTTTCAGCATGTCGTTGGTTCCCATAAATATGACAACTCTGTCAGGACACGCTCCTTTCGGGCCGGATAGATCGTTGGTGCGCAGTTCATTGCAGCCGCACTGTGGATTTTCCGTCCCCGTGGAATCCCCCGCCACGGTTGCCCCGGAGCTGGAACCGTTCACATAGAGCGTCAGCTCCAGATCGTCCGCCACCCGCTGCCACCAGGTATCTTTCACCTCTGTCACCTCTCCGTTATCCGGGAAAAATGCATAATATCCCACGGGATTATAGCCCTGATAGGTGGAGATGCTGTCGCCCAGAATCGAGAACGTGGTACCCGCAAGCTGCACCGCCCCGGCCGTCTGATCCGCCGCTCCTGCGCTGCCAACAACGCTCTGCCCTGCTCCCTGCCCGTCATCCGCATCATTCTGTCCCAGTGCGCTGTCCTCTCCGCTGCTTCCACTTTGCCCAGCCGCGCCGTCATTCCCTGCATCTTCATTTTCCTGCCCAGCCGCGCCGTTGTTCTCCCCTGTCACTGTCACGCTCTCCCCAGCGTTTTCCTGCATATTCGTACTTGCCGCACCATCCTTTTCCCGCATGTCCGCGCCGCCTCCGCAGCCCCACAGAACCGCCGAAACCACTATCGCGCAGACCGCCGCACAAATCCTTCTCCTCATTCGTCCGCCGCCCTTATTTTTCTTTTTGTCACTATCTTCCATGCCACATTCGTACGGAGAATGCCGCTTTTCGGGCATTCTCCTATGCGAAACTTAGTACTTCTTGGCGTCTCGTCCTATGGCGAGACGTTTTTAGAAGTACTTTTCGCATTCCTTACTTCTTCTTAAACATAGACTGTCTCGCTCCGTGCATTTCCCTGTGCTTCAACACATCATCCACCGCGTCCATGCGAAGTCCCGCGTCGATAAAGTCACAATACTTACAGAAGGGATAATTGTGCCTGCCTGTGGCAATGGCCTCCCGCAGCTGCCTGTACTTCTCACTGTTCCAGCCTTCCCGCAGGGAAGTGGTATGCAGATCCGCCATCTCCGTGACTTCAAAATTATCACAACAGCAGATGCCCAGCTTGCCGAAAGGCGTAATCCACAAATCCGTAAAAGGCATCAGACAGGTCTCTTTTACGATTTTCCCCTTGGACTGCTTGTTGGGGGCGCTTCCTGCCCGGTTGGTCAGCACTTCCTTCAAGTAGCGAATCTGCACGAGAATGTCCACATCCTTGAACTCGTCCGGGTGTGCCTTCACATAGTCGTGAATCACCTGCACATTGTCGTGCATCTTCATTTCCATCCCATAATTGTTAATAATGAGCTGATCCACATAGGGAACGATCTGTTTCACCTTGTCCACGTTTAAGAGCAGGCCGTTGGTGGACATGAAGATAAAGGCATCCGGCAGTTTTTCCCTGGCGTACTTATGAAACTCCACGATGCGCGTGTCGAGCCAGGGCTCGTTGTTTCCGTAGAGGGTCAAGTGCCCCTTGTAATTCCAGTCGTGAAGCTGGTCGATCACGGAGTAGTAGAGCGCGTCGTCCATCTTCTTGTAGGGGCGTTTTTCCGCATGGATGTTGGCCGTGCAAAATTCGCATGTGCTGTTGCAGCGGTTCACCGTCTCCAGATTCACCACCAGCGGATGCGGCGCCTCCTTGTGGCTCATAAAATAATCAATATACCCTTTCTGGGATCTCCTGCGGCTGACAAACTGCAGCTTTAAATAGCTCTCGCTGGCAACCCAGGGCAGATACTTTTTCGCGTTCCACCCGATCACACCCCCGAAATTGTGTACTCTGATTGGCATAATTCCGTCTCCTTTTCGTTTTTTCGCCGTGCAGACTCCCCACTGTATCCAAAGTAACAAATGTGCACGGCTCAATGCTTATACGCGTAGACTGTCATACTCCCATCGGCCGCGGTGTACTCTCCCAACAGGGAAAGACCCGCCTCCGCGGCATTGGAAAGTTTTATTCTGGAAAAAAGGTACTCCCCGCCAAGCGCGGCGAACGCCTCCCCGTCCATGTAAATATGGTCATCCGTTGCATAGACCGTCTTTGTGGCGCTGACGATGCTCAAATCCGTCCCGGAATACAGGTATGCCCTGGCTCCCCAATCGTCGTAATAAATTCTGGTGGTCTCCACCCTCTCAAGAGCCGGGGCAATTATTTTTCTGAAATCTTCCTTGTACTGCTGGGAATAGAACCCCAGATAGCCGTCCAGCGTGGCGATCCCGTTGTATTCCAGCACCGCCGGGTGGAAACCGTAGGCCGCCGCCCACTCCCCCTGATAGCCGATATCCGCCTTAATCTCCTCAAACAAATCCACGGCGTAAAACTGTTCATAGGAAAGTTCATCCACTTCCTGCCCGTGAAAATGCTCATAGGCCCTGTTATAACAGGTGCTATATAAATCATTGTAACGGTTCGGCGTTAAAATAACAGCCAGCACGGCGATACAGACAATGCCGTTTGCCAGCCACATCTGCCATGCGCCTGCGTCATACAACCTGCGCAGGACGAGAAACAGGGCCGCATACCAGAGAAACGGGTTAAAGAAAATCGTCCTGTTAAACTGCCAGCCC
Source organism: Lachnospiraceae bacterium (assembly GCA_009774215.1). Lineage (GTDB taxonomy): Bacteria > Bacillota > Clostridia > Lachnospirales > Lachnospiraceae > UBA3282. Next base: position 15,416 of record VSNH01000034.1, read on the forward strand.
TCCAGCGGCGGAATCAGCTTTTCCACCAGAGAACGCAGCGGCTCATAGTCGTAAAGACCGTACACCGCGCAGTTGAAAAGGATAAAAAGTATCAGCAGATTGAAAGGATCGCGCAAAATGGCCTTCCCCTCCTTTTTCCGCAGATACATTGCATTATTTACCACAAAATAGATGATACCTATCGGGAGTACCACCTTCCCGTGTACACCGTCCGCATGAAAAATACCCTCGCGAAACACCTGCCCGATTTCCCGAAAAATTTCCGGCAGGGAAAGGCTGGCGTTCACAATGGAAGAGCGGATCGTCACCTCGTCGCTAAAAAGCATCTGTCCGAACAGACGGTACTCGCAGACCACAAACCCGATGGCCAGCACAAAAAGCGCGCCGAGCAGCCGCCAAACGCCGCGATTGTCACAGCACACCGTTTCCCGCGCAGACAGCGCCTGCCCTGCACATACTCTGCAATCTTCCTGCGCACCGGAAACCGCCGCCGTCCCGCGACCCTTTTCCCGCCCTTTCCTTCTGCGCAGGTATGCCCCCCTGCCAAAGAGCCACAACACCACAAGCGCCAGATACCCCAGAATAAAGATGCCGTGGTAAGAGAAGTAGGACAGAAGCGGATAAGCAAACAGCGCCGCGTACCAGCCGTACCAATGCTCCCCCTCCCCTTTGTATATCTTAAGTAACAGCCAAACGCACAGCGGAATCGAGGCGAAGGCAAAACCGTAAGCCGGGAAAAACCAGCAGATGCCGTAGGCAAAACCCGTCATATAGACAGCCGGGCGGTACTTTTTATATGGTTCCCCAAGCAGTTCTCCCGCCAGCAGTCGGAAAGAAAACATGCCGATCAGTATCTTGCCCAAAAGCCCCAGCACATAAGCCATGTAGGTCGGAAAAGTCATAAAAAGCAGGCTGTAAAGCGAAAGCTCCGAAGGAAGATTATCTCTGCTGACGCCACCCAGAAACGGCACGTCCACGCCATGCTTCCAGAAGGAATCCGTATTCTTCAGCATTTGGAACTGCGCCAAAAACAAATCCATATTGTCATGGACGCCAATGTAACTGCGCTCCCCATAACCGAAAAACACCGCCGCCATAAGCAGAAGGAATCCTATGATCGGAAAGAGAAACCAATATTTTGTTATCCACAGAAACCACTTCTGCTCTACAAGCTTCCTCATACCCTTATCCCATCATCCTCCGTAACAGCTCAGCCTTCGGCTTCGCTGTCACGCTTGATGCACACAAAATGCTCCAAAGTCGCATTTTGGCGCTTGCCCAACTCGCAAAATCGCATAGAGAGCGATTTCACTCGCGGAATAGCATAAGGCTGAACTGTTACCCTCATCCCATACGCGTCTGCCGCCGGTATCTGCACGCAATAACACATCTGTCGCAAACCGCAAGGCATCTCCCTCCTGCCGCACTTTCTGACATCTTCGTCACATTTCCTTCGTTTTATGCCGCCCTGTCCGAAACACAAACAGCTTCTGTCCGAAAAAGTTCATCACAATAAAGATGCCCATTCCGAAAATCATGGCGATATTGTCAAGAAGCGCCTGCGAGAGCGTACCGCCCGCCGACAGCCCGAATGCGTCAAGAAGCCATCCTACAAGGGGCTGCGCTGCGCTGAAGGACACCAGATAACACACAATAATATTGAGAGCAAACCGCCAGGGCAGCCATTTGTCCCTGTCTTCCACCTTGAAGGTCAGCCTGGCGTTGGCGTGATAGGAAAAAACGCTGCCGATAAAATAGGAAATACCGCTGGAAAGCCAGTAATTCATATGCATCAGGTTGTACAGCACCGCCATAATCACCCAGCCCAGAAACGTGTTGATCACGCCCACCATGCCGAAGTGTATGACCTCCATGATAAAATCTTTGTATTTCTCAAACAATGCCCTCATAAACAACAAAATCCTTCCATACAAAACATTGCATCAAAAATGTGTCCGCCTTCTTCCTCCCAGGCGCAAAACATGATACACTCTAACTAACTTCCGGAACATCAAAAGACTGCCACAGAAAGGAACCATTCATGCCAACATTAAAAATACACCATATCGGCTACTTAGTCAAAAAAATCGAGAAAGCCAAAAAAACCTTTGAAGCCCTCGGCTATCTGGTCGAACAGGACACCGTATACGACGATATCCGCAAAGTGGATATCTGCTTTCTCGTGAAGAACGGTTACCGTGTGGAGCTTGTCTCCCCCGTCTCCGAGGACTCCGTGGTCGCAGGGCTTTTGAAAAAATATAAGAACGCGCCCTATCACATCTGCTACGAGGCCGACAGCCCCGAAGCGGCATATGCGGAACTGACTGAAAACGGCTTTGCCGCCATCGACACGCCCACACCCGCTCCCGCCCTTGGCGGCCGCAAGGTGGTCTTTCTGACAAGCCCCCTCATCGGCATGGTGGAGTTAATTTATTGATTATTCCTTATATACATCGTGATCGTCCCGCATTTCCGCTCCGTAAAATCCGTCAGATCCAGGCTCGGCTCATAGCACCAGTGCCGATCCTCCTCGTTGTACATCACAATCACATCTATATCTGCATAATCTGCCTGCTCGTCCTCTCTGGGTCCGAAGGAGCGGTTGATTTTTTTCTCGTCCTCCTCCCAGTAAAACACTTCGTCGTAGCCGTGGAGACGGAACCAGTGATACATCGTCCTGTTTCCCTCCAGATTCGGTGAAAAGCAGGACAGTACCTTTTTATCCGTTCCCTGCACCAGCTCAAGCGTAGATTCCAGCATGGTCCGGACGCTCTCCCCCCGATAGGTAAAATACTGCGCCTCCCGCAGCATCACCCTTCCGTGCGCCGCCAGCATCAGAAGCAGGCAGAGCATATAGGCAATCCGCCTCTTGCCGCTTAAGGGACGGAAGCGGCACCCCACAACCACGAAAAAGAAAGCATAGCCCAGAACGCTTGGTAAAATGTAACGCTCCTCCAGCGCAGTCTTGCTGTAGGTGACGCACTGTGGCAGGATAATCGCCGCCGCAAGCAGGATTTCCCAGCCCAGCTTCTTCGCGTGTTCCCAGTAAGTCAGAAGAATCAGTCCCATCAGCACGCCGAACCTGACATACCATTTCAGTTCGCTTCCCGCCGCCTTGCTCCATACCTGCACATATTGGTCAAACGTCACGCCCTTATCCAGTCCTACATAAGAATAATTGTTCGTGCCGATCACAAACAGAATCAAAAACATTTCCACCGCAAAAATGATGCCAATTGTCAACAGGTACGGGAGTCTCTGTCTGATCGTCTCCCACAGATGCGGAATCGTCACCCGCTTTCCCTTCATCCCGTCGTACAGCACATAGAGTCCCACAAAAGGCAGAAGCAGGATAAACGGCTCCTTGTACACCGACATGAGAAAAAAAGCGCCCAGACTGACGAACGCATACCGCCTTTTTCCCGCGGAAAGCCATTTCAGCAGGAAAAAAAATCCCACCGCAAACATCATGATATCATAGGATTCCTGCGGCCCCAGCTTCCACCAGACCGGAGACTGATAGCCCACCATCACCGTCAGGGAAAAGAGCGCCGCGTAGACCATATTGCACTTCATCTGCCTTGCGCAGTAATAAAGCGCTACAAGCGCCGCGACAATCTCCGCCGCTTTCACAACTGACATTGCTGTCAGATTAATGCCAAACACGTAGGCCATCAGCACTCGGTTGATATAATAGAGTGGGCGGAAACGGATCGTTATATCAAAGCCCACCGCCTCACGCAGACAGTCCCACAGGCTGTAATTTTCCAGCGTCATCCAATCCACGTACTTGGCAAACTCCCAGTCGTCCACCAGATGAAATCCGGAAGTCAACGTGCCCGTAACCATCACCGCACCGAACACCAGCGCGGCAGAGAGAACCCACACCAAGGCTGCCTCACGCTCTTTATCCATTTTATCCAGTTTGTTGTAAAACGCCTGCACCCTGTCCAGAAATCCGCTCACCATACCGTTTCTGCCTTCTCTCATCCTATCCGGGCTTATCTCACCGGAATCTCAAATCGATGCGGAGAATGCCCGTATTTTGGGCATTCTCCTGCGTGAGACGGAGTTGCAAAGCAACTCCTGGAACTTCTCCACGAAACAGCCTCTGCTGTGAGTGGCTAGGGAAACGCTGATTAAAGCGTTTCCCGCACCGGATTTGCGCCGCGAAGCGGCACATTCCTTTGCAAATCCGTGTGCATCCGCCGGAGGCTCTAAGGAAGTGCTGATTTAATCAGCGCTTCCCTAGAAGTTCTTCTCACGCTCCTATCCGATCTGGCTGATAATGATATCCGCCATCTCGCCCACATTCTTCATGGACACTACCTGTCCCATATTGAATTTCATGCCAAACTCCTGCTCCACAGCCGCCAGAAGATTGATGTGCTCCAGAGAATCCCACTCCTCGATATCGTCCGCCGTAGTGGCGTCCGTGACAATAATTTCCTCATCGTCAAACACATCCCGGAAAACCTCATTCAACTTTTTAAACACTTCTTCTCTGCTCATATCTTATCCATCCTTTCTATTCGTAATCTAAAAATAACCGTATTCCGGCATTCATACATTGATGACCGTATTTTTCTTCTCATAATCCGCGGGAATCTCAAACCGCCATATCGTGACGCCCGTGTCAGTTTCATACATCTTCTCAAAACCCATGGTCTGATAAAACTCCTTCACCATGGCATTCTTAGCTGTCGGATAATAATATCCCATGATAGTCCCGATCCCGCAGTCCCGGCACGCCTCCACCATACTGTCCATCATGGCATACTCCATATCCCGCTTTAACACGCGGCAGCTCATCAGCCACAGCTCCAGATGCAGGACGCCGCCATCCACTGCACCGCTGCCCGACACAGTGCTTTCCGCCGCTGTCCCACACGCCGCCGCTGCACCTTCTGCCGACACGATGCTCCCTGCCGCCGCGTCCGGCGTCTCTCCCCGCCTGTAGACTGCCACATCTGCCATCGTCCCCTTCCGGCCAATCACCACGGAAACCACGCCGTTATCTCCGAAACGGTCGGTCAGTTTTCCATAACGGGTGATATATTCCGGATTCGCCGCGAATGCCTCGATCTGTGCCTGCGTAAACCGCCTTGTGGTCAGATTGAACTGATTGCTCTTGTTGGTAAGCTGGGCAATCCGCGCCATATAGATCTCCTCAAAAGGGCGGATCATCCCCTGCATTTCCAGAGACAGCAGATACTCCCGATAATCGGCAAAACGCTCCTGCTGCACCTTTCTTGCCATATTGGCCCGATACATCTCGTTTCGTTTTCTGTCGTCCTCCGACAGACTCGTCACCTCAAAAAAGCCACTGTGATCCAGCACCCGGATATACTGCTCCGGCGTACCGATCTCAGGGACAGCCACACCCGATGTCTGGGCGCTCACAATCTCCCGCTCCGCCGGATTGTCGTCCGCGAATACCAGACTGTCAGGCAGTATATTCAGCTCCTGCGCAATGGCGCCCATATTTTCACTCTTCGTCTCCCAGTTCGCCTTAATCAAAACAAAGTCATCCGGTTTCAGGACGCCCTCCGGGTGATTTAAGCCCGCGATGGCATTTTCATGCTCATTTTTCGAGTTCACCGCCAGCATGACGCCGATGTCCTTCTGAGCCTTCACATAGCCCTGAAACTCCGAATACACCTGCCCCATCGGCGTCTCCTGTCCGATCTCCAGATTTTCCGGGCCGTCGTCGCCCACCACGCCGCCCCAGAGCGTATTGTCCAGATCCAGAACCAGCGCTTTCTTATTCCTTCCGAAAACCGACTTAACGATGTTCGCCAGATTGTGGGCAAACGCCGGAATCGCCTGCATACAGCAGGCATATTTATACATATGCCAGTACAAAGGATCCGCCCAACGGTCAAGCCCGTAGGATGCCGACAGATAATTGATATCGTGGATATAAAAATTGCCGTGCTCCCTTGCATACTGATAAAACTTTTCATTCAGCCTGTTGATAAAACTGATGCGTCCCTGGGGATACACCCCCTCCTGATTGCCCAAAAGCCGGTAAAAGGGGTATTCGAAATTATTCTGAACCACAGGACAGTGATAGACTTCCGCTATTTTTTCCCACATCATCTGAAAATGGGAAAACTGCTCCGAGAGCAGCTCGTCCACCCGCTCCCTCGGGTCTGAAACGGCGGGCCACACCGCAATATTCCGATTGGAGGTGTGAATAAAAATCAGATCCGGGGCAAACGAAATTAGCTCCGGGTTGTCAAACATCACATCCTGCCAATACTGCGCGTACTCCGATTCATAAAACACCGGACGGATGCCCTGCTCCAACAGAAACAGTTCCAGAATGCGGATGATATCATGGGTTGTGCTGCCTCCCAAAACCGCGATCCGTTTCTCCGTAAAATCAGAGCGCTCCTCCAGAAGCGCGCGTTTCATTTTTTTTGATTTCATTAAGATCAGTTCCCCATCGAATGGGTATTCCAGTTCCCGCATAAATTCTCCCCATATATAAAAGCCTTCTGACTCTGCCTATGCGCGCAAAGGGCAGGTTTTGCACCTGCCCTTTATCATACCATATTTTACCTGCTCTATGCAATCACTCCTCCGGCGCATAATCATTGTGGATTATTTTCGCCAGCTTCTCCGCATATACCCGCGCCCCCAGAGGCGTCATGTGAATCCCGTCCGCCAGATATTCATCCGCCGTGTCCGCGTCAATCCCGCTCTCCTCAAAGGCATTGAAGAAGAACACGCGCTCCCCCTCAAACTGCCCCGCCACATAACCGGCTCCTCTTGCATAGGTAATCAGCGGCCCGTAGCCATAATCAAGAGAATACCCGTCACCGATAAAGGTATTGCCATTGAACACCTGACAGTAATGGGGCGCAGCAATCAGGATACCCGCGTCCGGGAAACGGGCTTTCAACCTGCTGACCGCATCGTGCAGGGCGCCGGTATAGGTATGCGCCTCGTCTATCGCCAGCGTGTCTCCGCCCTCCAGATACCTGCTGTTGGGAATCTGCTTCGTCAAAAAATCGTTCACGCCATACTCTATGATAAAGTAATCCGTCTTGTCAAAATCACAGGTTTTCAGCACTTCGCCCGCCGCATAGCCGTCAAAAATGTCCGTGTTGATATTGCCCAGAATCCCATGCACCACTCCCAGCAGACTGCGGGACTCCCATGTGGCGAAATTGTACTGATCGTTTGGCAGAAGCGCCGCCGTAGTGCCGCCCATGGACATATTGTAAATCTTCGCGTCCAGCTGTTCACCGATGATATCCGCCGCACCGCTCTCCGTCCGGTCTCCGTCCATGATGCTGTCGCCCAGTATAACAATCTGCATACTGTAATCCCTGTCATCTTCTTCCTTGGGGGCGTCCTCCTCTTTCTTTTCCTCTTTCGTATCCTTTTTCACCGTTTCCTGCTTCGTAATCTTCTCAGGCGTCTCCTCCTGATCCGCCTCGCTGGCTGCGGGCGCGGCTTCACTCTCGGCAGTCACCACGCTGGAACCTTCCCTGAGGCTTCGCCACTCTTCCTTCAATTCCTCCACCGCCTGGCGGTTCTGCTCCTCCAGATCCAGCCTTTCCCGCTCCACCTTCATCTGCGCCTGTCCATATACAATTTCAATGATTGCCAAAACGCAGAAGCCGATTAAAACTACCAGAAGCATATTGATATTTTGTCTGCCTCTCCTTGTATTTCCCATCTTTTTCCGACCTTTCCCTCTATGAATATCCGCTTACTCATTGCGCTATGTTTCATCTGCGGCCTGCTTTGTAACCCTATGTATACTTTACCACATTTTTCCCTGTTTTCAAATAATATGCATCCGGAATTAATGAAATCTTCCATAAATCTTAATTGATTACACTTCACACGCATATACCTATGATATAATATACTCAAGAATCGCAGCCGCTACGCGTCTGACGCGCTCCGCGCTCAAAGATTTTTTCGTTATCATGGCAGGTGAAATCAAATGTCTGCTTCGCAGCCGCTTGATTTTCTGCCGTCATGATATATTATGATATATTATAGTAGAAGCAGCTTAAAAATATGCGAAGCAATTCATTTACGAAAGGATAAGCCGATGCAGACGAAATTCCCGCAGAAAAAAGCCCGCCCCTTTCAGGGCGATCTTCTCTTTCTTCTGCTTCTTATTACATTTTACGCTTTACTTCTGTTTTTTATAAAGCCGGTGGACGGCATCAACGATGACTGGGGCATGTACAGCATCCTATCCGGCGCATATACGGGAACACCTGACGCGCATGTCATGTTTTTCCTCTATCCGCTCTCCTGGCTGCTTGCAAAGCTCTATACCCTGTGGCGTTTCATTCCCTGGTACGGGCTGTTCCAGCACGCCGTGCAGATACTCAGCCTTTATACCATTTATCGGCGCATTCTGCGGATTCGCAGACGGCACAATCCGCAGGCCGCGCTCTGGCCGTCTGCGCTGAGCGTCTTTCTTCTCCTGTTTTTTATTGTTGACCTGAACGTGCTCGCGGAGGCGCAGTACACCACCACGGCGGGACTGGCCGCCGCTGCGGCGCTGTTTTGTTTTACCACTTCGCGCATCAACCAGCCGCACGTCGGCTTCTTTCTGGACAACATACCGACCCTTCTTCTGGCTTGGGTTTCTTTCAGTATGCGCCAGCAGATTTTTTACCTCATGCTGCCCATGGCGGGTATGCTCTGGCTCTCAAAATGGATCATTGCAGCAAGAAACAAATACGAGGGGACAACAGCCAAGCTCCTCGGCTTCGCGCTGCTTTTATGCCTTGGCATGGGACTGCTCTGGGGTGCGAACGCCGCCGCCTATTCCTCCGACGAGTGGTCCGATTTTCGAAAAATCAACCACTACCGCGAGCGGGTAGGCGACTTCTACGGCTGGCCCGAGTATGAAGAGTGCGCAGACGATCTGCACGCGCTTGGTCTGGATGAGGAAGCCTACATGTACCGCAGAAGCGGCGCACCGCACATTGGATATGACATGTCTGTCACTGAATGGAAACAGATGCACGATATTGCCAGACAGTGTTATCTGACCCGCGTGAGCCTGAAAGAGCGGTTGAAAAATGTGGCAGTCTCCGCCGTAAACGTCTTTTTCTATCAGGAGGGGATGCAGCCCGCCAATCTGCTCACCGGACTTCTGCTGCTCCTGACCCCCGTGCTGATCTTTATTGACCGCAACGCCAGCGCCCTTTTCGTATATTTGATGTATCTGTTCGGGCGAAGCGTGAGCTGGGGCTATGTACTCTACGAGGGGCGATTCCCCAAACGCATTGTCCAGCCGCTGATTACTGTGGACTTCCTGATTCTTCTGGGAATCCTTCTGGCTTTCAACCTGCTGCCGTCGGGTAACCGCAGGCGTTATTATGCGCTTCTCCCCCTGCTTGGCTGTCTCAGTCTGTTCTCGGTGTATGCCACGCACAGAGACATTGCGGAAAACTACAGGATTCACGAAGAAACATGGGAAGAGCTGCGGGAATACTGCCGCTCGCACCCGGACAATTTCTACATATGGACTTACGGTTCCGGGACACTGGAGCATTTCTACGAGACGCCTTTCGGGCGCGGGCAGGACGCCTACCAGAATTTCATCTACACCAACTGGGGCGTGATCTGCAACCCCAACACACAAAAAAAGCTCGCTGACCAGGGCATCGGCAGTTTTGGCCGGGATGTGGTGGACAGCGGGCATGTATACTTTATTCTGCAGGAAGCCCCCTACAATGAAGAGCACCCTGTCATTATGTATTTTCGGCATACCTACCAGGCGGGGCTTTCTATAGCCGATACCTTCACCGCCGGGGATACGACCTACATGGTTTATCAGCTGCATCCCCTGTGACCGACAGTGCCGCGTCCGAACAACAGTAGTGCAAGCGCCGCGGTTGACAGCATCAGCGGGTACACATAGCGGGTCAGCACGCAGGGACCGAGAAGCAGCGTCCCCGCCAGCGCCAGCAGATACACCGCAGGCAGCAGCAGCATCGGCTTTTTCAGCCCGATGCAGCAGAGACAGTAAAACAGGAGCAGATAACCGGTAAAAGCCGGCTGCATCACAAGCGCCACGGGCGGGCAGTACCGCCACAGCTCATCCGCCGCCGCGAAATACCGATAGAAAGACTGCAGCGGCTGCAGCTTCTGATGTCTCACATAACCCGGCGCAAGCGCTTCCATATAGGGCTGCTGGTCACTGGGATAAGTGATTTGCAGATATCCTTTCGCATAGGAATACACGTCATTCAGATATGTCACATCCGTCAGATCCCACATGCCCTTGTTTTTCAAAAGAAACGCCTGTAAATAATCCCCCGGGTAACGCAGTCCCAGAGAAACCCACTCCTTTAAAAAGAGACGAAGCGTCTCCCTGTCGCCCGGAATATCCCTCTTGCTCCTGTCCGCAATGGCAGGCACATATTCCGGCAGATTTTCTCCCCATACCGCCGCGAGCGCGGCGCGGTCCTCCTGCGTCAGCTCCTCCTCGTGATATTGCACTGCCCTTGCAATCTGCTGGGCCGGCACACTCAGCATCTCCCTGGCATACGTGTCGCTTGTGGCAGAAACCGCCTGCACCATGAGGCCGTTTACGCACAGATACAGCAGAAAGACCGCCCCGTGAAAAGCACAGATTTTCTTAAGGAAAAGCGGCCTCCTCCGCCCCGCAAAAGCCACAACAGCCACATATACAATCCAGGCATAAACGCTGTTGTTCCGAAACAAAAGCAAAAGAACCGTCAGAATCCCATAACGGACAAACCAGCCTTTTCCCGGGTCTTCCTCACCCACCGCCAGCTCATAGCCAAACACCGTAAACACCATGGTAAGCGCCGCGTATATGGTGTCCTTTGTAATCGAAACCGCCAGCATCCCGTGCGTAGGAAAGAACGCCGCACACAGGACAAAGGCATAACAGAGCCACTTCGACACGCCGCGCCTGCAGAGAAAGCAGTAGACATAGGCAAAACAGGCCGCCACCACAGCCATCTGTATCAGGGCGTACATCGCCAGCCCCGCCCTGTCCGCATTCGGCAGAAAGGAAAGAAGCTCCCCTGTTTCCAGACAGCCCTTCAGCATCAGCGTATGGATGAGCGGATGATGGGTCGTCAGGCCGCTTGCCCGTATCTGGTCGAGCTGGGGAATCACATCATATGCCATGATCGCCGGATAATAGGTGGCAAAAGGAATACAGAAGCCGCCGAAAATCAACGCAAATGCGCCCCAGAAAGAGCCTTTTCTATGCAAAACACCCGCAATTCTTTCGCCGGCCACAGTTTCCGCCGCCCCTGCGCTCTGCACTTTCGCAGCGTCCTCCCCAACCGTCCGCTTTGCCAGAAAGAAGAGCATATTCTGCCCGGCAAAAGTTAGCGGCGTAAAGCAAAGGATCCACAAAACCGCCTCCCACACGCCGCAAATTCCCGGATGACCGAAAACAAGGCCCATCACCTGCAGGGCCGCAAAACCCGCCGCCAAAAACGCACGCACGAAAACAGGGAAAAAGACGTTCTCCAAAAACAAGGCCCCTTTCCAAAGACAGTACAGCCCGAAGAGCAGCGCCATCGGAAAAATCCCCATCGTGTACACACTTCCCTGCCCACGCAAAAGCAGGCATATGCGCCCCCCGCAGACAACCGCCAGGACTGCGGAAATCCCCGTGAGCGCAAGTTCCCGCATCGACACACTTTTTCTTATCCGTTCCATAACCATTCTCCCCGCCTGTCCAAATTTTCCTCCACATATTTCGTCTGCACAGGTATACGCAATCAAGCAGGAAAGCGCTATCTTCCCTGCCAGCCGCGCCGTCGGCACGTCGCGTCAGCAACCATATTTCCTGTGCGGGCGTTTGCATAATCAAAGGCATGTCCGACCTCCGAACATGCCCCACATTTTCTATTTCTCCCGCAGCCGTCTTGTCACAAGCGTTAGCCGATATTCAAAATCCCGCCTGTTTTTCAGCGCCATATTGGACAGTATCAATCCTGCAAACAGAGACTGCAGCGCCGCCAGCCCAATGAACCCGCAGACAATGAGCGTGGGGAACCGATCCACCAGCCCCGTCTCAAAATAAGTAATCAGGATGGGGATAAAGAGCACGATCGCAAGCAGCATAAGGATAATCGAACACAGCCCGAAAAATCCTAAAGGCTTGTAATCCCGGTAAAGATTCATGATCTTGTGAAGCACTTTGTACCCTTC
>VSNH01000035.1 GCA_009774215.1 Lachnospiraceae bacterium
GGGAAGAGAAGTGCCCGACGGGGAGGACGCGGAAATCTGTGAGTCCGGCGTGTACGCCGAATGCTACCTGAATCTGGAAGAGCAGAGCGCGCGGACATTCGAGCACAGGGAGGACGGAAAGGTTCTGCTGCACACGGGCGATATCGGGCGGAAACTGCCGGACGGAAATTACATTTATGTAAACCGTAAAGACTGGATGGTAAAGATCAACGGACAGCGTGTGGAGACGGGAGAGATCGAGCTGCGTATGGCGGCGGCGCCGGGCGTGAAAAACGCCGTGGTCAAAGCCTTTGAGGACGAAAACGGGCAGAATTATCTGTGCGGCTATTATGTGGCGGGTGAGGAAGTGATGCCGGAGGATATCCGGCTCAGTCTGAGGGAGTCGCTGCCGGATTACATGATTCCCCGTTTCTTAAAGAGAATGGAAGAGCTGCCAAAGAACATAAACGGAAAGCTGGACAGGAAGGCGCTTCTTCCGCCGGGTATCTCTGCGTACAAGAGGGAGTACAGGGAGCCGGAAAACGAGATACAAAAACAGATATGCGAGGCGTTTGAGACGATCCTGCACTGTGGGAAAACGGGCATCGGGGACGACTATTTCCGGCTGGGCGGGGACTCCATCAATGTGCTGAAGCTGGTGGAGAGTCTTGCGGATTTCTCCCTCACGCCGGGTATGGTGTTAAAGGGCAGGACGCCGGAGCAGATCTCGTTTCTTTTGCAGGAGAAGAAGGAAGCGGAGGACGCGGCAGAGAGCGCCGCGGTATGGGTTCAAATACGGGAGCAGGCAGGAGTGCGGACGAAATGGTCTCTCACGGATTCCCAGATGGGCGTTTATCTGGAATGCGTCAACGAGCCGGAATGCACGATGTACAACATTCCCATGTGCTGTGAGCTGCCGGACGACATCGACGAGGGGAGATTCCGGGATGCGGTAAAGAAAGCGATTTCCATGCATGCCGCCTTCGGTGTCAGGATTGTGTCGGGAGAGGGGACACCCTTCATGGAGCTGTGCCCGGCATATCTGGACACGTATGTGCAGGAGTGTACCGCCAGCGACATGAAGGGAGCAGAGAAAGCCTTTGTCCGTCCTTTTGTCATGGGGGAGGAGCCTTTATACCGCATGGCGCTGTACCGCGTGGCGGACGGAAACGGGAAGATGCACATGTATTTTTTCTTTGATGTGCATCATTTGATTTTTGACGGCACTTCGGTAAACGTATTTCTGGAAGAGATATCCCTCATTTACAGGGGTGAGGAGCCGAAGCCGGAGGAGATATCCCTGATGGATGTGTCCGTTTACGAGGAGACGGTGAAGGAAACGCCGGCGTATCGGGCGGCAAGGGAATATTTCCGGGCGAAACTGGCGGATGGGGAGACGGGCGAGCCGCTGCTGACGGATTATAGGATGAAGTCGCCCGGCGCAGACAGCGGAAATGTGCGGATGGCTCTCGGGGAAGCGCTTTCCGTCATGTCGGTGGAACAGTTTGCCAGGCAGCGGGGAATCTCGGAGAACACGTTGTTTTTGGGCGCTTTTTCCTATGCGCTCGGAAAGTACACCGGGGGAAACAGAAGTCTTTTCTGCACGGTTAACAACGGCAGGCACTGCACGGGGCTGGCACAGTCCGTAGGTATGTTTGTGCGCACGCTCCCCATATGCCAGTCGTGGGAAGAGAACGTGTCGGTGGACGCGTTTTTACAGGAATTTCAGAAGAACTTTTATGAGACCATGGAGCACGACGTGATCTCCTTTGCGGAGCTTGCGGGGGACTACGGGATTGCTTCGGATATTCTGTTTGTCTATCAGGGAGAAATGCTGAAAGGTCTGTCGATTACCGGGAAATGGTATGCGGCGCAGCCTCTTTCTACCGGGCAGGTGCAGGCGGACATCTCCGCGATGGTGATGAAAGGACAGGGCGGTTATGAGATTTCCTTAGACTACCGTCAGGATTTATACTCGGAAAAGACGGCGAAAGGACTTGCAAGGATGTTTGTGCAGGTGCTGCAGGGTATGCTTTCCTGTCAGAGCCTGAATCAGATTTCCCTCGTCTCGGAGTCGGACATTCAGCTCTTGGAGAGCTTTCATGGGGAGGAGGTTCCTTTCGACAGGTCAAAAACCGTGGTGGATCTGTTCCGGGAACAGGCTATGCGCACGCCGGATGCCGCCGCCGTTATTTATCTGGACAAAACGTACACCTATGCGCAGACGGATGAGATCACCGACCGTCTGGCGGCTTATATCGCGGGGCTGGGCATCGGCAGGGAACAGACGGTTTCCGTGCTCATCCCGCGGTGTGAATATATGGCGCTTGCCTCTCTCGGCATCCTAAAGGCGGGAGCCGCATATCAGCCGCTTGATCCTACCTATCCCAAGGAGCGGCTTGCCTTTATGATGGAGGATGCGGGTGCAAGGCTGCTCATTGCCGAGGAAGGACTTCTGCATCTGGCGGAGGGATATCAGGGGAAGATTCTTTTGACAAAAGATATCCCGGCGCTTCCGGAAGCGGACAGGGACGCGCTTCCCGCGCCGCCCCGGCCGGAGGATCTGTTTATTTTGCTCTATACCTCCGGATCCACCGGCGTGCCCAAAGGATGTATGTTGGAACACGGGAATCTGGCGGCGTTTAGCAAGTGGTACCAGACATATTATGACTTGCAGCCGGAGAGCAGGGTGGCGGCTTATGCCAGCTATGGATTTGATGCGCATATGATGGATATCTATCCGGCGCTTGTATCCGGCGCTGCGACATGTATCATCGATCAGTCCATCCGCCTGGATCTGAACGAATTGAAACAGTATTTTATGAGGGAGGGCGTGACCCACTCCTTTATGACCACCCAGATCGGGCGTGCCTTTGCCACAAGTATGCAGTGTAAATCGCTGCGGCATCTTTCCATGGGCGGGGAGGCGCTGACTCCTTTTGCGCCTGCGGGTATTACGAAATACTACAATGTTTACGGTCCTACGGAGTGTACGATCTTTACCACGTCTTATCCGATGAGCCGTTATGAGGAGGATGTGCCCATCGGGAAACCGCTCTACAATATGAAGCTGTATGTGGTGGACGGCTGTGGGAGAAGGGTGCCGGCGGGCGTGCCGGGAGAACTGTGGATAAGCGGATATCAGGTGTCCAGAGGGTATCTGAACCGTCCGGAAAAGACGGCGGAGTCCTATTCGGAAAATCCGTTCTCCGATGCAGCGGGGTATCGCAGGGCATATCACACGGGCGATATTGTGCGCTTTTTGCCGGATGGGAATATCCAGTTTATCGGACGACGGGACGGGCAGGTGAAGATCCGGGGATTCCGCATTGAGCTGACCGAGGTGGAGGAGATCATACGAAAGTTTCCGGGGATCACGGACGCCACGGTGGCGGCTTTTGACGAGCCCGGCGGCGGAAAGTATATCGCCGCCTATGTGGTATCGGAAGGGACGGTGGACGTGGAGGCCATGAACGCGTTTATCATGGAGAGCAAGCCGCCCTACATGGTTCCCGCCGTCACCATGCAGATAGAGCGGATTCCCCTAAACCAGAATCAGAAGGTGGACAAAAAAGCTTTGCCTAAGCCCGAGCGGAAGAAGGAGGAGCTGACGGAGCCTGTGGGGGAGACACAGCAGAAAATTTACGACTGCGTGGCGGAAGTCATCGGACACAGGGAATTTGGCGCTTCCACGGACATTTTCCGGGCGGGGCTTACGTCCATCGGCGCGGTGCGGTTAAACGCGCTGCTCTCCGCGGCTTTTGACGGCGCGGTCGTGCGGAATAAGGACTTGAAGGAATACAATTCGGTGGAGAAGCTGGAAAAGCTGCTTCAAGAGAGAGGAGAGCGGGAGACCTTTGCCGTGCAGGATGATTATCCTCTGACCCAGACACAGAACGGCATCTTTGTGGAGTGCGCCGCCAATCCGGGCAGTACGATCTACAATATTCCATTTCTGTTCCGGCTGGATGAAAAGGTGGAACTGTCCCGGCTGAAAAAAGCGGTGGAGGAGACGGTCGCTGCCCATCCTTACATAAAGACGACACTGTTTATGGATGAGAAGGGCGACATCCGGCAGAAGCGAAACGACGACGCGCCTTTTGCGGCGGAGATAAAGAACCGGCTGTGCAGGGAGGAGCTGGTGCGCCCGTATCAGCTTCTGGAGGAACGGCTGTTCCGTATCGAGCTTTACGAGACGGCGGAAGGGAAATATCTGTTTTTGGAATTCCACCATATCATCAGCGACGGCACATCCTGCGGTATTTTTATCCGGGATATGAACGCGGCTTATGGCGGGGAGAAGCTGACCGCGGAAGCTTTTTCCGGCTTTGAGACTGCCCTGGTGGAGCAGAGGGCGCTGCAGGGCGAGGAGTACGGGCGCGCAAAGGAGTACTATGATTCTGTCTTCACCGGCTGTGACACGGATTTTCTCCCCGCCCGTGACAGGCGGGAAGCGGAGTCGGAAAAGCAGTCGGCGGTGGGAATGTACAGAAGGGATATGCCGGTGGATATGGACGCCCTCCGGGCTTTCTGCGAGGAGAAGCAGATTACCATGAACACGCTGTTTACCGCTGCTTTCGGTTTCGTGACGGGGCGGTTTGTGTACAAGGATGAGGCTGTGTTTACCACGATCTACAACGGCAGAAACGATTCCAGACTTTCTTCCGTCATCAGTATGTTGGTGAAAACTCTTCCGGTTTACTGCAATATTGACGGGGAGCAGGAGATCGACCGCTATCTGCGTGAGACAGGGGAACAGCTTTTGAACAGTATGAACGCGGATATCTATTCCTTTGCGGAAATCAGCAGGGCATATGGGATCAGGGTGGATATCCTCTTCGCGTTTCAGGGGGATGATTTCCGGTTTGACGAGATCGCCGGGGAAAAGGCCGTTATGGAAGAACTGCGCCTTGATACGGCGAAAGCGCCGCTGTCGGTGGATGTGGCGGTAAACGGAAAAGAGATTTGTTACCAGATCGAGTACAGAAGCGATCTGTATGAAGAGAGCACGGTGGCGGGGCTGGTGGACAGCTTTGCCGTTGTGGTGGAGGAGCTTTGCAAAAAGAAGTTTTTGAAGGAAGTGTCCATGCTGAGCGGTGAGGCGCGCCGCAAACTGGAGGGATACAACGAGACGGACTGCCCGGTGGAACAGGTGACGGCCAACGTTCTTTTTGAGCGGCAGGCGGCGCTTTGCCCCGACAAAACGGCAGTGATTGCGGGCGGAGAAAGGCGGACGTTCCGGGAGTTAAACGAGAATGCAAACAGGATCGCCAACCGTCTGCTTGCCATGGGACTGCACACGGACGGGATGGTGGGCGTGATGATGCCCCGGACGGTGGATGTGTATGCCGTCAGACAGGGCGTGATGAAGGCTGGCGGGGCTTTCGTCCCCATCGACCCGGAATATCCCGACGAGCGGATCGCCTATATACTGGAGGATTCCGGGGCAGCGTTTGTGATCATGCCGGGGGAATTGATTGACCAACTGAGTCAGCTTCTTCAAAAAAGTGCGGCGAAGGCGCTCAGTCTGGAAGAACTTCTGGAGGAAGGGGGAAATAGCGAGAATCCAGGGGCAGATATACGCCCGGAAAACCTGTGCTACTGTATTTACACTTCCGGATCCACAGGCAAGCCCAAGGGCGTGATGATTGAACACCGAAACCTCGTGAACTATGTGGACGACAACCCGTATAATGTGGAGACGCAGTCCTACATAAAGATTGCCACGGTATCGCTTGCCTTTGCCGCCATCACTTTTGACGTATCCATACTGGAGGAATGTATTCCTCTGTATCACGGCATCACGGTGTGCATGGCCACGGAGGAGGAAATCCACAATCCTCTTGCGCTCTCAAAGCTGATACTGGAAAACGGGGTGGATATGATGACCTGTACGCCTTCCTTCCTGATCAATATCATCGATATGCCGGAGATGAAGGACGCGCTGTCGCGGATCAAGGTGTTTAATGTGGGCGCGGAGGCGTTCCCCGATTCTCTTTACGGGAAGATCATGGCTCTCGGGACGACGCCCTTGGTATATAACGGGTATGGTCCCACGGAAACTACGATCGGGTGCGCTTTTGAGCAGGTAACCGGGGAGAAGATCACCATAGGAAAACCCATGGCAAATATCAGAATGATGATGATTGACAAGTATCGAAACCCGCTTCCCGCCGGCGTGCCGGGAGAACTGCTCATCATCGGAAACGGTGTGGGCAGGGGATATGTGGGAAGACCGGATCTGACGGCGGATAAATTCATTACGTTTGAGGGAAGAAAGGCATACCGCAGCGGCGACCTTGCAAAGTGGAATCATCACGGCAAGATAGAATTTATGGGCCGCATGGACAATCAGGTAAAACTCCGTGGGCTGCGGGTGGAATTAGATGAGATCGAGAATGTGATGAATCAGTACCCTTCCGTGAAATCCAGCGTTGTGCTCGTGAAGGGCAAGGATGCCGACCAGTTCCTGTGCGGTTACTTTGTGGCGAAGCAGCAGGTGGACCCGCAGAAGCTGACCTGTTTTATGCAGAAATACTTAACGCCCTATATGGTGCCGCGGGTGCTGATGCAGCTGCCCGAACTGCCGCTCACCAACAACGGCAAGGTGGACAAACGGGCGCTGCCGGAGCCGGATTACACGCAGGAGAAGAAAAATTACACCGAGCCCGTCACAGAACTGCAGCGCAGATTGTGTGAAATTTTCGCCATGGCGCTGGGGGTGGAAAAAGTCGGTATCGAGGATGATTTCTTTGAGAACGGCGGCACCTCCCTCTCGGCATCCAAGGTGGCGATGAAGTGCATGAGCGCCGGGATCGGGGTGTCCTACGCGGATCTGTTTGAACATAAGACGCCTTTGGCGCTGGAGCGTTATCTCATGGGACGAGAGGGCCAGGACGCACCGAAAGAGGGAGCCGATAAGGAAAGCAGTAAACAGGCGCCGGAGAAGAAACCGGAGCAGGATTCTCTCTCGCGGATTCTTTCGAGGAACACGCAGGAGCATGTGGATGAAATAGCGCCGCAGAAGATAGGGAATGTGCTTCTGACGGGAGCCACGGGTTTCCTCGGCGCCCATATTTTAAAAACCATAATTGAGGACACGGATGGCATCGTATACTGCCTGCTTCGCAGAGGCAGCGCGCCCTCCATAGAAAAGAGGCTGAAAGCCATGCTGGTATATTATTTCAGCAATCCTTACGAGGAGCTTTTCGGAAACCGGATCGTTATCATCGAGGGGGATATCACAGATGAGGAGAAGGTGAAGTCGCTGCGGCACTACGCGTTTGACAGGGTGATTAACTGTGCGGCGTGCGTCAAGCATTTTTCGGCGGACGACATATTGGAGCGGGTGAATTATCAGGGGGTGCTTCACCTGATTGATCTTTGCCGTGAAACGGGAAGAGAACTGATTCAGATTTCCACCGTGAGCGTGGCGGGAGAGAATGTGGGGCAGCAGTTCCCAGCGGAAAAGAAGATACATGAAAATGAGCTGGATTTCGGACAGCGCATCGCCAACCGCTATATCGACACCAAATTCCGTGCGGAGAAAGCAGTGCTTCACGCTGTCGCAGACGGTATGAAAGGACGGGTGATGAGAGTGGGCAATCTGATGAGCCGTGACAGTGACGGAGAGTTTCAGATCAATTCCGTGACCAACGGGTTTATGCGCACCCTGAGGGGGTATGTGGCGCTTGGCAAGTTCCCGGTTTCCCAGCTCGATATGCCGGCGGAGTTCTCGCCCATTGATTCCACGGCGCAGGCGATTGTAAAGCTTTCGGGGGTCGGCGGAGATTTTACGGTGTTCCATGCCTACAGCAGCTACATGATTCAGATGGCGGATGTGGTGGAACAGATGAACAGCATTGGAATTGCCATAGAGACGGTGAGTGATGAGGTATTTGAGGCCAGTCTGCAGAAAGCTTTGAAGGATGAGGATAAAAACGAGCTGATATCCGGGCTGATTGCATATCTGCCGGGAGAACAGGAAACGGCAGGCTCCTATATTGACGCGGACAACAGTTTTACCACAAAGATTCTTTACAGGCTGGGATTTAAGTGGCCTATGCCGGATAAGGATTATCTGCGGAATGCTCTAAAAGCGCTTGAGACGCTTGGATTTTTTGACGGAAAGATATAAAAAGGAGAATGAGGAAGGATATGGAGCGGAACGCGTATTTGATTCAAAAAAAGATCCGCCAGTATATTCTGCCGGGCGTGCTGATGACTGTGGCAATGCAGCTTGGCAATGTGGTGGACGGCATGATCGTTGGAAATCTTTTGGGATCGGAGGCAATGGCGGCTATCGAGCTTTCCATGCCGGTGTTGCTAACCCTGCAGATGCCGGCGCTGATGCTGGCTATGGGAGGCGCGGCGGAAGCGGCTGTACTTTTGGGAAAGCGAAGCCTGCCGGAAGCGGGCGGCGTGTTTAGCGCTTCTCTGGCGGCGGGAGCCGCCGTATCCCTCCTCTTTGCGCTGCTTGCGCCTTTTCTGCCGGGGACGCTTGCCCTCGCGCTTGCCGGCAATGAACAGATGGCGGCGCTGGTGGAGCCTTATATGGCGGTCAATTTCGGTGGGATCCCGATTCTGACCATAGCCATTATTTTCTGCTATTTTATGAATGCCGACAATCATCCGCAGCTTGGGAGCGCGCTGTTTATCATAGCGAATGCGGTGAATCTGATGTTGGACATCGTATTTATCAAGGTCTTCCGCATGGGGATGGCGGGGAGCGCCCTGTCCACCGTGATCGGTTATCTGGTGGGCATGGTGACGGTGATTCCTTATTTCCGTTCCGATCACAGAATGTTAAAGCTTTCGCATCACACAGGGACGCCGGGCGGTTCGGGGCATCAAATGGCCGCCTATGTGAAGATGGCGGCGGTGGCGGGGATTCCCAGCGCGGCTTTCACGCTGATGTCGGCGCTGGCATCCGTGATCATCAATTCCGCGATCGTGAGGTATCTGGGAAACGAGCCTATGGCAATCTATTCTGTGTGCGCGAACGCGGTGCTGATAGCGGAACTGTGTGTGGGCGGCGTGATCGGCCTGATTCCCAGTATTGCAGGGATTCTCTATGGGGAGAGGGATTATTACGGGATTCGTGCACTGTGTAAAAAAGTGCTGACCTACAGCTATCTCACCATAGCGGCGCTTTTGTTTGTCTTTCTTTTGTTTCCACAGTGGATTGCCGGTCTGTTTGGCATCCGGGACGGGGAGCTGCTTGTCATGTGTAAGCTTGCGCTGCGAATTTTTGCTTGCGGGTTCCCCTTTTACGTGTATAATAAATTCCTCATGTCCTATTACCAGACAATTCTGCAGCCGGGACTTTCCACGGTGATCACGGTGCTGCAGGGATTCGGGGTGGTGGTGCCTCTCACGCTTGTCGGTATCTTTTGGATGGGGCTTCCCGGCGTGTGCGTGGCAGCCGTGGTGAGCGAGGTTTTGACTATACTGGTCAGTGTTCTTTACCGCATGGGAGGACAGCGCGCCGGCAGATTTCCCGGCGGCGGCAGATATATGCTTCCGGACATAGCGGAGGAGACCTGTCTTGATTTTTCCATAGAAAATCATCTGGAAGATGTGATAAAGCTGCGGGACGCCCTGTTTGACTTCTGTAAAGAAAACGGCATCGGGGAAAAGGATGCGAAGATGATCGGGCTGGCTCTGGAAGAAATCTGCGCCAACGTGATCCGTTACGGCTATCGGGGGAATGACAGAAGTTTTATCGACATCAGCTTTACCATTCAGGACGGCAGCTATCTTCTTCGTGTCCGGGATGACGGCGTACCCTTTAATCCGCTGGAATACCAGTCGGAAGAGGAGGACGGGAAGATTGCACTGGGCGGGATTGAGCTCATTCGGAAAATCATGTCGGACTTTCAGTATATGCGGGTTCTGAATATGAACAACACGATCATGGAACTGAAAATGAAACAAAAAGAGGAAAGGATACGGGAAGGATGAGAGCGGAGGAGCTTTTCAGGGCGGACGGGGCTGTTCTGTATTGTATGGATGTGGGAGAACTGGAGAACGAGAGTACTTTTTATAAATACTATGAAACCATGTCCGGCGAGCGGCAGAGAAAAGTGGATTCTCTTCTTCGCATGGAGGATAAACGGCTCTCTCTGGGAGCGGGCATTTTAATGGATCAGGGGTTGTCGGAATGGGGACTCTGCGAGCGGGAGGCGGTATTGTCCTACACGGAAAAGGGAAAGCCTTATCTGGCGCAGCATCCGCATATCCATTTTAATCTGTCCCATTCCGAAAGTAAGGTTCTGGCGGTGTTTGCGGGTGTGGAGACGGGATGCGACATTGAAAGGCAGCAGGCTTCCGATCTGGCTCTGGTCAAACGGTTCTTTACCGCGGGGGATTTTGCCTTTATCGCCGGGCAGCAGGGGAAGGCGGGGCAGGATGAGGCGTTCACCCGGATGTGGACGTTGAAGGAGAGCTTCTTAAAAGCGTTGGGGACAGGGCTTCTGCTCCCCCTGAACGCCTTTGAGATTGCGATATCGCCGGAGGGAGACATTGCCCTTGATGGGAAGAGCGTGGTAGCGCATTTTCTTGATCCCGGGGCATTTGTATTCAGGGAATACCGGCTGGGAGAATATTTTGCCGCCGTGTGTTTCCGAAAACAATTGTAGGGATGGCGGCTGTTATCTATTATGACTGGAAAGAGGAGAACAAATATCTGGAAAAAATAAAGACGGATATTTGAGAGAAGGAGAATGAAGAACACAATTTTAGCAAAAGAAGAGGTAAACATTGGAAGGCAGGGAGAGTTCGATTATCTGAAAGGCTTTTTTATGCTGTTTATTTTTCTCATACATGCGTTTCAGGCAACCTTGTCCCCGGAGGATTTCGCCGCGCGGGTTATTTATATGTTTGCGACCATGTCAGGGGCGGCTATCTTTATTTTCGTCATGGGAATGGGAACGGCTTACAGCAAAAATGCGGCGCCGAAGGCGCTCTGTCAGAGCGGTATCCGCATGGTGGCTTACCAGTATCTGAACAACCTGGCGTACGTGGCGGCGTTGGTTTTGCCGTACCCGCTTGTCCGGGGCAGACTGTCGGACGCCGGAATGCAGAATTTTCGGTATTTGGTCGAGATATTTATACAGTACACCAATATTTTTTTTATCACCGGGATCATATATCTGGTGTTGGCGTTTCTTAAGAAGCTGGATATGAAAACCGCGGGGTACGCGATACTCGGTGTGGCGGTCAGCATAGCGGCTTCGTTTCTCTACGGAAAGCAGGTGTCTGTGCCGGTAGTCGGATATGTGGTCAGGCTCTTGATCGGGGAGGCGGATTTTGTTTCTTTTACGCCGCTCTATTTTCTGTCCTACGCGCTGTTCGGGGTCGCTTTCGGGAAAATGCTGCGCCGTGTCACCGACAAAACGGCATTTTACAGGCGGCTTGCGGTTCCTTCCGTTTTGATCATTCTGGTCTGGTGGGCGGTGATATTCGGAAAATACGGAGCGGATCTGTCAGAAATGTACGCTGTACTCACCGCATCATACACGCAGCCCGATCTTTTGCATGTGGCGGCGAGTATAGCGCACATCCTCGTGTTTGCCATACTTATTTTCTTTATCGGAAGACGGGGACATGCGGGCGGCGGACAAAAGGAGCCCCAAAATCCTGTGGCGAGGCAGCTTTTGTACTATAACAGACACATATCCAAGTATTACGCACTGCATGTGCCGGTATATCTGGCAGCTTTCGGCATACACGGATATGAGAGCTTTCAGAGCTATCAGTGCTGGCTGCTTGCACTGCTGTCAATGGTTGTGACAGAGCTTATGGTTAGAGGCTGCAATCGCCTAAAAAAGACGTCATAAATTGGGGAGTGAAATCTTGTGAAAGGAATGTTATACTAACGTAAGTATAGCATTCCTTTTTGCGCGCATAAGCAGAGTCAGAAAGAGCTGACAACATGCTCATGCTTGCATGAAAGCATGTAGGCAGCTCTTTATGACGAGCAACGCGAACGAGAAATGCGAAGCATTTCGAGTCTGCTTATGCGCATAAGCAGAGTCAGCATATTATTTAGGTAAGGAAAACAGAGCCAATGAAACTACCGTTCAAGCATCAGGAAACAACAGAATCAAAGAGGGAGCTCACGTGGAAAAAGAAAGGGATTCTGATCGCGTCCGCGCTTGTCGGGGCATCCCTTCTTGTCATGCTGGTTATTTATCTGGTGGGATTGAACCGTTACCAGAGCTGTTTTTTAAACGGCACGATCATTGACGAGGTGGATGTGTCCGGCATGTCGATCTCCGAACTGGAGGAGCAGATCGGGAAGTATTCGCTCTGTGTCATAGAGCGGCAGGCTGACGGCACGACGCTGGAGGAGGAAATACCGGGAAGCGGGATCGGGATTTCCTATGTTTCCACGGAGCCGCTGCAGGCTGTTTTGCAGGGACAGAATCCATATCTCTGGTTTTTAAAGCACGATGCGGATTACAGCACGGACGCGCCTCTTTTTTATGAGGAGACAGCGCTTCTGAAATACATAGATGCGCTCCGGGGATTTCAGGAGGACTTTGTCAGGGAGCCGGCGGATGCGTACATAGCGGATTATGTGCCGGGGAGCGGTTTTGCGCTGGTGGCGGAGGAAAAAGGAAACCGTCTGAACCGGGAAAGGACGATAGAAGCGGTAAAGGCGGCAGTTGCCGGATTGGAGACAAAGCTGGATCTGGATACGGCGGGATGCTATGAGGAGCCGAAGGTGACTGCAGAGGATGCAGGGCTTAAGAAAACTTACGAAAAGCTGCAAAATTATGTGAATACGACCGTTACTTATACATTTGGGGAAGAACGGGAGGTTCTGGACGCGGATACCGTGGCGAGCTGGATTGTGCGAAAAGGGAGCAGGGCAGAGTTGGATTCGGAGCTGGTAAAAGACTATGTCAATTCCCTGCGGAAAAAGCACGACACCGTTTTTCATAAGAGAAAGTTTATGACCAGCTATGGGCAGGAAGTGACGATTGATCTGGGAGATTACGGCTGGTGGATGGATGTGGGGCAGGAAACCGAAGAACTGATTGGTCTGCTGGAAAAGGGCGAGGGCGGAGAGCGGACGCCCGTCTACAGACAGACGGCGGCTTCCTACGAGTCGCCCGACTACGGGGATTCCTATGTGGAAATTAATCTGACGGCGCAGCATCTGTTTCTGTACCAGGACGGAGAATGTGTTCTGGAAACAGACTTTGTATCGGGCAATCCGAGCAGAGGAAACGCCACGCCGCCGGGGATTTACGGGATCACTTACAAGGAGAGGAACGCCACGTTAAACGGGGAGACTTACAGCACGCCGGTTAACTTCTGGATGCCTTTTAACAATAATGTGGGAATGCATGACGCGACGTGGAGAAGCGAGTTTGGCAGGAATATCTACATGACAAACGGTTCCCACGGCTGTGTCAATCTGCCCTATGCGATGGCACAGGAAATTTATGGCTATGTGGAGAAGAACACCCCTGTGATCTGTTACTATCTGCCGGGAACGGAGCCGGAGCCGCTGCCGGAGATTCCCGTGGAACCGGAGCCGGGGCTGCCGCAGGAGGGAACGCAGCCTGTGCCGGGGGCGGGACAGCAGGAAGGAACGCCGGCCGTGCCGGAGACAGCTCCTTCGCCCGAAGCGGTTCCCCAGCCGGAGCCAGCGGAGTAGATCCCAAGTATGTGTTGACGCTGAATGAGCTTGCCGGGGGAAATATTGACGGGGTGAAGATTGTGCAATTGATGGAGTTTTTATTGCAGGAGAAAATTTGACTTTCTGGAACAATTGAAATACAGCAAAAAGACGGGAATCCGGCTTTTGGTTATTCTGGCGGCGGAGCTTCTGCTGATTCCGGAGACGGCTGCTCTGACGAAAAAGGACGAACCGGGTGTTGTTTCGGGGGATGTTTATGAGCGCATTTCCCTGGAGGAACAGGTGGAGGCGCTGGAGTCGCTCGGGCGGCATGTGCCGGAGGAGACGGCAGCGTCCGTGAGAAATTCCATGGAGGAATATGGGCGGTATGATTTGGTGGAGGAAAGCCCGTATACCTGACTTCTGACGGATATGGGCGCGCCAACATATGACGAAGAGTGGAATGTGACGGGATACGCCGCCGACGAGGTCAGATAGCAGGGAGGGAACGATATGAAGTTTACGGAAGGGTATTGGCTGCGCAGCGAAAATATGGAGGCGTCCTACGCGTCGCAGGGATTTTACGCGGAAAAGACGGAGAGAGGGATGCGTATTGTGGCGCCCGAGAGGAAAATCTTGAGCAGGGGCGATGCCCAGAATATCACCACGATCACCATTGACTTCATTGCTTTTGCCGAGAATAACATTCTGGTGAAGGCAAGGCATTATGAAGCTTACGAGGACAGGGAAGCGAGATTTGACTTGGCAGGTCAAGAAGTGCCTTTTGACGTACAGATTACGGATGGCGAGGCGGTTATGTCGAGCGGTGATGTGACTGTACGGGTCAATAGACAGGAAGGCACCTACCGCTTCGAGGCGGAGGGAAAGGTAATTACGGAGTGCGGCTTCCGCAATCTGGGCTATATCCGCTGGGCGAAACAGCCGAGCACGATGTTCCCGAAGGAGAATTATCTCTCTGAGCGTCATGAGCCTTATATGGTCACCGAGCTTTCCCTGAAAGCGGGCGAGCGGGTTTATGGCCTGGGCGAGCAGTTTACGGCCTTTGTGAAAAACGGGCAGGTGGTGGAGATGTGGAACGAGGACGGCGGCACCTCCTCGCAGGTCTCCTACAAGAGCGTCCCCTTTTATATGACCAACGAAGGCTACGGCATTTTTGTGGATCATACCACGCCCGTCTCCTTTGAGGTGGCCAGCGAGAAGGTGGAGTATGTGGGCTTTTCCGTGCCGGGGGAGGAGCTGCGCTATCACTTTATTTACGGGCCGACACCGAAGAAAGTGCTGGTCAGGTATACGGACATGACGGGAAAACCGGCCCTGCCGCCCGCGTGGAGTTTCGGCCTTTGGCTGACTACCTCCTTTACGACCAAATATGACGAGGAGACGACAAGCTCCTTTATAGACGGGATGGCGGAGCGGGACATTCCCCTGCGGGTGTTCCATTTTGACAGCTACTGGATGAAGGCGCTGCACTGGTGCGACTTCGAGTGGGATGATGAGACTTTTTCCGACGTGAAACGGATGCTTGCGCGGTACAAGAAGGAGAAGGGCTTAAAGATCTGCGTCTGGCTGAACCCTTATATCGCGCAGGGGACGCCGTTTTTCCGGGAAGGCGTGGAGAAGGGGTACTTTCTGATGCGCGCGGACGGCAAAGGCGTGAAGCAGATTGACTTTTGGAACCCGGGCATAGCGATCGTAGATTTCACCAATCCCGAGGCGAAGGATTGGTATGTGGGAAAGCTAAAAACCCTGCTCGATATGGGTGTGGACTGCTTTAAGACCGATTTCGGCGAGCGGATTCCCATCGACGTGACGTACCATGACGGGTCTGACCCTGTGAGTATGCACAACTATTATTCGTATCTGTATAATAAGGCGGTCTTTGAGATGTTAAAGGAAGTAAAAGGCGAGGGAGAAGCGGTGCTCTTTGCCCGAAGCGCAACGGCGGGCGGTCAGCAGTTCCCGGTGCATTGGGGCGGCGACTGCTCCGCGTCCTACCCTTCCATGGCGGAGACGCTGCGGGGCGGTTTGAGTTTTGCCATGAGCGGCTTCTCTTTTTGGAGCCACGATATCTCCGGTTTTGAGAAGACGGCCTCGCCGGATATTTACAAGAGGTGGGTGCAGTTCGGCATTTTGTCTTCCCACAGCAGGCTGCACGGCTCACAGAGCTATCGGGTGCCCTGGCTGTTTGACGAGGAGGCTTGCGATGTGGTGCGGTATTTTATCAATTTGAAATGCCGTCTGATGCCGTATCTGTACAGGCAGGCGGCGTACTCACACGAGACGGGTATACCCATGATGCGCCCGATGGCGTTGGAGTTTCCGAAGGAGCCCGGCGTGAAGGATCTGGACATGCAGTATATGCTGGGCGATTCCCTTCTGGCGGCGCCGATTTTCCGGGAGGACGGCTTGGGCGAATATTATCTGCCGGAAGGTAAATGGACGCATCTGTTAAGCGGCGAAGAGCGCGAGGGCGGCCGCTGGTATCGGGAAACCTACGATTATTTTTCCTTGCCGCTCTTCGTGCGGGAAAACACGCTGCTCGCCGTGGGTGGAAATGAAAGACTGCCCGATTACGATTACACGGAGGGGCTGGAGCTGCATCTGTATGCACTTGCGGACGGCGCGGAGGCGGCCTGTGAAATCACTGACTTGTCTGGTCAAATCGTGATGAAAGCGAAGGCGGCGCGGCGGGGCAATGTGATTTCCTTTGAGACGGACTGTCCGGAGAAGGAGCCGACGCTTGTGATCCACGGCATGGAGGGGGTTTCCAGGGTGGAAAGCGGCGTGAAGGTAGTGCGGAAACTGCGCGGGGAGCGGATGCATGGCGAAATGAGTTATGTAAACTTATAGGGTGCCGTTGAACGTTCTAAACTGCTTATAAACGGCAGGTTTAGCCAAGGAAAACTGACGGTTTTACAGGAGGAACCTGAAAGGAGTAGATGTTATGGACAGCAAAAATTTATCACAGTATTTTAAAAGTATCATTGACCAGGACAGATGCGCGGTGGTGATCTGCAATCTGGCGCACGAGATTATTTACATGAATCCCACGGCGGCAGCGCGGTACGCGAAACGGGGCGGCGCCGCACTTGTAGGGCAGAGCCTTCTAAACTGCCACAACGCGCAGTCCGGGGAACAGATTAAAAAGGTGGCGGCGTGGTTTGCGCAGAGCGCAGACCACAATATCATCTATACCTTCCGCAATGAAAAGGAAAATAAGGACGTCTATATGGTCGCTTTGCGGGATGAGAACGGGACGCTGATCGGGTATTATGAGAAGCACGAGTACCGGGATGTGGAGACTGGCGCACTGTATGATTTCTGTTAAGGCTTTTTTGGGCATTTTGTGGGCATCAAATGTTGCAATTCACACCAAATAGTTGTAAAAGGGTGCGAAATTTGGCGTGGGTGCGAATGGTAACCAATCTGTCTCCCATATCAGAAACAGTGTGCGCGCGAGACTTGACATACACAGGCATGTGCGCTAGTATGAATCTGGCATAATCCATAGTATTTAAGTAGACTACAACAATAAATCGAAACGGCGCGGAAAGCCAAAAGAGAACGGAAAACAGAATGGACGAAAAATTTATCGAAGTATCCAAGCTGCATAAAACTTTTCACAACAAAAAACAGCGGATCGAGGTTTTGAAAGGCATCGATCTTTCTGTGGAAAAGGGTGAGATTTACGGTATCGTAGGGTTCAGCGGAGCCGGCAAGTCCACGCTTGTCAGATGTATGAACCGTCTGGAAGAGCCGGACAGCGGCACGGTCAGGATCGGAGACAGCGAGATTACTTCGCTCGGAAAGGTTGCCTTAAACGAGCAGCGCAGAAAGATCGGGATGATTTTTCAACAGTTTAATTTGTTTGATTCCATGACGGTTGCACAGAACATTGCCTACCCTCTTAAGCTGACGGGCGTAAACGGAAAAGAGGCAAATGAGCGGGTGGACGAGATGCTCGCGCTTGTAGGGCTTACGGAAAAGAAACGGGCGTATCCGGGAGAGTTGTCGGGCGGGCAGAAACAGAGGGTCGGTATTGCAAGGGCATTGGCGAACCGTCCGGATGTGCTTTTGTCCGACGAGGCGACCAGCGCGCTGGATCCACAGACGACATTGTCCGTGTTGGATCTTTTGAAAGAAATCAACGAGAAGCTGGGGCTCACGATCATCTTGATTACGCACGAGCTGGAGGTAATCAAGTATGCGTGTCACAGGATGGCGGTTATGGAGGACGGGAGGATTTTGGAGCAGGGATTTGTGAAGGATATTTTCCGGAATCCGCATTGCGAGACGGCAAGAAACTTTATCGGCGTTTATAACCGGTTTAGAAGTGAAGAGCAGCGGGAGGACATACGATGAGCCTGTACAAATATTCCTTTTGGGAAGTGTTTAAGCATTCCTTCAGCGCCGAGGTTTGGGACAAAGTGCTGCCTGCCATCGGCGAGACGATGTATATGGTTGCGGTTTCGTCCGTATTCGTTCTGATTTTTGGCATTCTGCTTGGATTGGTATTGGTGATGACGAGCAGGGAAGGGCTGGTGCCCTGCAGGGCGGTGCACAGTGTTCTCGGTGCGGTCATCAACTGTTTCCGCTCTCTGCCGCAGGTGATTATCATCATTGTGATGCTGCCCGTGGCGAGGGCGCTTGTCGGAAAGTCCTATGGCTCCAACGCCTGCATTATCTCGTTGATTGCAAGCTGTGTGCCGCTTTTTGCAAGACTTGTGGAGAGCAGTCTTTTGGAGATTGACAAGGGAAAAATCGAAGCGGCGAAGGCGATGGGAAGCGGGAATATGAGAATCCTGTTTACGATCATGGTGCCGGAAACCCTGCCGTCCCTGATTCGTGCTTTCACCAACGCGGTTGTGATCGTGATTTCCATGACGGCTCTGGCTGGCAGCTTTGGCGCAGGCGGAATCGGCTATGTTGCGGTTACTTACGGATATACGCGTTATCGACATGATCTTCTGTTTGCTACTATAATCGTGCTGATCGTGATCGTGCAGGCGGTGCAGCTTGTGGGGGACGCCATTTCCAAAATGATTTTAAAGAAGCGGCATCTGATCTGATTCCCGCGGGCAATGAGCCGGGCGGTTAAAAAACCGGATGGTCTTTGTCGGGAAAACGCAGAGAGGTTTATATAGCATTTACGATGCCGCGGCATCTTAAATGAATATATGATTGTCACGGCGGTAAACCGCTTTGACGGAATGGAGGAGATTATGAAAAAGAAACTGGCAGTTTTATTGGTGACGACTGTGACAGCGGCCGCGATGCTTACAGGCTGTGGCGGCGGTCAGGAGTCCGCGGCGCCGGGCGAACAGCCTGCGCAGGAGCCCGCGGCGGAAACAGTGGAGGAAGTCGAGGTCAACGAGCCGGAGGCAGTTCCCGTTGAGGAGGAGAGCACGGAAGATGCGGCACAAGCTTCCGACAAGGTGGTGCTCAAATGCGTATGCGACCTGACGCCCCACAGCGAGATTTTGAATGCGGCTGCGGATCAGCTCGCGCAGGAAGGCATCGAGCTGGATATCGTATCTACCACATGGGATGCCACATGGAACGATATGCTGATAGACGGCGATATTGACTTTGCTTATTTTATGCATGTACCTGCAATGGAGAGCATTGAGGAAGAGATGGGCGCGACGCTGTACAGCATGGGCGGTGTCCATGTGGAACCTTATGCATGTTTTTCTGACAAGTATGCGTCCAAGGACGAGTTTCCCGAGAATGCGGTGATTGCGATTCCCAACGATTCCTCCAACGAGTACAGGGCGCTTAAGGTGCTGGAGAAGGAAGGGTTTTTGAAGCTGAATCCGGATATGACGGCGATCGACGCATCCGTTGATCAGATTGAGGAATATACGATTCCGATTGAGATTGTGGAGATGGATCAGGCGAATATCATTCCTTCCGCGGCGGATTTTGACGCGTATTTTGTAAATGTCAACAGGGCGTTAGAAGCAAATATTGATACGACTGCTTACCTGATGAGAGAGGGCGAGGATTCCGAGTATGCCAATATCATTACCGTGACAGAGGCGAATAAGGACAACGAGGCGATCAAGAAGCTGGTGAGCGTGCTGCAGTCCGACGAGACGAAGAAGTTTATTGAGGAAAACTTCAACGGCGCGGTGATTCCCGCGAAGCAGTAAAACGAAAATGAGCGGGTGAAAGGTATTGTCAACTCTTACAAACGAGAGGTTGACAATACCTTTTTTTCTGTGTTAAGATAATTTCGCACAGAAAGAGAGTGTGCAGACGCACACAGAGGAGGAAGTATATGAATCGTGAAATGCGTGTAGACACAGAAACGATACAGACAAGGACGGCGCGGAGGGGAAAGACCTATGACATGGCGTATATCGGTGTGTTTGTAGGGCTGATGGCTGTCTGTTCGTGGATTTCCATTCCGACGGCGGTTCCCTTTACCCTTCAGACCTTTGCAGTCTTTCTGGCGGTGACGGTCATGGGCGGGAAACGCGGTACATTGGCGGTTGTCGTTTATTTACTGCTTGGAATGGCAGGCGTTCCGATTTTTGCAGAATTTTCAGCTGGACCGGGCGTGCTGTTTGGCACGACAGGCGGTTACCTGATCGGCTTCATCTTTGCTGCGCTGCTCATGTGGCTGATTGAGAGACTGTTTGGCAGAAAACTCCCGGTGCAGGCAGTTTCCGTGCTCCTGGGCATGGTGACATATTATGTAATCGGGACTGTCTGGTTTATGGTCGTATATGGAAGTATTAACGAACCTGTCAGCCTGATGACGGCGCTGGGGTGGTGCGTGATTCCTTTCGTCATTCCGGATTTGGTCAAGGCGGCGTTGGCGCTGAGCTTCGGCAATGCCCTGAGAAAACCGCTTGCAGGGTTAATAGACTGAAATATGGCATTCTCTGTATAGAGGTAAGACAGGTAAAAGAGAAATCTATTATTATACCAGTGCGCCATTTTCCAATTGCATACACTTTTTGCGAAGTCCAGAATTTCCTTATACAAGGCGTTTGAGGGAGGCGATGCGGTGGCATCGTAGACCGAAAACAACGCAGTAGAAGGGAATGTTGGCAAGCAAAAAAGGATAGTTAATTGGTAAATGGAGCACCAGGAGAGTTCGAGATGATATACAGGATAAGAGCACATCATGGCATGTGCTTTTCCTTTTTTCAGGGGAAAGGCTACAGCGGTGAATTTACGGAAAATATGTGGGAAATGAAGAAAAAGCTGGCGCAGGATCCGGAGGTGATTCTGTGTGATGAGACGGACGACGTGTGCGCGCATTGTCCGAACAACGAAGAGGGAGTCTGCATTTCTGCCGAAAAAGCGGATGAATATGACCGACAGGTGCTTGCCCGATGCGGGATTACTGTCGGCTGTCGGATCAGATGGGAGGAATTTGCGCGTCTCGTGGAGGAGCGCATTTTGTCCGAGGGCAAACGCGAAGAGATCTGCGGGGACTGCCAGTGGACGGCGCTTTGCTGCGCTTCTTTTAAAGAATGCAAAGCTGCAGAGGCTGGCTGGCAAGAGGGCCGCCGATTTTTATGAATATGCGATTTCATTGGAGAATGCCTGCATTGATTCATATAGTGGCAGTGCAGACATGACAGATGCTTTCTGTCGTGCCCACACTGCCGTTTTGTTTTACATGCCGATGGTCAAAGAAGCTGTATGCCGCCAGCCAGCGCTTCCCTCGTCACATCCTCAGGCCAGAGGGAGCACTGCACCTCTCCAATGTGGGCTTTGCGCAGGAAGAACATGCAGATTCTCGACTGTCCGATGCCCCCGCCGATGGTGAAGGGCAGCGTTTCCTCGATGACCCCCTTCTGGAAGGGCAGTTCGGCCCGCTCGGGGCAGCCCGCCTTGTCAAGCTGGGAGAGAAGCGCGTCCTTGTCCACGCGGATACCCATGGAGGATAATTCCAGCGCGATATCGAGCACGGGATAATAGACCAGAATGTCCGCGTTGAGCGTCCAGTCGTCGTAGTCCGGCGCGCGGCCGTCGTGCTTTTCGCCGGAAGCCAGTAAATCGCCAATCTGCATGAGGCAGACCGCGCCCTTTTCTCTGGTAATCAGGTATTCCCGCTCCTTCGGCGTGGTGCCGGGATAGAGATCTTCAAGCGCCTGCGTGGTGATGAAAAAGATGTCGTGGGGCAGGATCTCGTCTATGTAATCGTATTGGATGGCCATGTATTTTTCGGTCTTGCGCAGCGCCTTATAGACCAATTTCACCGTTTCCTTCAGATAATCGAGACATCGCTCCTCGCGGGAGATGACCTTTTCCCAGTCCCACTGATCCACGTAGATGGAGTGGATGTTGTCCGTGGCCTCGTCCCTGCGGATGGCGCTCATGTCGGTGTAAAGCCCCTCCCCGTGGGAAAAGCCGTATTTGCCCAGAGCCATGCGCTTCCATTTCGCCAGAGAGTGCACGATCTCGGCAGGGGCGTCGTCCTGCTCCTTGATACCGAAGGTGACGGGCCGTTCCACGCCGTTTAAGTTATCGTTTAGGCCGGACGCCGGCTCCACGAAAAGAGGTGCGGATACCCGCAGCAGACGCAGTCTTTCGGCAAGCTGCACCTGAAAAAAATCCTTGACCGTCTTGATGCCGATCTGGGTGTCGTGCAGATTCAGCGCAGATCTGTAATCCTGTGGAATGATTAAATTGTCCATGTGTCGTCATACCTCACTTTTTACTTATTATTTAACCGTTTTTACGGCAGGAACAAAAGAAAAATTTTTACCGGGTCTTTTCGAGCGTCCACGCGGCGTTATCCGGCAAGAACATCCCAAAATAGAAGGATATCGCCCCCAATACCGCAAATCAGAACGATCACGCCGCATAGTTTCACGTATTTTTTGGCGACAATGTTCGGAAAAACTCTCTGAATCATATCGTAGGGGGCCATTAGCAGAAAAAGTCCGGCAGCCGTTAAAACAATGAACGGGAGAGCGTCGGAAAGAAGTGATAGAATATCCATATGTATAAACCTCCTCATTAAAAAGCTCCTTAACAGTATAGCAGAAATACCGGTGCGTTTCCAGTACCGTAATTGTACTGAGGCAGAAAACAGGAACAGTTCAGCTCAGGACTTTGCACTTGGCTGCAAAGTCCGTGAGAATATGTAGAGGTTCTGAAGAATCCGGTCTCTTTGCCGAAGGCAAAACTGGAATAGACCGGATTCGGTAACTAGGAAGCCGAAGGCTGAATAGTTACCGAAAACAGGGTAAAATGGACAGGACAACCCATGTCCCATAGAGAAAACAAGGGGAATGCCCGCTTGCTGTCCTGTTTATATGATGCAGAAAGTGTTATTCTTTTTTATAAAGGAGGACACAGAATGATGGACCAGATGAAAATAGGGATGTTTTTTTAAGGAGCTGCGAAAAGAAAAGGGGCTTACGCAGGAACAGCTTGCACAGCGCCTGCGGGTATCACGGCGGACGGTATCCAGATGGGAGACGGGCAGTAATATGCCGGATCTGGACATTCTGATAGAAATGTCTGATTATTATGAAGTGGAACTGCGGGAACTGCTCGACGGAGAAAGGAAAGATGAAAAGATGGATAAAGAATTGGAAGAAGCGGTATTAAAAGTGGCGGATTACAGCAATGAAGAAAAACAGAAAATTACGAGGCGTATGCATGTGTTGTTTATCGGCGGACTGCTTGCGGCGATTGTTTACTTAGTTCTATTATTTACGGATCATGCCGACAATTTCTTCGGCGGCTTCTGTCAGGGCGTGACGCTCGGCATGATGATCGTCGGCGTCGTTATGACGAGTAAATACGCGGCAAGAATCCGTGCATACAAAAAGAGACTTTTGGCAAAATAAACAAAAAATCCCGGAGATCATCATGCCGAGTAGTCGGATGATTGGCTCCGGGATTCTTTTGTTTCATAGAAAGGAGGATGGCAATCAGAAGGAAATCCCGAACGACTGCAATAACAGCATAAATAACAGCAACGGGGCAATCACCGTAATCATCGCGATATACAGGCGTTTCCGGCCAAACCTGTGCTCGCCCTGGGTCACCTCGTCGATGATGACCTTGGGTTTTACGACCCAGCCGATCAGAATACAGGTCAAAAGCGCCACAAGCGGCATCAGGCAGTTGTTGCTGATATAGTCCATCAAATCCAGAAGCTGGCCTACAGAGCCGTTGGGCAGCTTTAACTCAAAGTATAAGAAATTATATCCAAAACAGACAGTCATCCCGACGATCAGACCGTAAGCGGTAACAAGCGCCGCGCTCTTTTTTCTGGACAGATGGAACTTGTCCACCAGGCTGGCGACAATGGCTTCCATGATGGACACGGCGGAGGTCACCGCCGCAAAGGCGACCATCACAAAGAACAGGATGCCGACGACTGTCCCCACCCATCCCATCTCTGCAAAAATCTTCGGCAGGGAGATAAACATGAGTCCCGGTCCGGCGGACATGCCCTCGGTTCCCATGAAAACATAGACGGCAGGGACGATCATCAGACCCGCAAGCAGGGCGACCACGGTATCAAAAATCTCGATCTGGTTGATGGAAGGCATCAGATCCACGTCCTTTTTCACGTAAGAGCCGTATGCTACCATGATGCCCATGGCGACGCTGATGGAGTAAAACAGTTGACCCAGCGCATCCATAATTACAAGGAAAAGCTCCTGCAGGGTTACGCCCTCAAAATTGGGGAGCAGATATATTTTCAGCCCATCCAGGCCGGTTCTCTCAAGCCCGGCAGCGTCCGTGTGCTTGAGTGTCAGCGCGTAAAAGGAAATACCGATAATCAGGACAAGAAGCAGAGGCATGATAAATTTACTTGCCCGTTCAATGCCTTTGTCTACGCCGCCGAAGATAATAACCGAGGAAAGCACCGTAAAAATGACCATGAAGACCACGGGGCTGATCTGCCGGGAGATAAACCCGGTAAAATAACCGTCAGCGGCGGCGTCCGCCGTTTTTCCGGTGATAAAGACCGTGAGATACTTTAATACCCAGCCGCCGATGGCGAGGTAATAAGGTAAAATGATAATCGGTACAAGACTTGCCAGAATGCCGAGTCCCTTCCATTTCGGGTGAATCACCCCATAGGCAGTGAGCGGACTCTGCCCGGTCTTTCTGCCGATCGCGATCTCCGTCGTGAGCAGCGTAAAGCCGAAAGTCAGCGCCAGGATAATATAGCAGAAAATAAACAGTCCGCCGCCGTCCTTTGCCGCAAGGTAAGGGAACCGCCAAATATTGCCGAGTCCCACCGCGCTGCCTGCCGCCGCCAGAACGAATCCGATTCTGCCTGTAAAGTTTCCTCTTTTCTTAGTTGTTTCCATGTTTCCATCCTCTTCCTTTTGCATATAATATGTTGATTATACTGTAACATGTCCCGTTGTGCAACGTTTTTAAATAAAACATGAACAAATGTTCTAAAAACGCTTGCAATAGGGGAGGCAATATGTTAAGATACAAACACAAAAGAACGTGTGTTCTGAAATATAGCTCCGGAACTACGGAAAGAGGGCCGTGGGATTTTCGGGAAAAGCGCATACAGGGCAGAGGAGTGTGAGCGGGATGGAGTTGAGAATTGCGCCGCAGATGTCGGTTATGGAAAAATTGAAAATACTGGGTGATGCGGCGAAATATGACGTGTCGTGCAGCTCCAGCGGCTCCTCACGAAAAAACGACGGGCAGGGCATAGGCAATACCGTGGCGGCGGGACTCTGCCACAGCTTTGCGGCGGACGGCCGGTGTATCTCTCTGCTGAAAATCCTATTTACCAACGAGTGCATCTATGACTGCAGATACTGCATGAATCGCTGTTCCAACGACGTGCCCCGCGCTTCGTTTACACCGGACGAGGTCTGCGAGCTGACCATGGAGTTTTACAGACGCAATTATATAGAAGGTTTGTTTTTGAGCTCGGGTATTTTATACAGCCCGAACTATACGATGGAACTGATCTGTGAGACCGTGCACCGGCTGCGCACGCTGCACCGCTTTCAGGGATATATTCATATCAAGGCGATTCCCGGGGCGGATCCGCTTCTGATTCAGCGGGCGGGTTATCTGGCTGACCGCATGAGCGTGAATCTGGAGATGGCGACGGCGGAGGGACTGCGGGCGGTCGCGCCCAATAAGCACCGAAAAAATATTTTGAAACCCATGCGCCAGATACAGAACGGCATTTCGGAGAATAAAAACGAACTTACCTTATATAAGCATGCGCCTCACTTTTGCGAGGCGGGGCAGTCCACCCAGATGGTGATTGGCGCGCTGCCGGAGAGCGATTACCAGATTATGTCGGTGGCGGAAAATCTCTATGAAAAGTTTTCTTTAAAGAGGGTATATTACTCGGCGTTCGTGAATGTTAACGAGGATAAGGAGCTCCCGGCGCTGGCCGGAGGGCCCCCGCTTTTGCGCGAACACAGGCTTTACCAGGCGGACTGGCTTCTGCGGTTCTATCATTTTAAGGTGGATGAGCTGTTGACGGAGGACAGACCGAACTTCAACACGGCCATCGACCCGAAAGCGGACTGGGCGGTTCGGCATCTGGAATGCTTTCCTGTGGAGATCAACCGGGCGGATTACCATATGCTGCTGCGCATCCCCGGGGTGGGAGTCAAGAGCGCCAGGCGGATTGTGGCGGCCAGACGGTTCGGGAATCTTACCTTTGAGGATTTGAAGAAGATCGGCGTGGTACTGAAGCGCGCGCTCTATTTTATTACCTGTAATGGCAGGATGATGTATCCGACGAAGCTGGAGGAGCGGTATATCGTGCAAAATCTCACCTACCAGAACCGGATGGGCAGAGGGGAGAAGCTGCCGTTTATGACGGACGGGACTACTTACCGCCAGATGTCGCTGTTCGACATGGAGGGGGTTGAGCAACAGTTTAGCGCAGGACTTTGCACTTGCTGCAAAGTCAGTAAGAATGCGTAGATTTGACCAGATTTTGTAACAGTGAGACCGAAGGATGAACGGTTACGGGTTTGATGATGTGCGGAAAGTGGCCGGCATATAGGAGCATTTATTTATGGAAGAAAAGTACTTGATCTGCGAAGATTCTCTGGAGGGGATTTTCACAGGGATATACGATGCCTATGCCTTGAGGGAGGGACATGAGCATGTGCATATCCAGGTGGGCGAGGAGGAGAATCTCAGGCTCTTTGCAAATTACATGTATATTTCCCCTGATCCTGTCAAAACTGAAAAAGTGGCGGGTACGCTCAGGAAGCGGCTGGGTGAGCATGTGTACCATTCCATCTGCCGGGCGGCGGCATCCTGCTATCCCGAGAAGGTGGAGTCGGTATATAAGACTGTGGTGGCTGCGATCACGGCGGGCAGCGGAAGCCGGGTGATGGAAATAATCAGGACTCCCTATGTTGTGAGTTTGT
>VSNH01000036.1 GCA_009774215.1 Lachnospiraceae bacterium
CTCCCTCAAACGCCTTGTATAAGGAAATTCTGGACTTCGCAAAAAGTGTATGCAATTGGAAAATGGAGCACTAGTTTGGGATTCGGGTATAATAAAATTATAAAGTGGCAGTGGAGGCCGTCGTCTTTGGATAGTCTTATGTAGCCAGCAATCCGCCATACGGTATGGCTTATAGTGGGTTGGTTCTGTGATTTCCTAATGCGTGGCATTATTCCTACAATCCCCCTATAATCACACGTCTAATATACCTAGAACGGAGATTATTTCAGCATATTTTTCAACCTTTTTTCAGACCGCCGAAAAAGTTGATTAGGTAGGAATTGAGGTCGTTTTCGGCAGGCGCAAAGGACAGACGGACGACAGTTTCCCCACAACGGAAACAATGCGGGTTCTTTATTTGTTCAAGGTACGCTTTCATGCGTTCCTTGGCAGAAAGCCCCGTGTCAATGGAAACATGGTTTATGTCCGTCAGTTGTGCGGGGACGGCTGTGTCTGTCCCCTGCCTGCTCATAAAGTCCAGTTGTTTACTGTTTATCATTGGCAGCCCTCCTTTCAAAATATATCTTCGGATTGCTGTTGTTGATTTTCTTGAATGGGCGAAACGGACGGCTTGGCAGCTCCACGGGACTTGCACCCCTCTCATTCCTATGAGTAGCCGTGTCATACGGGTGTATGATTTTGTCAATCGCTTTTTCTTCCTGCTCGTTAAGTGCCAGCAGTAATAATTTTCCCATGACACCACCTTTTTAAGTTTATTCGGTATAAATATCAAATAGTTTTGCTGTTGCATTTTCATCTATCCCTATCTTTTTCAGATAAGTTTGAAAATCCCCATAATGATCTGAAATTGTTTGGAAAGATAGTTTCAAATGATTTTCCTGCGCCAAAAAATGTTTTTTTGTTTCCTGTATGATAGCTTCATCAATATGCAATGACTGAAATTTTACAATCGTTTCCTCTATCCGTTTCTTTAAGTATTCGTTTGTCAGCAGATAATCATTGATAATGCAGTCCATATCAACGCCCATACACCTTAAAAATAAGGCGGCGGCAAATCCTGTACGGTCTTTCCCTGCGGTACAATGGAACAAAACAGTGTCTTTGGGCTTATTGCTTTCTAATAATATTTGAAAAAATTCATGGTATGCTTTTCGTGCGCTTTCTTCCAACACAAAATCCCGATATACTTTCTGCATTTGTTCCTTTTGTCTGAACAACAGTTCAATTAAACTGTCTTTACTTTGGAGCATATCTTTAATAAATTCTTCGTTGATTACGGGTATTCTTGTAGAGGAAAAAACAGGGAACAGGAAATATTCCGTGTCCGAC
The DNA here is from genome assembly GCA_009774215.1 of Lachnospiraceae bacterium. Taxonomy (GTDB): domain Bacteria; phylum Bacillota; class Clostridia; order Lachnospirales; family Lachnospiraceae; genus UBA3282. The sequence goes on from VSNH01000036.1 coordinate 1,330, forward strand.
ATTGGTTTATCCGGCTCGTTTTCCTGTTCTTCCACGCCCCTAAAATCAATCACTTTATTAACGCCCAATGCCTGTAATGTAATTTGGTCTGTTTCGGATAAATGATGTAAATGTGCAGAACGAAAAATTTTTCCATACTTTAGCTGTTTTCCGTTCCCTGCTTGGAAACCGCCTAAATCACGGATATTCCCTATGCTCTGCAACTGTAAAACATGGATACTATTTATCATGTGTGTTCCCTCGCTTTCTATCTGTTATAAAATGAAAACAAAAATAAAGGATACATAGGTATGTAACGGCAACAAACCAACCGCCCAAAATGTCTGTAAAATAATGTACTCTTAGATACATACGGCTGATTGCGATACAAAAAGGCAGAATACATAAAAAAAACAGTAATACAGTTCCTTAAAACAGTCTTTTTGATTTTCGGTACGAAGAAAGCAATCAGCGTAACGGAAAGTACAATGGAGATTGAACTATGCCCGCTTACAAAGCTATATCCGTCTGCAAATGTTAAATGAGTAACATTGGGACGGGGGCGCATGACGATATTTTTCATAAAACCATTTAGCAGATAGGTAAATAAAACCAAAACACTGTATAGCAGCATTTCTTTCTGAAAACGGCTAATCAAAATCATCAGTATTAAGATTAGGGTAACGCCGCCAATCGTCCCGAAAAATGTAAGGATATTCATAACCACTGTCATATTTTTATTTGTGTGTTCTACCATAAACTGTAAAATCTTGGTATCAATTTCTTGCAGAAAAGGCAGGCTGTAATTTTTTGCAAGCAGGCATAAAAACACAAAAGAAATGATACCTAAGACCAAAATGCAAATACTTTTTGCATAGCTGTTTTTTTCTTTCATCAAACCGCCCCTTTCAAATGTTTTCAGATACTTTATTCAGCAGTTCTATATCGTCTTGGGACAGTCTGAAACTTTGTGCCTTTATGTTGCTCTGTGCCTGTTCTAATTTTGTTGCGCCGGGAATGGCAAATACAGGTATCAATTAACGGTCTTGTCCGTTCAATATTTTTCCGGCTGATACCAGAGTGAAAGCGGCGTAACAGGCTGATGTTATCTGTTGCAGCAGGGTCAGTGTGAAATCTTCCTGTCAGCATACCTTGTTGTAATGGCGAATATGCGATAATGGATATTCCTAATTCTTTTGCTGTTTCTATCACGCCATTCTTTTCGGGTTTCCTGTGCAGGAGATTGTATTTGACTTGATTGGAAGCAAGCCTTAATCCGTGTTCCCTAAGTAACTTATCTGCTTTTCTCATTCCCTGTGCAGTAAAGTTGCTTATCCCCACATTTTTAATAATTCCTTTATCAGCCAGTTCAGCCATATGCCGTATCTGTTCTTTTAAAGAAGATAAAGAGGTTGGCTGATGTAGCTGATACAAGTCTATTACAGGTTTTTGCAGACAATCCAAACGCTGATTTATTGTCTTTGTAATTGTGTCTGCTGTCCTTAAAAGTGGAAACCATTTGTCTGCAATGTAGGGAATATCTGTCAATGCCTTTTCTGTTTCCAGTTGCTTCAAGGCTTGTCCGATCAGCGTTTCAGAAATGCCATTTCCATATATTTCCGCAGTATCAATCCAATTCATACCGTTTGTTAGAGAATATTTCAAAATCTCATACACTGTTTTGTCTGTGACGGTATTCCATGTACCGCCTTTGTTGCTAAACTGCCATGTGCCAACTCCTAACGGGGAAAGCATAATATCCGATTGTCCTAAACGTCTTTTTATATTCATTTTCAATGCTCCTTTTCTAATAGATGATATGTCATCTATTACTATTTGTCAACCGCAATATTGACAAAATGTGAGCGAAAATAGTAGAATAAATGATATGTAATATACATGAAAGGAGAACAAAATGGATAATGGTACAAGATTTCGATATATTTTTAGGAGTGCGGAAAAAGAAGCAATGAAAAAATTTGCGGCTGCCCTTAGTCCCTTAAACGTGACACCTAATCAAAGCGAAGTATTGCTTGTGTTGTATGAGAATGAGCCGGTTTCATTGAAAGAGTTGGGGGAATTACTGATATGTGAACAAAAAAGTCCTAGCCGTTTAGTGCAGGGGCTTGTGGAAAAGGGATTGATATATAAAGGAACATCTCAATCGGACGCTAGATATTCCGTTCTGTATTTGACAAAAGAGGGGAAAGAAATTGTCCCTAAAATTATTGAAAAGGAACAGCAGTTTGATAAAGAATTGGCGCAGTTTTTGGAAAAGAATATAGGGCTTGAACAAATGATGTCTGTCTTAAAAGAATACTTAAAGGGAACAAATAGTGAAAAGAAATTAAAAATGCGTTCTATGTGGGAATGATTTTAATAAATACCGGGGAATGACACTCTATAAGCTGCTATTCCTCGGCGTTCTATTACTCCATATCTTCAGCAGGCAGAAACACAAGCTCTGCAAATTCTTCCTCGGTCAGCTTCTTCAGCTTTTCCGCTGTGCGCTCCGCAAGCTCCCGTATCTCCGTTTCCATGTGGGGCAGGGCGGCGGTCATTGCCGCCACCGTGTCAGCCCTTGTTTTCTTCCTGTAACAGCAGATGAGGTTTGTTTCCTCAAAGTTGCATTGTCCCATACGCCTATATCTCCAATCCCTTGTTCTTGCTTTTTGCCGCCTGCTTTTTCGGGGCGGCGTTTACGGTCTTTTTGTCCTGTGCAAGCTGCGCCCGGATAGAGGGCTTTTTCTCGGTCTTGGCGGCTGTGCGGGCTTCTTTCTGTATCTCCACGGGGCTTTTCCCGGATAAAGGTTTTATTGTACCCGGATTTTTCCAGTTCCCATACGGCGGTACGGATTGCGTCAATGCTTTCTTTGCATTTGAGAAAGCAGCCCTTTAGCCTTTATGGTCAAGTCGGGGTTGCGTAGGAGGTGGTTTGACATAACCGTGTAGTCCCTGTTTTTTTCCACCTGGAATACTGCCATGTAATCAGCCCCTTTCATCAGTCCGGACAATGAAAAACGCCCGTTCCGTGTGGAAAAGGCGTTTATCATGTGGTTATAGGGCTTCGTGTTTAGTTTTCGTGTTTCTTAAAAGCCTTGTTATATGCGGTGTTGCGGTGGTTGTCTATAAATACTTGCCCCGAACGGTGCGGGAAAAACAACGCTGATCCGGCTGATCTGCGGTCTGCAGGAGACGTCATCTGGGGAGTATACGCTTTACGGAAGAAAGAATACGGATAAGGATATTGTGGAGTCCCGAAGAAGAATGGGCGCTGTAGTGGAAACGTCGTCTGTCTATCTTGACATGACGGAAGCATATCGGCGGAATATGTGGACAACAGATTAAGCGTCCGCGTCTTTTTCCCGGAGACATGAATTGTGAAAGGATTTACTTGCACATTGTAAAATGTTATGATAGGGTTACGTTCTGAAGGAAAAGATTGACAGATAATCCTCAGCGCAGAGCGTTTCGGAAGGGAAAAATATGGCGGTTACGGACGAAAAAGACTTACAACAGTTAAAAAAGCGGCTGGCGGAGCTTGCGGAAAAAGCTTACAGCCGCAATATCTATGCCTACACGCCCTTTCTGGGGCTTGCCGAACAGCAGGCGTACTACGCGGTGGAGCGGGAAGTGTCCTATGCGGGAGTCCGAATGGAGGGCGGCGCGCCCATGTGCGAGAGAAAAATCATCCGCTTCGGCGATCCGGGTTACGAGGAGGCATTTCCCATCGCGCGGATCGAAATTCTGCCAAAGACGCCCAAGTTTGCGGAAAACCTGACGCACCGGGATTTTCTCGGCGCGGTGATGAATCTGGGGATTGAGAGAGACGTAACGGGTGATATTTTTGTGCCGGACGGGGCGCACGCGGTCGGAGAGAAGGGGGCGCTTCTTTTCTGTCACGAAAACATTGCGGACTATATTGTGGAAAATCTGGACAGAGTAAGACATACGAATGTGGCCTGCAGACGGGCGGAAGGGGAGGTCGAACCGGAAAACACGGAGCCCGGGCGGATTTCGGTGACAGTGGCTTCTCCAAGAGCGGACGGCGTGATTTCCAAGGTGTACAACCTTTCCAGAGAGGAGAGCAGGGAATTATTTAATAACGGTCGTATCTTTATAAACGGCATACAGACACAGAATCTCTCTTATCAGCTAAAGGCGGAGGATGCCGTCACCGTGCGAGGATTCGGAAAGTTTATTTTTTATGGGCAGACAGGCACGAGCAAAAAGGGGAAAGACCGTGTGGAGGTCGGTGTTTATGGGAAAATGTAGATAGATAAATTTTCCAGACGGTGGTATACTAGTGCGAGAAGTATTTTTAAAACTCAGCAGCAGAGGCGGCCTCGTTAAGAAGTACTAGATTTGCTTTGAAAATCACTCTCACACAGGAGAATGCCCAAAGTACGGGCATTCTCCGCACTCATTTTGCGTGAGAAGAACAGAGGCATTCTCTGTAAATGATGTATGCCAGATCAAAATAAGCGGCGCGAAAAAGGAGAGGAGTATCCATGAATTTAGAAAACTTACAGGCATATACCGTTATTTCGAAACAGCGGATCGAGGAGCTGAAATCGGACGGTTATCTTTTGAAGCATAACAAAACGGGGGCGCGGGTGGCGCTTCTTTCTAACGACGATGAGAACAAGGTGTTCTATATCGGGTTCCGCACGCCGCCGAAGGACAGCACGGGGGTGGCGCATATCATTGAGCACACGGTGCTGTGCGGCTCGGAGAAATATCCGATCAAGGATCCTTTTATCGAGCTGGCGAAGGGGTCGTTAAACACATTCTTAAACGCCATGACCTATCCTGATAAGACGGTCTACCCGGTGGCGAGCTGCAACGACAAGGATTTTAAGAACCTGATGGACGTCTATCTGGACGCGGTGTTCCATCCGAATATCTACCGGGAGGAGAAAATCTTCCGGCAGGAGGGGTGGCACTACGAATTGGAGAGCGCAGAGGATGAGCTGACCATCAACGGGGTGGTTTACAACGAGATGAAGGGGGCGTTCTCTTCCCCGGACGACGTGCTGTACCGGGAGATTATGAATTCGCTTTATCCGCACACGTCCTACGCGGTGGAATCGGGCGGCGATCCGGACGTGATCCCGGAGCTGACTTACGAGGATTTTCTGGCGTTCCACCAGAGATACTATCACCCTTCCAACAGTTATATCTATCTCTACGGGAATATGGATATGGAGGAGCGGCTTTCATACCTTGACCGGGAATACCTGTCGAAGTATGACGCGCTCTTTGTGGATTCCGCGCTGTCCTCTGAGCCGCCCTTTGTGAAGAGCGTGCTTGTGGAGAAGGAGTACCCGATCATGGAGAGCGAGCCGGAGGAGGGAAATACTTATCTCTCTTACAATGTCTCTCTCGGAGAAAATCTGGGCCGTGAGGTGAGCGTGGGCTTTCAGGCGCTTGCGGACGCGGTGGTGGGCGCGCCGGGCGCACCCGTTAGGAAGGCTCTTCTGGATGCGGGGATTGGAACAGATATCACCTGTTATTTTGAGGCGGATGTGAAACAGCCCTATTTCTCTATCGTGGCGAAGAACGCGGAGGGCAGCCAGCGGGAAGACTTTGTAAAGACGGTCGAGGAGACGCTTACAAGTCTTTCTGAGGACGGTGTGGAGAAGAAGGCCCTGAGAGCGGCCCTTAATCACGACGAGTTTAAGTATCGGGAAGCAGATTACGGCTCCTATCCGAAGGGGTTGATGTACGGCCTGCAGATGTTTGAGACTTGGCTTTATGATGATGAAAAGCCTTTTGATTATCTCGAGCTGGATGAGACTTATAAAGAATTAAAAGCGAAGGTGGATACTTCGTTCTATGAGGAAATGTTAAAGAAACGCCTGTTATCCAATACGCATAAAAGCATTGTTGTGGTGCGCCCCGTGAAGGGGCTTACGGGGAAACGGGATAAGGCACTGGCGGAAAAGCTTGCGGAGAAGAAGGCATCCATGACGGCGGAGGAGATCGCGCGGATTGCGGAGGAGACGGAGGCGCTTGCCGCGTATCAGGAGACACCCGACAGGGAGGAGGATCTGAAAAAGATACCGCTTCTGGCCAGGGAGGATATCGGGAAAAAGGCGCGCCCTTACTGCAATGAGAAACTGCAGGCAGGGGATACAACGCTTCTGTACCATGAGATTTATACGAACGGCATCGGTTATCTGCGATTTCTCTTCGATCTGAAACAGGTGCCGGAGGAGCTGTTCCCCTATGTGGGACTGTTACAGGTGATGATCGGTCTGGTGGACACGGAAAAACGCTCCTACAGCGAGCTGTACAATGAAATCAATCTGCAGACAGGCGGCATCGCCCCTGCGGTGAACGTCTATACGAACGCAGAAGACTTGTCTGAATATAAGCTGACCTTGGATCTGAAGGTGAAGACGCTGTACGAGAACCTTCCCAAAGCCTTTGAACTGGCGGCAGAGATATTGACTGAATCGGTCTACACAGATGCGAAGCGGCTGTTTGAGCTGGTGGCGGAGAACCGCTCCGACAAGCAGGCGCAGATGATGTCCGCGGGGCATTCCCTGGCGGCAGGACAGGCGTTATCTTATCTGTCGAAGCAGGCGTTTCTGATGGATCAGGTGAACGGCCTTGCCTTCTATCGTCTGCTGGAGGAGCTTGAGAAGGATTTTGAGGGGAAGAAGGACGCGCTCTCCGACAATATGGAGCGGCTGGTGCGCTGCATCTTCCGGCCGGAGAATCTGATGGTGGACTACACCGCGGAACGGAGCGCCCTTGCGGGGATTGAGCCGCTGATTGAGAATTTGAAGGCGAAGCTTTACAGAGAGCCGGTGGAAGGGAAGCCTTATGTACCAAAGCCGCAGAAGAAGAATGAGGGGCTGATGAGCTCCGCCCAGATCCAGTACGTGTGCCGGGCGGGCAATTTCGCGAAGAAGGGACTTCCCTACACGGGGGCGCTGCGGGTGCTCAAGGTTGTGATGAGTTATGAATACCTGTGGACGCAGGTGCGTGTCAAGGGCGGCGCTTACGGGTGCATGTGCCAGTTCGGAAAGACAGGGGAGAGCTATTTTGTCTCTTACCGTGACCCGAATCTGGAGAAGACCATCGAGGTGTATGAGAAGGCGGCGGATTTCGTGGCGGCTTTTGAGGCCGACGAGCGCACTATGACCCAATATATCATCGGGGCGGTCAGCGCGCTGGATATGCCGCTCAATCCTGCGGCAAGGGGCAATTATTCTCTGGCAGGCTATATGACGGGACTTTCTTTTGAGAAAGTGCAGCAGGAGCGCGATGAGCTGCTTTCGGCGGACGCGGAGACGATTCGGAATCTGGCGGCGCATATCCGCGCCTTTATGGAGGACGACTGCCTGTGCGTTGTGGGAAATGAGGAAAAGATTAAGGAGCAGAAGGACATCTTCGGTTCCGTGGAATATCTGACGCATTAAAAACGAGTGCTATTTTATGCAGAGATGCAACTTTTTCTTTTCCGAAAAGGTATTTAGGATAAGGACAGCAGTTTATGCTGTAAAAGCAACGTCTGTTGTCGGCTGCGCAGGTGTAAACCTGACTGTACGGGCGATGAAGGCGGGAGCTGACTAGGAAAGGGAGGAGAAAAAGAATGAGCAGAACGAATGGAAATTATGGGAGCGGCAGGAAGCGTATGGGCAGAAAAAAAGGAGTCAGGCTGCGGCTTGTTCCGGCGATTTTAGCAATAACAACTGTTATTGCTGCGTGTGGCAGCACCGGCGGCGGGGCGAACACCATGGCCTTGGAATCGGCGCCGACGGCAGGGGCAGAGGAGATTGCCTACGAGAACAGTATGGCTTATGATACAGCGGCGTACGACGGCGGCGTGGTCATAAGCAACGAGGCCAAGTCGGCTTCCTATGATTATGAGGCGGCGGAAGCCGCTGAGGAGCCGGTCAGCGAGGGAAGCTATGTGCAGGAGGAGGACGGACAGGGCGCGGTGATGCCGGAGACCTCGCGCAAGCTGATCAAGACCGTGAACATTCTTGCGGAGACGGAAAACTTTGACATCCTTGTGCCGGGACTGCAGAAGCAGGTGGAAGCGCTGGGCGGCTACATAGAATATATCTCCGTCTACGACGTACATAGTTATTATGTGGAGGAACAGCAGGTAAAGCAGCGCTGTGCCAATGTGACAGCCCGCGTGCCAAAGGAGAAGCTGGACGGTTTTCTGGCGCAGGTGGGAGAGCAGACCAATATAACCAGCCGTTCCGAGAACGTGGAGGACGTCACCTTACAGTATGTGGATCTGGAAAGCCACAAGAAAGCGCTTGTCACGGAGCAGGACAGACTGCTTGCGCTGATGGAGAAGGCGGAGACAGTGGAGGATATCATTGCCATTGAGGGACGGCTTTCCGAGGTGCGCTACCAGCTTGAGAGCATGGAGTCCCAGCTTCGCACCTACGACAACCGGATCGACTACAGCACGGTGGAGCTTACCATCACGGAAGTCCGCAAGTATTCGCCGCCGCAGGAGGCAACCGTGTGGCAGCGGATTGAGAGCGGCTTTATGAAGAGTCTGGATGATATCGGATTCGGCATCCGGGATTTTGCCATCGGTTTCGTGATCGACATTCCCTATATCGTATTGTGGCTGATCGGGATCGTGGTGGCGGTGATTGTTGTGCGCATCCTGTGGAAAGTGTGGAAAAAGCGCAGGGCAAAGCGGGCGGCTGTACGCGGAGAGAAGGGCACGGAGCGGGAGCTGCGTGTGGGAAAAATAAGGCTTCGCTGCCCGGTTACAATCGGGAAGGCGCAGGAGGAAACGGAGACGGCAGAGAAGGAAGCAGAGGCGGCTGACAGCGCACAGATAAATAACGAATGAAATTAAACAGACAGAGAATCTGAGAAAGAGAGCAGGACGAAATAGAATGACGGATGATATTCAAAATAGCAAGGAAAATAGCGCGCAGCAGAGCGGGCAGTCGAAATCCGGCTTTGCCACGCTGATCGGCAGGCCGAACGTGGGGAAATCCACGCTGATGAACGCGCTGATCGGGCAGAAGATCGCGATTACGTCAAAGAAACCTCAGACGACCAGAAACCGTATCCGCACGGTGTATACCTGCGATGAGGGACAGATCGTGTTTCTGGACACGCCGGGTATCCATAAGGCGAAGAACAAGCTGGGGGACTATATGGTGGACGCGGCGGAGAGCACGCTCTCCGAGGTGGACGTGATTCTCTGGCTGGTGGAGCCCTCGGACTACATAGGCGCGGGGGAAAAGCATATCATTGAAGAATTGAAAAAAACAAAAACGCCTGTTATTCTTGTGATAAATAAGATTGATACAGTGAAGAAGGAGCTGCTTCTCACTTACATTGATGCTTACAGAAAGGAACTCGATTTTGCGGAGATCGTGCCTGTGTCTGCGCTGAAGAAGGACGGCTTGCAGATCCTGATTGACTGCATTATGAAGTATCTGCCCTACGGCGAACCGTTTTATGACGAAGACACGGTGACGGATCAGCCGGTGCGGCAGATTGTGGCGGAACTGATCCGGGAGAAGGCGCTGCGTTGTCTGGAGGAGGAGATTCCCCACGGCATAGCCGTCACCATCGAGCAGATGAAGTTTAAAAAGAAGCTTGTGGACATTGAGGCAACCATTGTCTGCGAGAAGGATTCCCATAAGGGAATTATCATCGGAAAACAGGGAGCGATGCTGAAAAAGATCGGTTCCATGGCCCGCAGGGATATTGAAGAACTGGTGGAGAATCAGGTAAACTTAAAGCTCTGGGTGCGGGTGAAAAAGGACTGGCGGGACAGCGACTTTTTGCTCAAAAATTTTGGCTATAATCCCGGCGATACAGAATAGAAAAACACAAATCTGCGAACCCTAGATGAAGTGAGGTAATAGTGCAGCCTTACAATGTGTTGCGAGTTGTGAATGCGCCAAAATGCGATTTTGGAACATTTTGTGTGCATTGTGGTTACTATGTAACCACGCATGACAGTGAAGCTGAGGGCTGAGCTGCCGCGCTGTGAGAGATAAAGTATCAGGGGGCGTAAGATGAAGGGATTAAACTACTGGGAGCAGTTTATGGCGACAGGGAAAGTCGAGGATTTTCTGGCCTATAAAGATGCGGCGAGACAAGAGGATCGGGAAGAGACTGAGCAGTCTAAGGAGTGTTCTCATGCAGGGGATTACAGAGACTACGGGGATGGTTTTAAAGGCTGAACCGATGAATGATTATGACAGACGAGTCGTTTTGCTGACGAAGGAGCGGGGAAAGATATCGGCCTTTGCCAGAGGGGCGAGAAAGCAGAACAGCAAGCTTCTGGCGGCCACCAACCCGTTCTGCTTCGGCGCCTTTAAGTTATATGAGGGAAGAACCTCATACAATGTGATGGAGGCGGAGATTACGAACTATTTTGAGGGCCTTCGGAACGACTATGAGGGCGCGTTCTACGGTATGTACTTTCTGGAGGTCATGGATTACTATACGAGAGAGAATAATGACGAGAAGGAGATGCTAAAGCTCCTGTACCAGTCCCTGCGTGCCCTTATGCACGAGGGACTTTCCAATGCGCTGGTGCGGTACATATTTGAGATGAAGGCTATGGCGTTAAACGGGGAGTTTCCGGGTATGCCGAAGGAGGGGGAATGGGAGGATTCCACCCGCTACGCGGTTAATTACATTGCGGAGAGCACGGTTGAGAAGCTTTACACGTTCACCGTGACACCGCAGGTTCTCGCACAGCTTAAGACAATCGCTGACGACTACCGCCGCCGGATGATCGACCGCCCGTTTAAAAGTCTTGAAATTGTAGAGAATATCTTGTATGATGATTTATGATTGAGCCGTGCGGAGAGCTGGCGGCGCATACGGAGGAAAGCTTGTTTGCCGACGGATGTGATGACAGAACTCCATAGGGCGAGAGCCCGGCATGAGCAGGCCGATGCGAAGCAGCGGGCTGCGAATGGGCACGGCGGAGTGAAATATTGATATAGAGGGGAAAATATGCGAAGGATAGCTTTCATACTTGGACTGACGATAGTGCTTCTGGGGCTTGCGGGATGTGGAGAAGGGCAGGCGCCGGAAGTCAATACGCTGTCTCTTGGCAAAGACGGAGAGGTGATACACCGGATTGTCGGGAAAACGGATCAGAGTTATTACAAGATCGAGCCGGCGGAGCTGGAGGAGTTTGCCGTTTCGCGCGTGGAGGAGTATTGCGCGGAGAATGGCGAAAAGAAAGTGACGCTGGAGGCGGTGGACGAAAAGGGCGGCAGTATCGTGATGGATTTCAAATACGCCTCACCGGAGGATTACAGCAAATTTAACCACAGAGTGTTGTATGCGGGAACGATGGAAAGCGCATCGGACGAGGGATATGAGCTGGAGGCCGTGCCCTTTGTCTCGGTGGACGGTAAGCCGTCGGAAGTAGGTTATATCGAGGACTGGGATAAAAAGCAGATGCTTATTCTGGAGACGAAGGGCGGGGAGGAGATGCTTGTCAATCTGCCCGGGAAAACGATTTATGTAAACCAGAGTGCGCACAGCGGGCAGGAACTAACCCTTGTGGGGAAAAAGAGTGTGAAGATCAGTAATCAGGAGGAGGCAGGAACTGCCTCTCTCTCCTATATCATTTACGAATAACGTGAGAAATGCGAAAAGTACTTCTAAAGACGTCTCGCCATAGGACGAGACGCCAAGAAGTACAAAGTCTGCTTTGCAGACTTTTCTCACGTAGGAGAATGCCGAAAAACGGGCATTCTCCGAATTGTCAGAATACATATATAGAAAAACGGAGGCAGCGAGAATGGAAAAGACAATGGAGAAAATTGTGGCGTTATCGAAGGCGAGAGGGTTTGTATACCCCGGTTCCGAGATTTACGGGGGATTGGCGAACACATGGGATTTCGGCAATCTGGGTGTGGAGCTGAAGAACAATATCAAGAAAGCGTGGTGGCAGAAATTCGTTATGGAGAGCCCTTACAATGTGGGCGTTGACTGCGCGATTCTGATGAATCCCCAGACATGGGTGGCGAGCGGCCATCTCGGCAGCTTTTCCGATCCCCTGATGGACTGTAAGGAATGCCACGAGAGATTCCGCGCGGACAAGATCATCGAGGACTATGTGGCAGAGAAGGGCATGACGCTTGAAGCTTCCGTGGACGGCTGGAGCCAGCAGCAGATGAAGGATTTCATCGAAGAACATAACATTCCCTGCCCGACCTGCGGCAAACATAATTTCACCGATATCAGACAGTTTAACCTGATGTTCAAGACATTCCAGGGCGTCACCGAGGACGCGAAGAATACGGTGTACCTGCGTCCCGAGACGGCACAGGGTATCTTTGTAAACTTCAAGAACGTGCAGCGGACATCCCGCAAGAAGATTCCCTTCGGCATCTGTCAGGTGGGTAAATCTTTCCGCAATGAGATCACGCCCGGCAACTTTATCTTCCGCGTGCGCGAGTTTGAGCAGATGGAGATGGAGTTTTTCTGCGAGCCGGACACAGACCTGGAGTGGTTCGCTTACTGGAAAAAGTACTGTATCGACTTCTTAAAGAGCCTTGGCATGAAGGAGGAGGAGATGCGGGTGCGCGACCATGACCCGGAGGAGCTTTCCTTCTACTCCAAGGCGACCACGGATATCGAGTTCCTGTTCCCCTTCGGCTGGGGCGAGCTGTGGGGCATCGCGGACAGGACGGACTACGATCTGACCCAGCACCAGAATACTTCCGGAGAGGACTTGACCTATTTTGACGATACGAAGAATGAGAAATATATCCCTTACGTGATTGAGCCGTCCCTCGGCGTGGAGAGACTGTTCCTCGCGGTGTTGTGCGGCGCGTACGACGAGGAGGATTTGGGCGACGGCGACATGCGCACCGTGCTGCATTTCCATCCGGCGCTGGCACCCGTGAAAATCGGCGTGCTGCCCCTTTCCAAGAAGTTAAACGAGGGCGCGGAAAAGATTTTTGCACAGCTTTCCAAGAAATACAACTGCGAGTTTGACGACCGCGGCAATATCGGCAAGCGTTACCGCCGTCAGGATGAGATCGGCACGCCGTTCTGCGTGACATACGACTTCGATTCCGAGACGGACAACTGCGTGACCGTGCGTTTCCGCGATTCCATGGAGCAGGAGCGCGTCGCGATCGACCAGCTTGACGCTTACTTTGCGGATAAATTTACCTTTTGAAAGTCCCTGGGCAATCCACTTTCAAAATGAAACAGGAGGATAAGAGAACGATGAAACCTTATGGTGTAAATGAATTACGAAGGATGTTTCTTGCCTTTTTCGAGAGCAAGGATCATTTGAAGATGAAGAGCTTTTCGCTGGTGCCCCACAATGACAACAGTCTGCTTCTGATCAACTCCGGCATGGCGCCGCTGAAGCCTTATTTCACGGGACAGGAGATTCCGCCGAGACGCCGCGTGACCACCTGCCAGAAGTGCATCCGTACCGGGGATCTGGAGAATGTGGGAAAGACGGCGAGACACGGCACCTTTTTCGAGATGCTTGGCAATTTCTCCTTCGGGGATTATTTTAAGCGTGAGGCCATCGCATGGAGCTGGGAGTTTCTGACCAGAGTGGTGGGGCTGCCTGCTGACAGACTGTATCCTTCGGTCTATGAAAACGACGACGAAGCCTTTGCTATCTGGAACCATGAAATCGGCATTGCCCCGGAGCGGATTTTCCGCTTTGGCAAGGAGGATAATTTCTGGGAGCACGGTTCCGGTCCCTGCGGTCCCTGTTCTGAGATTTATTACGACCGGGGTGAGAAGTACGGCTGCGGCAAGCCCGGGTGTACCGTTGGCTGCGACTGCGACCGTTACATGGAGATCTGGAACAACGTGTTCACCCAGTTTGACAACGACGGCAAGGGCAATTACACGGAGCTTGAGCAGAAGAACATCGACACCGGCATGGGGCTTGAGAGACTTGCTTCCGTGGTGCAGGATGTGGATTCCATTTTCGATGTGGATACGGTGTTTGCGCTGCGTACAACGGTGTGTGAGATCGCGGGTGTGGAATACAAAAAGGACTACGAGACGGACGTATCCATCCGCATAATCACGGATCACATTCGTTCCGCGACCTTTATGATTTCGGACGGCATTATGCCCTCCAACGAGGGACGGGGTTATGTGCTGCGACGGATCATCCGCCGGGCGGCGAGACAGGGTAGGAAACTCGGCATCAAAGACATGTTTTTGGCTGATCTGGCAGGAACGGTAATTGAGGGCTCCAAGGACGGCTATCCGGAGCTGGAGGAGAAGAAAGACTTTATCTTCAACGTGTTAAAGCAGGAGGAGAGCAAGTTTAATAAGACCATCGACCAGGGCTTAAGCATCCTGAATGAGATGACCGAGGCGGTGCAGAAGAATGGCGGCAGGCAGCTTGACGGCGCGGATGCCTTTAAGCTCTATGATACGTTCGGCTTCCCTTTTGATCTGACGAGAGAGATTTTGGAGGAGAAGGGCTTTACGGTGGACGAGGACGGCTTTGCGGCGTGTATGCAGGAGCAGAAGGATAAGGCCCGCAAGGCCCGTAAGGTGACCAATTACATGGGCGCGGATGTGACGGTGTACGAGTCCATCGATCCCGCCATTACCACGGAGTTTGTGGGCTATGACAATCTGACATACGATTCCAAAATTACGGTGCTCACCACGGAGACAGAGCAGGCTGAGGAGCTTTCAGAAGACGAGGTCGGCACGGTGATCGTGGAGAAAACGCCTTTTTATGCCACCATGGGCGGCCAGGAGGGCGATATCGGTACGATCTCGACCGGGGACGGGGAATTCCAGGTGGAGAATACCATCAAGCTGCTGGGCGGCAAGGTTGGACATGTCGGCAGGGTGACGAAGGGCAGGATTCAGGTGGGAGACACCGCCATTTTGACAGTGGATGCCACGAGAAGAGGGAATACATGCAAAAACCACAGCGCAACCCATCTTCTGCAGAAAGCCCTGCGGGAAGTGCTGGGCAGCCATGTGGAGCAGGCCGGGTCCTTTCAGGACGGGGAGAGAACCCGTTTTGATTTCTCCCATTCTGCAGCAATGACGGATGAGGAGATTAAGAAGGTCGAGCAGATCGTCAACGAAAAGATTGCGGAAAATCTCTCTGTGGAGACGAAGGAAATGACCATAGAGGAGGCAAAGAAATCCGGGGCAATGGCTCTTTTCGGGGAAAAGTACGGGGAGACAGTGCGCGTCGTGCAGATGGGTGATTTCTCCAAGGAGCTGTGCGGCGGCACTCATGTGAAATTCACGGGAACCATCGGTTCCTTTAAGATTCTTTCCGAGTCCGGCGTGGCTGCGGGCGTGCGCCGTATCGAGGCGGTGACGGGCGGCAATGTGACAGCTTACTATCAGAAGCTGGAAGAGGAGTTACATGCGGCGGCGAAGGCATTAAAGACCAATCCCTCTAATCTGGTGGAGCGGTGCGAGCACCTGATGGCGGAGATGAAAGCTTTACAGAGCGAGAATGAGTCCTTAAAGAGCAAGGCGGCCAAGGACGCGCTGGGCGACGTGATGGATCAGGTGCAGGATGTGAACGGCGTACAGCTTCTGGCATCCAAAGTGACGGGCGTTGACATGAACGGCTTAAGAGAGCTTGGCGACCAGCTCAAGGAGAAGCTGGGCGAGGGCGTGGTTGTGCTGCTTTCCGAGAAGGAGGGGAAGGTCAACCTGATCGCTATGGCAACCGACGGCGCGATCGCGGCGGGCGCTCATGCGGGCAATCTGATTAAAGAGATTGCAGTCTATGTGGGAGGAGGCGGCGGCGGCCGTCCCAATATGGCGCAGGCGGGGGGAAAGAATCCCGCAGGAATGAGCAAGGCGGTCAATGCGTGCGTGAAAGTGTTGGAGGATCAGCTTGAACAAAAACATGCAGCAAAAAAAATAAGACCATAATATAGCAATCGTTATTTTATCGCATCGAAGAGAAGAAAGGGCGAAGAGTATCCGGCATGACAAGAGAGGGCGGCTTTGGTAAAAGGATCTGGATTTTCATTTTTTTAGCGGAAGCGGCTCTGCTGGTCATCGCCGGTATTTTTTATGGAAGGCGTGAGGCGGCGGAGCTGAGCTACACGCAGGAGGAGCTGGTGAACGATGACGGGGAAGCGGCCTTTTATCTGGACCGCTCCGCCGGGTGCCGCTATGTGGCGACGCCCGAATTTACGCTCCCGAGAGGGATGTACACGCTGACGGTGCAGTACGAGAGCGCCGGGGAGGCAAAGCTTATGGTGGTACATCCGGGAAGCCGCTATCACAGCGAGGTCAGCGGCGATATTCCGCTGTCCGAAAACGGTACCGCTTCCTGCGATTTCCGGGTGGCCTACGGGGACAGGGCCTTGCAGATGAGAGGACAGTTTTTTGACGAGATGCAGGAGGGGGAGTATCTGCTGATCCGAAGCGTTCATATTGCTTCCGCGGACTGCGCCGTGAGAAATGCGCTGTTTCGGCTGGCGGTTATTCTCATTGCCGCTGACGGTGTCCTCTTTTTCCTTTGGAAGTGCAGGAGAGGAGAGCGGATTTTCAAGACAGAGTCTGACGGTGTACCTTTCCGCGCGCTTCTTCTTCTGACAGGGATCTGCAGCATTCCCCTTGCGGTGGACTATCTGTTTTTAAATTCCCATGACCTGTATTTTCATCTGATGCGCATTGAGGGAATCCGGGCAGGGCTGGAAAACGGCATGTTTCCGGTGCGGATCCAGCCGGGGTGGCTGAATGGCCACGGATACGCCGCCTCCGTATTTTACGGGGATTTCTTTTTGTATGTACCGGCGCTGCTTCGGTATTTCGGTGTGTCTGTGCAGGCGGCTTACAAATGTTATGTGGTAATGATCCACATGCTGACAGTGGGAATTGCCTACTACTCTTTCAGTAAAATGAGCAGGCCCAAAATCGGGCTGGCATGTACCGTGCTGTATTCCCTGAATATATATCGTCTCACTTGTATCTACACGAGGGCGGCGGTGGGCGAGTACTCGGCGATGACCTTTATGCCGCTTGTCCTGTACGGCCTGTGGCTGCTTTACACGATGCCGGAGGACACAAGGCGGCACAGGGACAGTTGGATTCCCGTGACAGCGGGGTGCACGGGCATTTTTCTCTCCCACATGATCTCCACGGAAATTACGGCGTTTTTTATCGTTCTTTCCGCGCTGCTTCTGTGGCGGAGGACCTTCCGGAAAAAGACCATGCTTGTCATTTTCAAAGCAGCGATTGCCACGGTACTGTTAAACGCTTGGTTTCTTGTTCCGTTTCTGGACTATATGGCAAGCGGTAGCTATGTCATCAATGACGCCGGTAAATACGGTTCCTACCAGATTGAGAAGACGGGCGCCTTTGTGGCGCAGCTTTTCATGGGAGGCTTCGAGCCTTTCGGGCATTCCCTTGACGCGGCGGAGGGCCTTACGGGGGAAATGCCGCTGACAGTGGGTCTTGCGCTGCTGGCGGTTTTGGCGGTCTGGTTCCTCTTTGGGAGATATGGAAAGGAGGAGAGGGCGGAGGAGAGAAGCGCGGAGTTTCTGGCGGTGTCTCTCTCCGTTCTGGGACTTGGGATGGCGACCTGCCTTTTCCCATACACGTGGCTTGCAAAAATATGTCCCGTCTTTCAGATGCCCATTGTGAGTGTCCAGTATATATGGCGGTTTTTCTCTGTTGCGGCGCTGACGCTTACCTGGCTGTTTGGGCTGCTCATGAAAAAGGAGCGGGTTCCCCTGAACGGGCGGAAGCTGGCGGCCGGCGCACTGGCGGCGCTGTCCTTG
Source organism: Lachnospiraceae bacterium (assembly GCA_009774215.1). Lineage (GTDB taxonomy): Bacteria > Bacillota > Clostridia > Lachnospirales > Lachnospiraceae > UBA3282. The sequence continues at coordinate 19,053 of VSNH01000036.1, forward strand.
TGGCAGGGAATCTTTTTCATGGGTCAGTGCCTGCAGAGTGCTCTGCCATACCGCGTTTATCAGGCCGGCAACATGTCAACCATGAAGTCGAAGAGCGCGTCCTCGGAGGAACAGGAGAGCGTTATGGGCGGAGAATACCTGCCTGTTGACCGGAACGAAGCCTTTTTCCTTTCGGATTATGTGGCGGCTTATGTGGAACGGCTTACTTACGACGAGACGGCGCTTACCGTAAGGGATTGGAGGCGAGAAGGGGGCGCGGTTACGGTCGACCTGGAAAACAGGGCTGACAGCGTGCAGCAGGTGGAAGTTCCGCTTTTGTATTACAAAGGCTATCGGGCGGCGGCGGACAACGGGGAACCGGTGCAGATCGTTCCCGGCGCTTCTTATCGGATTTCGCTCTGCGTGCCGGCCGGGTTTACAGGCAGCATCCGGGTGGTCTTTCGGGAGCCGCTGTACTGGAGAGGAGCGGAGCTGCTGTCTGTGGCCGCCATACTGGGGGTTCTTCTGTATAAAGCGGGCATTGCGGATAGAAAACGGGGAAATAGAATAAATTTACATTTTTCGGTTGACTCGTAACTAAAATGTGATATAATTTGTATTGTGTGAGAACACGCAAAATAACCCAATCAGTCGAAATACTCTGGGACTGAAGGGAGGTCAGGTGCGGAAATGTCAAACGTAATCGTAAAAGAAAACGAGACTTTGGACAGCGCGTTGCGTCGTTTTAAGAGAAGCTGCGCGAAGGCTGGTATCCAGCAGGAGATTCGTAAGCGCGAGCATTACGAGAAGCCCAGCGTAAGACGTAAGAAAAAGTCCGAAGCGGCAAGAAAACGCAAATATAACTAAACAGTGGAACAGACCCGGAAATTGCTCCGGGTCTGTTTTTATGCGCAGCCCTATGCAGAGGGAGTATGCCGCTAAAGCGGCGCATGGGGCGCGCGGCGGGTAGGGAAGATAACTCTTCCCTTACTCGATCGTTACATTATCGCTCAGTACAGGCCGACGCCTCGTCCCAGCATGAGGATCTTTCTGATCTTTTCCAGCGCTTCCACATAATAGAAGGTGAAATTGTAATCATAGGGTACAAGGAACAGCAGAATACATTTGCAGAGAGACAGAAAAGCCCAGATCGACACGATGCTGCTAAATCTCCGGGCTGTCTTTGCGGACAGATTTCGATAGTAGAGCCCTGTCACGAGATAGCACAGCAGGCAGAGAACCCAATAGATATCCATATGGTAGCGTTCCAGCACGGTGGGAGCCCAGAGAACGTCAGCGAAGGCGATCAGCAGAGGAATACAGAACAGGATTATGATACAGCGGGACAGACGGCTTTCCCGTATCTCACCGCGGACGCCCTCCGAGGCGATGCCGAAAAAGGGCAGAAACAGGATGGGGAAGTTGAGCAGGATGCCGTCGAAGGTGACGAAGGGAAACTGGTCGGACATGGACGTGTAACCCACAAAAAATTTGCAGATGCTGTCGAAAGTTTTCAGCGGTTGGAATCGGGAAAAGAAGCTGCCGTAATGGCTCTGATCTGTGATCGTGAGCTGATAGGCCTGTCCGAATTCAAAGGGATTGTCAAAGCGGGCGTAATTGTACAGCATGAGAAACACACCCACAATCATATAGGGAGAGGCAGCGAAAAGCAGTTGTTTTCCAAGCCGGAGCGTGAACTTTCTGTTCTTTAAAAAGACCGCGAGAAGCGGCAGGACAAACAGGTTGGTTAGAGCGATGGGCGGGCGGCACCCGAAGGCAAGGGCACCGGTCAGGCTGCCTAAAAAAGCATAGCGGATGCTGGCGCTCTCTTTTTCACAGACGAACACGGCGCGGATGAAAAAGAAGAAGCTCCAGATTTCCATGCAGATGGCGGCGGAGATGGCGGTGCAGTACAAGGCCGGGGCAGAGACGGCGTACCAGACGCTCATCACGGAAAAGGCGGCCGACAGGGAGAGGTACAGCCCAAGGGACAGCTTTTTAAAAAAGGTTTTGCTGAGAGTAAAAAACAGCGAAAAAACACCGCAAATGAACAGGGCGGTAAATATCTGCGTCGCGTGGTAGGTTGTCAGGCTCATACCCGTGAGGAGCCGGTAGGGAAGAAAGAGCAGAAAAACGGGCACGACACCGAAGTACATGTAATAATGGCCGTTATAAAAGGCGTGATCCCAGTGAAAGGATACGTTTGCAGCCTCTCTGGCATCAGGGTCGTAAGGGTTGTCCAGAGCCAAAAGTTTCGGATCAATATCGTTATAGTCAATATAGAGATGCCCTTCCAAAAAGGATTCTGTCAGCAGTTCATACTGGTTCATGTAATCCGGCTTTTCGCCGTTGTAGGAAGGGGAAAGTCCCATGGGAATGACACATAAAAGAATGGTCATTGTCAGGGTAAGGACAAACAGCCATCCGACCTTTTTGCTTTTTGCATCCATGGTTATGGAATGAAGGGAAGAACCGGGTCTGAGGCAGAGCAGGACGAAGAAAAAAACGCCCCATATGAAATATCCCGCCAATAAAGTCTTACTCATTTTGTCTGTACACATCCTTTCGTCTGACCGGTTGTCGTATATAGTATAGCACGGGAGAAGAAAAGTGTTTCTTAAAATTCTATGATTTCTGTCGGCATATCCGTTGTCCCACTCCAATATGTATAGTACAGAAGGAATGGTAGGGGTGACTTAGTTTGCAGGGAAAAAGAAAGCGGATCGTTGTATGGCTTTTGACGGGTATACTTTTAGCGGAGACTTTATTTACGACTATGACCATACCGGTCAATGCTGCGCCGGAGGTAACTACGCCGTCCTATATTGTGATGGAAGCCTCCACTGGGCAGGTGATCTGTGAGCAGGATGCGGATACCAGACGGAGTCCGGCCAGTATCACCAAGATCATGACGCTGCTGATTATCTTTGAGCATTTGAAGAGCGGCAGGATACGTCTGGAGGATGAGGTAACCACAAGCGCCTACGCGAAATCCATGGGCGGATCGCAGGTGTTTCTGGAGGAGGGAGAGACACAGACGCTCAAGACCATGATTAAATGCATCGCGGTGGCCAGCGGCAATGACGCAAGTGTGGCGGTGGCGGAGTACATAGCGGGGAGTGAGGGGGAATTTGTGAAGCTGATGAACGAGAAGGCGGAGAGTCTGGGAATGCAGAACACGCATTTTGAGGATTGCTGCGGCCTGACGGATTCCGATGACCATTATTCCTCGGCCAAGGATGTGGCGATTATGTCCAGGGAGTTGATTACGAAATATCCGGAGGTCTTTGACTATACGACTATCTGGATGGAGGATATCGAGCATGTGACGGCGCAGGGAACGAGCACCTTCACGCTCTCCAGTACCAATAAGCTTCTGAAGCAGTACGAGTGGACGACAGGCTTAAAGACCGGCTCCACCTCCAAGGCGCTCTACTGCCTGTCCGCTACGGCGAACAAGGACGGCATGGAGCTGATCGCGGTGGTGATGGCGGCGCCGGATCCCAAAACCAGATTTCAGGATGCCATGTCGCTGTTAAGCTACGGTTACAGTGTGAGCCAGATGTATAAGGACGACAACAAGGATCCCCTTCCGGCCCAGAAGGTGGAGGGCGGCATTGAAGATACGGTGAATCTGGTCTATGAAGCGCCTTTCTCCTATCTGGATACGGCGGGCAATAATCTGAATGACATTGAGAAGGAGATCAGCCTGCCGGGCGCTGTAACCGCGCCCATAGCGGAGGGGGACGCCGTCGGTGAGGCGGTCTATAAACTGAACGGCGCCCGTATCGGCAGTGTGTCCATCCTGGCGGCAAAAGACGTGGAGAAAGCACAGTACAAGGACTATTATAAGAAGGTGTGGGGGCTGTACCTGATGAAGCGGTAGAGAAAATGCCGGCACAGGACTTTGCACTGTGCTGCAAAGTCCGTAAGAAAATGTAGTGGTTTAAGAGCATCAAGCCATCGCGAAGCAATTTGGCATGGCTTGATGCAGTACTGCTGAGCGAAGCAAAGCAGCACACAGAACAAAAGTTCACAGATTGCGGCGAAACAGGGGGTATGATACAATGTTTGGGTGGCTTTTACAGCCAACCACATGATATACGGGCGGGGAGGAATATGGCGGAAGGTATAGCAGCGGTATTGGCTGCGCTTATATGTATATGTCTGGCTGTGACAGTTTGGGACAGCAACCGGTTTGTGACGATTGCCTACGAGATCAAATCCGATAAGATTACGAAGCCGTGCAGGCTTGTGCTCCTTGCGGACTTACATAACAAGTCCTTTGGAGAGGGAAACGAAAGGCTCCTTGCCGCGATTGACAAGGCTGCGCCGGATGGGATTCTGGTGGCGGGGGACATGCTGACTGCCATGAGAGGCGCAGACTACAGTCGGGCGCTTTCGCTGATGGAAAAGCTGTCCGCACGATACCGGGTTTATTACGGCATGGGTAACCATGAGTACCGTCTGGGACTGTATCCTGACGATTACCCGGGGATGTATGAGGGTTATATGTCCGGTCTGAAACGGGCGGGGATTGAGCCGCTCATCAATGAGACGGCCTATCTGCCGGAGTGCAATATCGCCATCTGCGGCGCACAGATCGACAGGGCGTATTTCAGGCACTTCAGGAGAACCCCCATGGAGACGTCTTATCTGTCAAAGCTTTTGGGAACGCCGGATGGGGAAATCTTTCAACTGCTGATCGCCCACAACCCGGTGTATTTTGACGCTTACGCCAAGTGGGGCGCGGATCTGGTGGTTTCCGGGCATGTGCACGGCGGGATTATGAGGCTGCCGGCGCTGGGCGGGGTGCTTTCCCCGGCATTGACCCTGTTTCCCAAGTATGACGGCGGCATGTTTAAGGAAGATAACAGTACCATGATACTGAGCCGGGGACTGAGCAGTCACACGCCCCCGGTCAGGATTTTTAATCCGGGCGAGTTGATTGTGATTGATTTAAAACCGGGTAAAGTGTGAAGGAAAACACTGAGCTCGAATGATATTGAAAGAGGACAGGCTATGGCAATTCCTGTGAAGCTGGAGGTGTTTGAGGGTCCGCTGGATCTGCTTCTGCACCTGATTGACAAAAATAAAGTGGATATTTATGACATCCCCATCGTGGAGATCACCGAGCAGTATCTGGACTATATTAAGCAGATGGAGACGGAGGATATGAACGTCATGAGCGAGTTTCTCGTTATGGCGGCCACCCTGATCGACATTAAGTGCCGGATGCTTCTGCCGAAAGAGGTGAACGAGGAGGGGGAGGAGGAAGACCCCCGGGCGGAGCTGGTGGAGAAGCTTTTGGCATACAAGATGTGCAAGTACATGTCCTACGAGCTGCGTGACCGCATGGTGGACGCGGAGAGGAATCTCTACAAGAAACCGACACTGCCGGCGGAGGTGGCGCAGTACCGCCAGCCGGTAGACTATGAGGAGCTGATCGGGGATATGACATTACATAAGCTCCACGAGATATTCAAACAGATGATAAAGCGGCAGGAGGACAAGATCGACCCTGTCAGAAGCACTTTTGGGAAGATTGAGAAGGACGAGATCGATCTGGATTTAAAGACCGCCTATGTGGAAGCATACGTGCGCAGCCATAAGACATTCAGTTTTCGAAAGCTGCTTGAAAAGCAGGCCGGCAAGATGGAGATCATCGTGACCTTCCTTGTGATTTTAGAGATGATTAAGACAGGGCGGATCGGAATCGAGCAGGAGGATACCTTTTCGGATATTATCATTACGGCGCGGGAAAATGCGGCCAGCGAGCCGCTGCAGCTGACGAGCGTCAGCTGACGGGGATACACACTTTAAGAGGGGACAGGCATGGAAAAGAAGAAGGCAAAGGCAGTTCTGGAAGCGATTTTATTTACCATGGGTGATTCGGTGGAGATCGACAGGCTGGCTGCTGTGATCGAAGAGGATAAGGATACCACGAAGAAGCTTCTGGAGGAGATGGCGGCTGCCTATCAGAAGGCGGACAGAGGGATCGGTCTCACCACCCTGGACAACGCGGTGCAGATGTGCACGAAGAGCGAGCTGTATGAGTATCTGATCAAAATTGCGAAAACGCCTAAGAAATTTGTGCTCACGGACACCCTTCTCGAAACACTTTCTATCATTGCTTACAAGCAGCCCATCACCAGGCTGGAGATCGAGAAGGTGCGGGGCGTAAGTTGTGACCATGCGGTGAACCGGCTTTTGGAGTTTGACCTGATCGCGGAGGTGGGCAGGCTGGACGCGCCGGGGCGGCCGCTTTTGTTTGGAACGACAGAGCAGTTTCTTCGGAGCTTTGGAGTGAAATCCATCGAGGATCTGCCGGAGCTTTCGGCAGTACAGATCGAGGAGTTTAAGCAGCAGGCGGAGTCCGAGGTGGAGATGCAGCTGGATATTTAATGTTTCAAAAAACGCACTAAAGGAATCGGACATTTGTACCGATATATAATTTGTAACTATATTTTGAATAGCACACATTTCCCTGAATAATTCTGATATCTGTATGAACCGATTGTAAGGAAAGACTGCATGGATGCGGATTTCGTCGGGGGGGGGGGTAAAATGCTCTAAGTACAGACAAACATGCTTGCGGCAACCCCGAGCCGACAGCTTGGCATAACCACGAAGGATAAGGCGAA
>VSNH01000037.1:0-12085 GCA_009774215.1 Lachnospiraceae bacterium
GTGCTGCCCGTGGGGGACGGCGTGACGGTAAGCGTTAAAACGATGCCGAACGAGAGAAGCTGACAACCGGGCGGTGTAAGATGGATGAGAGCATTCGAACAGAGAGGCGAGGAAGCAAAAAAGCACGTCTGGGATGACATGTAATCGCGCGACGGTCGAAGCCTTACGATTGAGAGAAACGGTGCTGGGAGAGCCGACAGTGAGATGAAAAAAATAGAAAAAAAACCGGAACTTCTGGTGCCTGCCGCCAGTCTGGAAGTATTGAGAACGGCTGTTATTTTTGGGGCGGACGCGGTGTATATCGGCGGGGAGGCTTTTGGGCTGCGTGCCAAGGCGAAAAATTTTTCGGCACAGGAGATGGCGGAGGGCATTGTCTTTGCCCATGAGCGGGGCGTGCGGGTGCATGTGACCGCCAATATTCTTGCGCACAATTACGATCTGGAGGGAGCGCGGGCTTACTTTCGGGAACTTAGGGAACTGCAGCCGGACGCGCTGATTATAGCGGATCCCGGCATGTTTGCGCTGGCGAGGGAAATCTGTCCGGAGATTGACATTCATATTTCCACCCAGGCCAACAATACGAACTATATGACCTACCGCTTCTGGCATGAGCAGGGGGCGAAGCGGGTGGTGTCGGCGAGGGAACTTTCGCTGAAGGAAATAAAGGAAATTCGGGAGCAGATACCGGAGGATATGGAGATCGAGAGCTTTGTGCACGGAGCAATGTGCATTTCTTATTCGGGGCGGTGTCTGCTGAGCAATTATTTTACAGGGCGGGACGCGAACCACGGGGCCTGCACACACCCCTGCCGCTGGAAGTACGCGCTGGTGGAGGAGACGAGGCCGGGCGAGTATCTGCCCGTCTTTGAGAACGACCGGGGTACTTTTATCTTTAATTCCAAAGATCTGAATATGATAGAGCATATCCCGGAGCTGGTGGATGCGGGGATCGACAGCTTTAAGATCGAGGGCAGGATGAAGACGGCGCTCTATGTGGCGACCGTGGCGCGCACCTACAGGCGTGCCATTGACGATTATTTTGTCTCCGAGGAGCGGTACCGCGCCAACATGGACTGGTACCGTGCGGAAATCGCCAAGTGCACCTACCGCAAATTTACCACGGGTTTTTATTTCGGGAAAGCCGACGAGGATACGCAGATATACGACGAGAGTACCTATGTGAGCGAGTATATTTATCTGGGCATTGTGGGCGCGGTGGCTGAGGCTGGGGCTCCGGCGGAAGATGCGGCTGTGGGCAGCAGAGGCATGACGACGGCAGACGGCGACGCAGCGGGCGGCAGTGTGGAGAGCCCGTTCTGCGCCCGTATCGAGCAGCGCAACAAATTTTGCGTGGGGGATGAGATCGAGATTATGAAGCCGGGCGGGGAGAATATCCCCGTAAAAGTGATTGCCATGTACGATGAGGAGGGACATCCTGTGGAGTCCTGTCCGCATCCGAAGCAGACGATCGACGTGAAACTGTCCGAGGTGCCGGAAGTGGGGGATATTCTGCGGGTCGAAAAAAATTTTTAAATTTCTGCTTGCATTTTGAGAAAAAGTAGGGTATTCTTATAGACGTAAATTGTATACAGGTATTCAGAACGATGGCGTTCCAAAAAAGGAGTTTTTTTGGAGCGCATTTTTTTGAAACCGGGTGAGGAGGATAATTGTTATGAGCGAAGTATTCAATGTGGAAGAAATATTTGCGAAAAACGTGTTTACGCTCGGTAAAATGCAGCAGCGCTTGACGAGAAACGCTTACAAGGAAGTCGTTAAGGTCATGAACGAGGGCGGCGAGCTTTCCATGAACACCGCGAATATCGTGGCAAAGGCGATGAAGGACTGGGCGGTGGAGAACGGCGCGACACACTATACGCACTGGTTCCAGCCCCTTACAGGCATCACCGCAGAAAAGCATGACGCTTTCGTGTCCCATCCCGACGAGCTGGGCAAGATGCTGACCGAGTTTTCCGGTAAGGAGTTAATCAAGGGTGAACCGGATGCATCCTCCTTCCCTTCGGGCGGTTTGCGGGCGACTTTTGAGGCGAGAGGCTACACCGCATGGGATATCACGTCCCCCGCGTTTTTGAAGGAGTCCGGCTGCGGCACGATTCTCTGCATTCCCACCGCGTTCTGCTCCTACACGGGCGAGGCGCTGGATAAAAAGACGCCGCTGCTTCGTTCCATGGAGGCGTTGAGCGAGCAGGCGCTGCGTATCGTGCGGCTGTTCGGCAACACGGGGGCAACCAAGGTGACCGCCTCTGTCGGCCCGGAGCAGGAATACTTTTTGGTAGATAAAGACTTATATATGAAGAGAACAGACCTGATGTTTGCGGGACGTACCCTTTTCGGCGCGCCGGCTCCCAAAGGGCAGGAGATGGAGGATCATTACTTTGGTGTCATCCGTGAGCGCGTAGGCGCATACATGAAGGATTTGAACGAGGAGCTGTGGAAGCTCGGCGTGACGGCCAAGACCCAGCACAACGAGGTGGCGCCCGCGCAGCATGAGCTTGCGCCGATCTATGAGACGGCAAACATTGCGGTAGACCACAACCAGATCGTTATGGAGACGATGAAGCGGGTGGCCGTGAAACATAACATGCGTTGCTTATTACATGAAAAACCCTATGCGGGCGTGAACGGTTCCGGCAAGCATGACAACTGGTCGATCACCACGGACAACGGCGTGAACCTGTTGGATCCCGGCGATACGCCCAACGAGAACGTGCAGTTCCTGCTGGTGCTCGCCTGCATTATGCGGGCAGTGGACAGACATGCAGACCTGCTACGCCAGTCCGCTTCCGACGTGGGAAATGACCACAGACTTGGTGCGAACGAGGCGCCTCCGGCAATCATTTCCATTTTCCTGGGCGAGCAGCTTGAGGATGTGGTGACACAGCTGATTGAGACGGGTGAGGCAACCTCTGTCAAGGAGGGCGGCAAGCTTCTCACGGGCGTGAGCACCCTGCCCGATTTCCAGAAGGACGCGACAGACAGAAACAGGACGTCGCCCTTTGCCTTCACGGGCAACAAGTTCGAGTTCCGTATGGTAGGCTCGGCGGATTCCATTGCAAGCCCGAATACCACGCTGAACGCCATCGTAGCGGAAGCTTTCTGTGAGGCGGCTGACATTCTGGAAGCTGCGGACAACAAGGAGCTGGCGATCCACGACCTGATCAAGAAATATATGACAGAACACCAGAGAATCATCTTCAACGGCAACGGTTACTCCGACGAGTGGGTGGCGGAGGCCGAAAGAAGAGGGCTTCCGAACATTAAGTCCATGATTGAAGCGGCGGGCACCCTGACCACCGACAAAGCGGTGAAGCTGTTTGAGAAGTTCCACATCTTCACGGAGGTGGAGCTGGAGTCCCGCGAGGAGATCATTTACGAAACCTACGCGAAATCTATTAACATAGAGGCGCTTACCATGATTGATATGGCGGGCAAGCAGATTATCCCTGCGGTTGTCCGTTACACGAAGGTGCTTGCGGACACGGTGAACGCGGTGAAGACAGCGGGTGCGGACGCGGCCACGCAGGATGAGATGCTGCAGGTAGTCGGTGAAAAGCTGACGGCGATGCAGACGGCTCTCGAGAAGCTGAAAAAGGCGGAAAAAGAGGCTTCTGCCATGGAAGACGCGAAAGCGCAGGCGTTCTTCTACAAAGACACGGTGAGGGCGGCCATGGATGAGCTGCGCGCTCCGGCGGATGAGCTGGAAATGATCGTGGATAAGGAATATTGGCCGATTCCGACCTATGGCGAACTGATGTTTGAGATTTAATTGAAAATTTTTTAAAAAAAATGGAAAAAGGGGCTTGCCAAATGTCCCTTTTTCCGCTATAATCGTTAATTGTCAATGGGCTATCGCCAAACGGTAAGGCAACGGACTCTGACTCCGTCATTTCAAGGTTCGAATCCTTGTAGCCCAGTTAATAAAACCCTGATGAAAACATTCATCGGGGTTTCTTTGGCTTATGGAATCGCGGTGGAGGCAAAGGCAGTCGTGCCGGAAAAGCCGGATGCCGCGCTGTCCGAGACAGATATCTGCCTGATTGTCGGAAATTTGATGGACAACGCAATAGAGGCATGTATGAAGATACAGCAGGAGGGGCAGCGCTTTATCCGCTTCTACATGGATATCCTAAAGGGACAGCTCTACATCTACATGATAAATGCAATGGGAGAAAATCCGAAAAGAGCGGGCGGTGTATATATCCCACGGGCTCTCGTCCTGCCGTTTCTGCAAGAAAATAGCGGTTTTCCGTGAAGGAGAGCTGGTGCAGATGGGGAGCTACGAAGAACTTGTGGCGGACAAGAACGGGAAATATCATGAGCTGTGGCGCGCGCAGGCGCAGTATTATGAGGCGGATGAAATGGGGCAGCCAGATTCTTATTTTAGAATCTGGCTATCGCGCTTTTTGAAAGAAAGTGTTATACTATACGCGTATCAGTTGAGCGGCGCGCAGATTTTGGGTTCGCATAGCGGGCAGACGCGGCGGGAGGATATATGACAGATTTGACGGATCGCCTTTGGGCGGGTGACAGTCTTTCCGACGACGAGTGGCGGTATCTCATCGAAGGCGATTATGAAAAACAAGCGCTATTTCATGAGGCGGACAAAGCGCGCAGGCGGTATTATGGGACGGACGTCTACATCAGGGGGTTGATTGAAATATCAAACTTCTGCAGAAATGACTGTCTCTACTGCGGTATCCGCCGGAGCAATGCGAACGTATCGCGCTACAGGCTTACGGAAGCGGAAATTCTCGCCTGCTGCGGGCAGGGTTATGCGTTGGGCTTTCGCACCTTTGTGCTGCAGGGCGGCGAGGATGCTTACCACATCACAGCGTGGGTGGCAGGGGTGGTGTCCGCTATCAAAGAGAAGTATCCCGACTGTGCGGTGACGCTCTCTCTGGGGGAACGGCCGCGCAGGGATTATGAAATCTGGTATCAGGCGGGGGCTGACCGGTATTTGCTGCGGCATGAAACGGCGACCCGCTCTCATTACGAAAAGCTGCACCCGCCGGAACAGGCTTATCTGCGGCGCATGGAATGCTTGCGGAATCTGAGAGAAATCGGTTATCAGACCGGGGCGGGCTTTATGGTGGGCTCCCCTTTTCAGGGAACGGAGGAGCTGATCGCGGATATGCGGTTTTTGCAGGAGTTCCGGCCTGAAATGGTGGGAATCGGGCCGTTTATTCCCCATCGCGACACGCCTTTTTCGGGATATCCGGCGGGAAGCCTAGAGCGCACGCTCATCATGGTGGCGCTTACCAGACTGACACTGCCGAAGGCGCTGATTCCCGCCACTACGGCGCTTGGCACCATTCATCCGCAAGGGCGGGAGATGGGTCTGAAAGCCGGTGCGAACGTCGTTATGCCGAATCTGTCCCCCGCAAATGTGCGCGGACAGTACAGTCTATATGACAATAAAGCGTGTACCGGACAGGAAGCGGCGGAAGGGCTGACGGCGCTTAAGGAGAGTGTGGCGCAGGCTGGGTATCGCGTGGTGGAGAGCCGGGGAGACGCGGTGCAGGCGGAGTGACGGTCTGCTGAGAAGGTTATGGCGGCGTAGGGCGATAAAAGACGTGGAATAGAAATCCGCGGCGGGTGTCTGAATGAAATAACGGTAGTTATAAAATAAGGGCCGGGCTGCCTGAAAGTATGAGGAGAATGCAGGCTGGCGGCGATCATTGCGGAAAGAAGGTAAAATAAAATGTACGATCCGAAATCATTGTGTGCAGACGATTTTATCAACCATGAGGAAATCCTTGAAACGCTGAAATACGCGGAGGAAAACAAGGATAACAAAGCCCTCATCAACGAGATTCTGGACAAGGCAAGACCCAGAAAAGAGGGAAATTCCACGGTATGCGCGGGCCTTTCCCACAGGGAGGCATCGGTTCTTCTGGCATGTGAGGACAAGGAGATACTGGAAAAAATTTACGCCTTGGCGGAGGAGATCAAGCTGGCCTACTACGGCAACCGTATTGTGATATTCGCGCCGCTCTACCTGTCCAATTATTGTGTGAACGGCTGCGTTTACTGTCCGTATCACATGAAAAATAAAAATATCTCCAGAAAGAAGCTGACCCAGGAGGAAGTGAAGCAGGAAGTGATCGCCTTGCAGGATATGGGCCACAAGCGTCTGGCGATCGAGGCGGGGGAAGACCCGGTCAACAATCCCATTGAGTATATTCTGGAATGCATTAAAACGATCTATTCCATCAACCATAAAAACGGCGCGATCCGTCGCGTCAATGTAAATATTGCCGCAACTACGGTGGAGGAGTACCGTATGCTCAAGGAGGCGGGCATCGGCACTTATATTCTCTTTCAGGAGACGTACCACAAGGAAAGCTATCTGAAACTGCATCCAACAGGGCCAAAGCACGATTACAATTACCACACGGAAGCTATGGATCGCGCTATGGACGGCGGGATTGACGACGTGGGGCTGGGCGTGCTTTTCGGTCTGGAACTGTACAAATACGAGTTTGCCGGGCTTCTCATGCACGCGGAGCATCTGGAGGCGGTTCACGGGGTGGGGCCCCACACGATCAGCGTGCCGCGTATCAAACACGCTGACGATATCGACCCCTCGGCTTTTGATAACGGCATTGACGACGAGATTTTTGCAAAGCTCTGCGCGCTGATCCGCATTGCGGTTCCCTACACGGGCATGATTATTTCCACAAGGGAGAGCCAGGCGGTGCGGGAGAAGGTGATCCGCTTGGGCGTGTCCCAGATTTCCGGCGCGTCCCGGACCTCCGTGGGCGGTTATACGGAGGAGGAGCGGCCCACCGATACGGAGCAGTTTGACGTTTCCGATCAGCGGACGCTGGACGAGGTCATCAAGTGGCTGATGGAGCTGGGGTATATCCCTTCCTTCTGTACGGCCTGTTACCGCGAGGGCAGGACGGGCGATCGTTTTATGAGCCTGTGCAAGACGGGGCAGATTCAAAACTGCTGTCATCCCAACGCGCTGATGACACTGAAGGAGTACCTGATGGACTACGCCTCCGAGGAGACGAAGGCCATCGGTGAGGCATTGATACAGGCGGAGCTTGCGAATATCCCCAGGGAACAGGTGCGGGAGATCGCGAAGGATCATCTGGCGAAGATTGAGGAAGGGATCAGGGACTTCCGGTTCTAGCGAGGAAAATTCCTTCGGAATTATCCTCTCGAGCTTCGCTTCGCGAATCTCGGCACTTTAGCTGAAAGGATGACGGATATGGGGATGAACAACACCCCCGCGGGGGAGCGGGTACATATCGGCTTTTTCGGAAGGCGCAACGCGGGCAAGTCCAGTCTGCTCAATGCGGTGACGGGACAGGAGCTGGCGGTGGTGTCGGAAGTGCGAGGAACCACTACCGACCCCGTATATAAGGCGATGGAGCTTCTGCCGATGGGCCCGGTCATGCTGATTGACACACCTGGTTTTGATGACGAGGGGGCGCTTGGGGAACAGCGGGTAAAGAAGACAAAACAGGTGCTGGAAAAGACGGATATCGCGGTGCTGGTTGTGGACGCAGCAGAGGGGGTGTCCGGCTGCGACGAGGAGTTGATCGCACTTTTTAAGGAGCGGGAGGTACCGTTTATTATAGTGGTTACGAAGTCCGATATATGGGACTCTGAAAATGATATCGTGAAATCGGATATTTTTCCTGAAACGGCAGGCAAATGTTCGGAGAAATCGGATGCGGTGCGCGACAGCGCGAAGCTGCGAGCGGACGGACATTATGAAAGTAACAGCACGGATTTGTCAGTGGGCGGCCGGGCGAAGGATTTGGATGGAAATAACATAGAGAGTGCTATATATGTGAGCGTAAAAACAGGCGCGGGCATTCACGAATTGAAAGAAAAACTGGCGGTGATGCTCCCGGATAGGGAAGAGAGACACCTTGTGGCGGATTTGGTGAAGCCCATGGACGTGGTAGTGCTGGTGGTGCCTATTGACTCGGCGGCGCCCAAAGGCAGGCTGATCCTGCCCCAGCAGCAGGCCATACGGGATCTTTTGGAGGCGGGGGCGGTTCCCGTGGCAGTGCGGGAGACGGAGCTTGCGGAGGCGCTTAACAAGCTTGCGGAGAAGCCTGCGCTTGTCATCACGGACAGTCAGGCGTTCGAGGAGGTTGCGGCTATCGTGCCGGAGGATATCCCGCTTACTTCCTTTTCCATTCTGATGGCGCGCTACAAAGGTTTCTTAAAAATAGCGGTGGAAGGCGTGCGGGCGATCGACGGCCTGAAGGACGGTGACCGCGTGTTGATTGCCGAAGGCTGCACCCATCACAGACAATGCGACGATATCGGGACGGTGAAAATTCCCCGTTTTCTGAAAAAGTATACAGGAAAGAATGTTACCATAGAAACGGCTTCGGGTACGGGCTTTCCCGAAGACCTGACGGTTTATGCGCTTGTGATTCATTGCGGCGGCTGTATGCTGAACGAGCGGGAGGTATTGCGGCGGATGCGTTTTGCGCAAAGGCAGGGCGTGCCTGTGACGAACTACGGCATTGCCATTGCGCAGATGAAGGGGATTCTTGAGAGGAGCGTTGCGCCGCTGCAGTTGCTGTGAAGCCGGAGGATGAATCGTGGCAATGTGCCTTAATGAGAGACACAGGAAAGCTTATGTGCGCATGCGCCGCCCTGAGACAGATATGGCGGAAAATGACGTTGACGGAGAGGCTAAGTTATGTATACATTTGACGGAAGAATACGTTACAGCGAGGTGGGTGAGGACGGTCTCTTAAACCTGCAGTCCCTGCTGGACTATTTTCAGGACTGTTCTACCTTTCACTCTGAGGACATCGGGCTGGGACTGGAATATATGGATAAAATCGGGCAGGTGTGGCTTTTGTCCGCGTGGCAGATTTGCATCGGGCGGTACCCGAAGTACGGCGAACAGATAGTAGTTGGCACGGCTCCCTATGAGTTTCGCGGTTTTATGGGGCTGCGCAACTTTCTGATGCGGACGAAGGAGGGCGAGGCGCTGGCTTGGGCCAATTCCATATGGACGCTGATGGACAGGGAAAAAATGCGCCCCGTAAAGCCGAATGAGGATATGATTGCGGGCTATGTGCCGGAGGAAAGATATCCCATGGATTATGCGCCCAGAAAGATTGCAATGCCCACAGACGGACAGCCGATGGAGGCATTTACGGTCAAACCGCACCATCTGGACACAAACCATCATGTCAATAACGGGCAGTATGTGCGCATGGCAATGGACTGTATTCCGGGCGGGTTTAAGATCGGGCAGCTTCGCGTGGAATATAAGAGCCAGGCGCTGCTGGGGGACGAGATTTATCCCGTGATGGCGGATGGGGCGGATGGGAGACTGTACACGGTTTCCCTGAACGGGGCGGACGGCAGCCCATACAGTGTGGTGGAGTTTCGTTCGCCAGCTTAGCCAGACATGCACAGGGCAGGCAAGCCGTGCTCGCATGAGCCTGACGGTCATACGAATGTCGGAGGGAGCGCCATATTAATGAGCCGATTGAGCTCTGCACAATCTGAGCTTGTGAAGCAGCGGAGAGCGTTGAAAGCGCGATTTTGTGAATGGCGCATGCTGAGCGTCCGGAGCAGGCAAGCCATTCGCATGACGGCAAATCGCACCGACACGAATTTTGAAAGGAAGAAAACGATGATTCAACTAGGGGAAATACAGACCTTAAAGATAATAAAGCAGGTAGAATTCGGCGTTTACCTGTATGATGGAGCAAATACGGAAGAACGGGTTCTCCTGCCGAAAAAACAGGTGCCGGAGGGCGCGGCGAACGGTGACGAGGTAGAGGTCTTTGTGTACCGCGATTCCAAGGACAGGCTGATAGCCACCACGAACAGGCCGAAGATCACTCTGCACGGCGTGGAGAGACTGCGGGTAGCGCAGGTGGGAAAGATCGGCGCCTTTCTGGATTGGGGGTTGGAGAAAGAGCTGCTTCTGCCCTTTAAGGAGCAGACCAAAAGGGTGTCCGCCGGGGAGGAGTGTCTTGCGGCGCTCTATATTGATAAGTCGGACAGGCTCTGTGCCACCATGAATGTATATCCTTATTTGAAAAATAACAGTAGTTACAAAAAGGATGACAGGGTAAATGGCACGGTCTATGAAATCAGTCCGAATTTCGGCGCGTTTGTGGCGGTGGACGATCAGTATTCGGGGCTGATTCCGAAGCGGGAGCTTTACGGGAACGTTGCGGTTGGAGATACTGTAAACGCCCGCGTCACGGCGGTGAAGGAGGATGGGAAGCTGGATCTGAGTATTCGAGAAAAGGCGTATCTGCAGATTGCGGGGGACGCGGAGAAGGTGATGCATGTGATTGACAGTTTTGGCGGCGCGCTGCCCTTTAACGATAAGGCGTCGCCCGAGGTGATCCGCCGGGAGATGCAGATGAGCAAAAATGAGTTCAAGCGGGCGGTAGGAAATTTGTTAAAGGCGGGTAAAATTACGATAACGGAGAAAGCGATAAGACGCAATGACGAGTAAAAGAGCGAATTGGTTGTTTCTGACTATCATACTGGTGCATTTTGGGGTAGTGGCATTCCTGATATTCTGGGGATCGCTTCTTCCGGACAGCATTGTTTTGAATTTTCTGCTGAGTCAGGGGATACTGATCATACCGACGATTATCTTCCTACTGATTTTTGAGCGCAGGGAGCGGCCATCCGTGCCGCAGACGGGAACGTTTATGCCGAATGAGCCGCCTGCGCCGCAGATGCCGATAAAGCCGATGCCGGGAACAGGCGCACCACTCGTGCCAAATGCGGTGCCGATGCCGATGGCGGGGGTGCAGTCCGCGCCCGGTGCGTCCCGGTCGTTCGAGGCGGCGGCGTTTCACAGGGTTAAAATTTCTACCCTGCTGATGATCACTCTCTGCACCTTTCTGATTTCGCCGCTGGTGACGGTGCTCAATGTATTGACTATGTTTTTTACAGACAATGCGGTGGCGGCTCTGGAGGGAGATATCATAAGTACGCCCTTCCCCGTGATGCTCTTTATGATTGGAATATTTGGGCCTTTCTGTGAGGAATTTGTTTTCCGGGGCGTGATATACGGAAGTTACAGGAGAAATGGGCAATATAACAATAACATGCGTTATCAGAAGAACCGTGGCAATGGAATCTCGGCGGTTCTACTGTCAGCGTTTCTTTTCGGACTGATGCATATGAATTTTAATCAGGCGCTTTACGCTTTTGCAATCGGGATTTTTCTGGCGCTATTGGTGGAGGCGGCGGGGAGCCTGTGGGCATCTGCCGTCTGCCATATGTTTTTCAATTCCTGCCAGGTCGTGCTGATGTATGTGTCGGAAAGTGTTTTGGACAGTATATACGGACACGCCGTGAATGAAGCGGCGGAGCAGCTGTCCACCCAGGATCTTCTGGCGGCGCTCTCTGTATATCTGGTGATCGCGGCGGTCGCGACGCCGATTGCGGGCTGCGTGATCGTGTGGATTGCGAAGAACGAGGGACGGCAGGAAGCCTTTAGAGAGCTGTTTCAAAGGAGCGGGCACACGGCCGTACAGAGGATGCAGCAGCCGAATGTGCCGATGCCGCCA
The DNA here is from genome assembly GCA_009774215.1 of Lachnospiraceae bacterium. Lineage (GTDB taxonomy): Bacteria > Bacillota > Clostridia > Lachnospirales > Lachnospiraceae > UBA3282. The sequence goes on from VSNH01000037.1 coordinate 11,556, forward strand.
CAGTCACAGCCTGTACAGTGGAGCCAACCGGCATCGCCCCGGCAAATGCCCGGGATGCCGCAGCCGCCACGATCCGCACAGTGGAGCCAGCCGATACCACCGCCGCCTGTACAGCCGGCGCAATGGAATCAGCCAATGCCACAGCAGCCTGTACAGTGGAATATGTCGGAGCCGCCCCGTACCGACTATCTGCTGAGTGTGCCGCTGATTATAGCGGTGGTGCTCTGCCTGGGGTATATGAGTCTGGAGTTGTTTTTGGTCTGAGGGGCTTTTTGACTCTGCCTATACGCATAGGCAGATCGGGATGCTCGCCGTAAGCCTTCCTAAGCATGCTCTCATGCAAGCATGGCGCCTGCTTTGTAAGCCTTCCGGCTCTGCCTATACGCATAGGCAGATCGGGATGCTTCGCATCCCTCACTCGCGTTGCTCGCCGTAAGCCTTCCCAAGCATGCCCTCATGCAAGCATGGCGCCTGCTTTGTAAGCCTTCCGGCTCTGCCTATACGCATAGGCAGATCGGGATGCTTCGCAT